>CAXTUS010000009.1:1167-57705 GCA_964247475.1 uncultured Acidobacteriaceae bacterium | reverse complement strand
GAAGGCGGGGGCGTTCTTCCCCATGACGGCGAAGAAGGTGCTGCGTGCGCAGGCGATCGCGCTCGAGAACAGGGTGCCGACGCTTTACCTGGTTGATTCAAGCGGCGTGTTTCTGCCGCTGCAGGAGGAGGTCTTTCCAGACCAGGATGATTTCGGCCGCGTCTTCCGCAACAACGCCGTGATGTCGAGCCTGGGGATTCCGCAGATGACCGCCATCATGGGCATGTGTGTGGCGGGCGGCGCGTATCTGCCGGTGATGACGGATACGGTGCTGATGACGGAGGGTTCCGGGCTGTTTCTGGCTGGGCCTGCGCTCGTGCAGGCGGCGATCGGCCAGAAGACGACGGCGGAGGAGCTGGGTGGCGCGACGATGCATGCGGAGGTTTCGGGGACGGTCGATTTCAAGGAGGCGGACGACGAATCGTGCCTGCAGCGGTTACGTTCTCTGGTGGACAAGATGGGCGCTCGTCCGTCCACTCGTCCGGCCGCTCGTCCGGCCACTAGCCCGTCCTTTAGCTCGTCCACTAGCCCGTCCACTAGCCCGGCCGCGACCTTCTCGGTTACAGAGTATGACGACCGGCGGGACGAGCCTCTGTACCCGGCGGAAGAGCTGTATGGCTTTCTTGACCCGGCGCCGGGTGCGAGCAATGTTTACGATGTGCGCGAGATCATTGCGCGCATCGTCGACCGCAGTGAGTTTGACGAGTACAAGCAGGAGTTTGGACGAACGTTGGTGTGTGGTTATGCGCGCATCGGTGGGCGTGCGGTGGGGATTGTCGCCAACCAGAAGATCAACCAGGTACAGACGGTCGCGACGGGTCCGCAGGCGGGTACCAAGCGCATCGAGGTGGGCGGGGTGATCTATACCGAAGCCGCGCAGAAGGCGGCGCGCTTCATTATGGATGCGAATCAGAAGCTTGTGCCGCTGGTGTTTCTGCATGACGTGAATGGCTTTATGGTGGGCAAGGATGCGGAGTGGTCGGGGATCATCCGCGCGGGAGCGAAGATGGTGTCGGCGGTGTCGACCAGCGTGGTGCCGAAGATCTCGGTGATCCTGGGCGGCAGCTTCGGGGCGGGGCACTATGCGATGTGCGGCAAGGCGTATGATCCGCGGTTCTTGTTTGCGTGGCCGACGGCCAAGTACGCCGTGATGGGCGGTGCGGCGGCTGCGAGCACGCTGGCGGAGGTGAAGGCGAAGCAGATGGAGCGCTCGGGCGAGAGGGTGTCTGACGAAAAGAAGCGCGAGATCGGGGAGGAGATCAAGCGCGGCTACGATGCGGCTGCGGATCCTCGGTACGGTGCGGCGCGGCTGTGGATCGATGCGATGATCGATCCCGCGGAGACGCGTGCGACGTTGATGCTGGCGCTCGAGGTGTGCTCGCTGAACCCGGACGTGCCGAAGTTCAACGTAGGCGTGATCCAGACGTAGACTGGTACTTGGGAGAATTTCGAAGGATGGTAAAGATCATTGAGTGTCCGCGTGACGCGTGGCAGGGCTTGCCTGGGGCGATTCCCGCGGAGGTGAAGGCGGACTACCTGCGTGTGCTGGTGGCGGCGGGCTTCAAACATATCGACGCGGTCAGCTTTGTTTCAAAGACGGCGATTCCGCAGATGGCCGATTCCGAGCTGGTGCTTGAGTATCTGGATCCCCCCGATGATGTCGAGATCATCGCTATCGTCGTCAACGAGAAGGGTGCGGAGCGTGCCATCAGTACCGGGGCCGTGGCGACCCTGGGATTTCCTTACTCGATCTCTCCACAGTTTCTGAAGCGCAATCAAAATCAGACACCCGAAGAGTCGATCGAGGCGCTTGAGGCAATCGGCACACTTGGCTACAAGGCTGGCCTTGATATCGCTGCGTACGTCTCCATGGCCTTTGGCAATCCGTACGGGGATATGTGGTCGATCGATGAGGTAGTCGATGCATGCGACCTGCTGGTGGACTGCGGTGTGACCCAGATCTCGCTCGCCGATACGGTCGCGATGGCGTCGCCGCGTGTGGTTGCCGATGTGTTGGCGGACGTGATGGCGGTGCATGATGAGCTTGAGATCGGGGTACATCTGCATGCCTCCCCGGGTGATGCCGAAGGATTGATCCGCGCGGCTTACGGTGCGGGGGTAAGGCGGTTCGACGCGGCGATCGGCGGGCTGGGCGGATGTCCCCTGGCGCAGGATGCGTTGGTGGGCAACCTGCCGACAGAGGAGTTGCTGCGCGTGCTTAGGGAGTTGGGCGCAGAGCTGCCGGAGATGCGGCCGCTCGATGGTCTGATCGCCGCCAGTCGTGAGATTGAAAGGAAGTACGGGACGAAGGTGCAGTAGGGCCTGTTCCTGCAAGCCGGTTAGAGGTCTATGGGAACGTGCGCGGCGCGGAAGGCGATGGCGTAGCGCTCGGGCATGGCGGCGCGCTTCATCTCCTGATCGACCACGACGTGGGTGGTGGCGCCTTCGGTGAGCAGGAGGTCGTCGGCGATGCGGTGGATGGCGTAGCGAAAGGTGAGCACCGAACCGCGGATGCGGGACAACGTAGTGCGGACGATGAGCTCGTCGTCGTAGCGTGCGGGCGCCTTGTAGCGGGCGGTGGCTTCGACGACCGCGATGTGCACGCTTTCTTCTTCTTCAAGCGTTTTGTAGTCCAGGCCCATCTGGCGGATGAGGTCCGCTCTGCCTACTTCAAACCAGATGAGGTAGTTGGCGTGATAGACAACGCCCATCTGGTCGGTCTCTGCATAGCGCACACGGATGCGTGATTCTGAGGTCATACTTTTCAGCATAACGACAAATGCTCCCTCGTCGCCCGGGGTGACTACTTCATGCGGCGGTCGTTACCGCGCCATGTTGGCTCAGCTCCAATGCGGCCTGCGTTTTTCGAGGAAAGCAGCGACGCCTTCGCGGAAGTCCGCGGTTTCGCGTGCTTCTGCGTTGGCCTTCATGGAGTGAGTGACGGCGGCGTCAAGCCAGGTGCGATTCTGATCGGCGATCAGTTGCTTCGTGGCGCGCATGGCGGAAGGCGAGTTGCGGGAAAGCAGCTCGGCCTGTGCGTTGACGCGGGGCAGGAGGTCGTCGGCTTCGAGCACTTCGTTGACCAGGCCGAGATGTCTGGCCTCTTCCGCGCTGAAGAGGCGTCCGGTAAGGAGAAGATCGCGCGCGTGCTTTTCACCGATTTGCAGGGTGAGGTACGCCGAAACAAGAGCAGGTACAAATCCGATCTTCACCTCGGTGTAGCCGAACTTTGCGGATGGTACCGCGTAGGTGAAGTCGCACAGGGTTGCGAGGCCGGTGCCGCCGGCGGTTGCGTGTCCATTGACGGCGGCGATGGTTGGAACGGGGAGTTGATAGAGGGTGCGGAACATCCCTGCGATGCGTTGCGCGTCTTCCTGCAGCTCATGCGGGCTCTTGCCGCCCATGGCCTGCAGTGCGGTGAGATCGAGACCGGCGCAGAAGGCTTCCCCGGCGCCGCTAAGGATGACGACCCGGGTCGAGGTCGAGCTGGCGGCAGCTTCAAGCGCAAGGATCAGCTCCGTCTGCATCTCCGGGGTAAGGGCGTTGCGGCGTTCGGGCCGGTTGAGCGTGATCGTGCGGATGCCCTGCGTTTCGTTGACCAGGATTGACATTGAACCTGATGGGAAAGTGGTCAAGCAAGCTCCTCGCATCCGGTGCTGAATCGCAGCCGGTGCTAAATGATGGCGCTGGTGAACATGCTGCGCGGCTTCACATGTTCGCGGATGAACTGGATGGTGGTTGCGAGCGAGGTGCCGGGGCCGAAGATGGCCGCGACTCCGTTCGCTTTCATCAGTGGCTCATCTTCAGCCGGGATCGTTCCTCCGAGCACGAGCAGGATGTCGTCCGCATGCTGGGCCTCGAGCAGGAGATGGATGCGGGGCACGATCATGCTGTGGGCACCGGAAAGGATCGACAGCCCGATGCAGTCTACGTCCTCCTGGATAGCTGCAGAGACGATCATCTCGGGGGTTTGACGCAGACCGGTGTAGATGACCTCCATGCCCGCATCGCGGAGCGCGCGTGCGATGATCTTGGCGCCCCGGTCGTGGCCATCGAGCCCGGGCTTTGCGACAAGGACCCGGATGGGCGTGGTACGTGTGGTCATGGCAGCACGAGTATACGACCTGCTTTGCGCGGCTGGCCGTGGCGGCCAAGAGGCGGGTAAGAGGCGGGCAAGAGGCGGCTTAGAACTCGGCGTCATCGCCGATCGGCATGCCGGGCGGCGCCTGGACCGGCTTTGCGGGCACGAATTTGAGCGGCTCTTTTTCGAAGTTCTGGATGCGGTTGATCAGGGCTGCGCGGTGGATGGACTCGGCGGTATCGTCCGGGGTCGCGGTCATGTTCCATTGCTTGAGAAGGTCCTCCACGTGCGATCGTGCGATCGCTCTTGCCTGCGAGGAGGCTTCGGGATTGCTGGCGAGCGACAGCATCGCTTCGAGACCACGGAACTCGACGGCCCGCTCGACCTCGGAGGAAAGGGTGTGGCCGCCTTCGGGGCGTTCAGCGGTGGTCTTCGAGATAGCTTCAAGGACTCCACGCAATGAGGGCGCCTGTGCCTCTCGCATGTGGTACTGGACCAGACGCGAAGCGCGTGCGGGGTCGAGCAGGACCTGCAGGGTGAGGTCTGCCGAGGCCTCCGCGGCGGCGATCGGATCAAAGGTCAGGCCGGTCTCTGACGGGAACGATTCGCGCGTGCGTTGCATGCCCGGGGGCATGGGCGGCAGGATCTTGATCAGGGCTTCGGGCAGCGTCAGGGTCTCCGGGGACAGGGTCCTGAGCACGGCCTCGAGTGCTTTCTGCTGCTCCGCCGGAGCGACGATCGTGGGCAGTGGCTGACCATCTCCACGCAGGCTGTAACGGTAGTCGAGGCCGCCGATTTCTTTAGTGGCGGCTTCGGTTTGATAGCGGTGGAAGAGGAAGAGAGGAACCAGGGTGTTTTCGAGCTGCGCGAGCGGCTTGCCGGGCTTGATGGCGGCTTCACCAAAGCGCAGAAGCGCGGCGCGACGTACCTCGAGCACGCGGTTCAGTTCGGCTGCAGGGTCAGCACCGTTATCCCAAAGGTGGGCGTGCGGATGAGCGCCGCTGAAGGGGCGCGCATCTTCATCGGTGATGTAGAGGAGGCCCTGCTTTTCAGATTCAGCAAGAATTTTGTTCAGGGCTTCAGGTTCGTTTGTGCCTGCGGCGAACTGCCGGTATCCGTAGTCGATGGCGACCTTATCCCACTGGCCTATGTTGACGGCGTAGGCGTGCCCGATGTCAGGCAGACCGTCTTTGCCAAGGGTCACGAAGGGGTGAGGGTAGTCCATCACGCTGGCTGACTGCGCGAAAGCGCTGGCGGCGAAGTTATGCGAGAGGCCAAGGGTGTGGCCGGTCTCGTGGGCGGACAACTGACGAATGCGTGCGAGCACCATCTGGAGCATGGGGTCGCTCCCTGGCGTGATGGTTTTTCCGCTGGCGTAGGGGCTCAGCAGCGCCTCTGCGATGAGGTAATCCTGACGGCCGCGCAGAGATCCCAGGGTCACGTTGCCCTTGACGATCTCGCCGGTACGCGGGTCGATGACGGCGGCGCCGTAGCTCCAGCCGCGGGTATAGCGGTGGACCCACTGGATGATATTGAAGCGCAGGTCCATGGGGTCTGCGTCCGCCGGCAGCAGGTCTACGCGGAAGGTGTTGGGCGCCCAGCCTGCCGCCTGGAAGGCCTGGTCCCACCAGCGCGCACCTTCAAGCAGAGCGGTGCGGATTGGTTCAGGTGCGCCGCGGTCGACGTAGTACTGGATGGGTGCCAAGGCTTCGCACGCGTGGTGGCATGCGGGGTCTTTCTGCTCCAGGCGATGGCGCACGATGAAATGCTGATCGAGTGAGTCGCCGAGAGGTTCCGAGTAGTCACGGTAGGAGGTGGGAAAGTAGCCTGCGCGTGGATCGAAGCGGCGCGGGGTGAAGCCGGGAGCCGGCAGTTCCATGAACGACTGGTGTTCGCGAACGGTCAGGGCGTGCGGATCTGGTGCGACGTCGTTGACGAAGTTGCCGCGCTTTTGCGGGGCATCGGTGGTGAAGGTGAGGAGCGCCTCTACCTCGGTGTTCTTCGGGAAGGCCTTCGTGTGGTCCATTGCGACGGCGGAGCGGGAGGGGTCCACTTTGTAGCTGACACCGGCGCGTTCGGTGACGGTCTCCGCTACGCCGTGCGCGTCGCGCAGGAAGAACTCCGTGGCATCGACCAGCACGGCGCCGGAGTCGTCCGCGGCCTGCACCTTGAAGCCGGCCATGACGGATTCGGGGAAGGACTGGCGCACGGAGAGCTGCTCCTGCGGGTCGGGTGCCGAGGAGCGGAAGGCTTCGTTTGGCTGAATCAGCAGGAGTTTCGGACCAAAGCGTTCGAAGCGGACGATGGCGCCCTCGGAGACCTGGCCGCGATCCAAGCCGAGATCGTTTGAGCCGGTACCGAAGGGGAGGCCGTGGGTATAGAGGAGGTCGGTTCCAGGGTGGTCGACTTCAAGGTAGAGCTTGCCTTCGGCGGCGTCCCAGTGGAGAGGCAGGAGGCCGGGGAGGT
This sequence comes from uncultured Acidobacteriaceae bacterium, assembly GCA_964247475.1. Lineage (GTDB taxonomy): Bacteria > Acidobacteriota > Terriglobia > Terriglobales > Acidobacteriaceae > Edaphobacter. Next base: position 51,158 of record CAXTUS010000009.1, on the reverse strand, counting down.
GCTTCATGACAGCGGTAAAGCTGGCGATGGTGGGGAGCGGGCTGGCTTTTGCCTGGGCTGTTTTTTCCTGACTTGCCTTTTCCTGGCCTGCGAGGGGAGTTTGAGCGGAGACCGGGACCAGCAGGCAGAGGAGGAGGGAGGGCAGGCGCATGGTTTGTTTTAGCATGCGTGCCGGGTTGCCGGCTGTGGTCTGCGGGCGTTGCTAGGTATTCGGCGAGTCAGAGGCCGGAGTGCTGGCGGCGCGCCAAGCCTTGGCGTACTTCCAGCTTACATACGTCGTGTGGTAGAGGTGCAGCAGCAGGCCTTCGCGACCGTCGAGGAAGCCCAGGCGGAACAGATAGTTCCAGCAGAAGGTGAGGCTCGGCATGAAGAGCACATTCCAGTAGAAGGGCAGCATGCTCTGGCTGGTTCTGCCCTGCTCGACCAGCAGCTGCGCGCCGAGGGTCGAGTAACGGTCCATGTGTTCAAGATAGCCTTCGAGGGTCGGGTAGGCGTGATGGATGAGGTCGAAGTCGAGCGACGAGGCCTCTCCATTGAAGCGGATGGTCTCATGCACGGGGCGGTTTTCAAACCGCGGAGGAGCTGCGTAGTTGGCGGCTGATCTGCGGAAGAGGCGCAATTTGGGATCGGGGTAGTAGCCGCCGTGCTTGATCCAGCGATCGAGGAAGAGGTTGCGCCGGTTGATGTAGTAAGCGTCGACCCGAGGCTGGGTGGGCAGCAGGAAGCTGAGCTGCGAACGGAGCTTTGGCGAGAGCTCTTCGTCGGCGTCGAGCGAAAGGATCCAGTCGCCAGTGCATTGCTGGATCGCGAAATTTTTCTGTGCTGCGAAGCCTGGCCACTCCCGTACGAAGACGCGTGCGCCGAAGGACTTCGCGATCTCGACGGTGCGGTCGCTAGAGAACGAATCGACGACGATGATCTCGTCCGCGAACCTGACGCTGGCCAGGGTCCGTGGCAGATTGCTCTCTTCGTTGCAGGTGATAATGGCGACGGACAAAAGGGGCATCAGGCTTGTCTCTCGCGCCGGCTTCCCGGGCGCAGTGAAGGGGTGCCCTTCCCGGAGGTTCCTTCGGGGAAAGGCGTTCGAAGGCTACGAACGAGGTGGTTTGCGGCTATCTTGTGGAGTGCTGAGAACGGGCTGAACGAGCGGCTTTTCAGCTGAGGCTGATCGCGTCGTCCTCGAGGTGCTCCCTCAGCAGGCGTTCGGTAAGCGGCTTGAGTTGTTCGCCGGTCCTCGGGAGGATGAAGGCGCTTGCCTCGTCTGACCATTCGAGCTTGTAGCTGGTGGAGCGGGCGGAGATCCAGATCTGCCGGACCGGCGTCTGTGGCGTAAACACAAATTTCGCAGAGTCATCCTCGAACAGGACGTTGAGCACACCGTTCTTCTCTTCAGCTTCAAAGCCGCCGTCTTCCTCGGCCGCAATCAATGACTGCTTCAACGATTCGAGTGCCTGGTCGGAGACGCGGCGGAAGGTGGGTTCGTCAATCATAGGTTCAAGGATACAAGAGCGGGATTTCAGTTGAGCCTTTCGAGCCCGGGGGTTGCGTGCGGGAAGAGCTTTGCATGACAGTCTTGCGGATGATGCAGCCTGTGCTTGGCGCGCGGGTGTTCCTGATCCGCTGCCGGAGCGGTAAATCGACCTCTCGGTCTCCAGACCTTTCTGGTTTGACCGTGAGGCGACCTGCTGGTACGGGCTCAGACGTTGACCCAAGCAGGGCAGTTGCCCCGGGGAAGGAAGGACGAGCCACAATCGGGCGGCTTTATGTCTTTTTCTTGTGAAATCTGAAAGACTAAGGTGCATGAGCTCAGCGACTGCAACGAAGGTTTTGACAGATCGGATCAATCGGATCGAAGTTTCGGCGACCATGGCGATCACTGCCGAGGCTTTGCGGCTGAAGGCGACGGGGATCAAGCTTTCGGACTTCGGTGCGGGCGAGCCTCACTTTGAGACTCCGCAGCACATTAAGGATGCTGCGATCGATGCGATCCAGAAGGGCTTCACACGTTATACGGCGGTGGCCGGCACGCCTGATGTGCGGAAGGCTATCTGCGAGCGGCACCGGATAGATTTCGGCACCGACTACACGCCCGAGGAGTGCGTGTTTACGACCGGCGGGAAGCTGGCGCTGTTCAACGCGCTGCAGGTGCTGGTCGATCATGGCGATGAGGTGGTGCTGCCGGTGCCGTACTGGGTCTCGTACAAGGACATCATCCAGTATGCGGGCGGGGTGGTGAAGTATGTGGAGAGCCGCGAGGAGGAGAACTTTCGCGTGACGGCATCGATGATTGCGGCTGCGATGACGGAGAAGACGAAGGCGATCATCTTGTGTTCGCCGTCGAATCCTTCAGGCGCCGTGATGGACCAGGCCGATGTCGAGGCGATCGTCCGACTGGGCCATGAGCGTGGAGTGTACGTGCTGCTCGACGAGTGTTATGCGTACCTGAACTTTGCGGGCGAGCCGGTGAGCGGTGCGTCGGTGACCGAGTGCAGGGAGCACGTGGTGGTTCTGGGCTCACTGTCGAAGACGTATGCGATGACCGGGTGGCGCGCGGGCTTTGCGCTCGGGCCGAAGCAGGTGATCGCGGCGATGAGCAAGCTGCAGTCGCAGTCGACCTCAAACGCGGCGAGCTTTGTGCAGAAGGCGTCGATCGCCGCGGTGACCGGGTCCCAGGAGTGCGTCAGCGTGATGAAGGCGGATTACATCAAGCTGCGCGACCGGATCATCGAGGGGTTCAGGACGATTCCCGGGCTGACATGCACGGTGCCGCAGGGCGCGTTCTATGTGTATCCGAATGTGTCTGCCTTTCTGGGTAAGGGAGGCATCAAGACTGCCACGGAGCTGGCGGCGAAGCTGCTGAACGAAGCGCACGTGGTGGTGGTGCCGGGTGAAGCCTTCGGAACGGCTGAGCATATTCGACTTTCGTACGCGGTAAGCGCGGATGTGATCGACGAAGGCGTGAGACGGATGCGCGAGTATTTTCTGAAGTTGAGCTGAGGGCAATCGGAGCTGAGGGCAACGGCAACTGCGTTCTGACAGGCGAAGAGACGCTACTCCTTGGGGTGGGCACGCACGAGCGCGTGGGCTTGGGAGCTTCGACCTCTAATCCCCGTGCGCAGCGATTCCGTCTCGCGAAGTGGTCGTCGCCGGCGCCCGAGACTCATTTGTGTCGTTCGCCCCGGTACCAATGACACAAAAGGTTGATTCGTATCTGCCAGTTTGTCGCTTTGTTTCCATTACGATGGACGTTATGGGAAAAGGTGACGTTCGTTTTGCTCCGGTGATCCTGGCGGGTGGAAGTGGCACGCGATTCTGGCCGCGGAGCCGCAGGGCGCGCGCGAAGCAGGTGCTGGCGCTCGATGGCGAGAATACGATGATTCAGCAGACGCTCACTCGTCTGCTGCCGGTGGCGGATGCGTCCGATGTGTGGGTTGTGACGAACCACTGGCTTGACAAGACGATCGCGGGGCAGATGCCGTCGGTGCTTGCAGACCATATCCTGAGCGAACCGGTGGCTCGCAATACGGCGCCTGCGTGTGCCCTGACCGCGTTCATGCTGGAATGCACGGAGCCCGACACGGTGATCGGGATCTTTCCTTCAGATCACGTAGTGAAGAATATTGCACGCTTCGCGGAGGTGATCTCGGCGGGGATCGAAGTAGCCGCGGCCGGTGAGAATATCGTGGTGCTGGGCGTGCCTCCGACACGACCTGAGACCGGCTACGGATACATCGAGCAGGGCGCCGAGGTGTCGCCCGTAAACGGCGTGCCGGTGCACCGGGTGAAGCGTTTCCGCGAGAAGCCGGATCGGCATACGGCTGAGCGGTTCCTGGCTGCCGGCAACTTCGTCTGGAACGGCGGGATCTTTCTTTGGAGTGCGCGGACGCTGGCGAATGCCATCCGCGAGCACTCTCCGGAGCTTGCGCCGTTGCTCGAGAAGATTGCCGCGGCGCATGGGACGGAGCAGTTTGGCGAGGTGTTCGCTGAGGTGTACCCGCAGTGCGAGAACATCTCGATTGACTATGCGGTGCTGGAACGGCGGTCGGTGAAGGGGGAGGTGCGGTCGAATATCTTCTGCCTGCCGGCGGACTTTGGCTGGAACGATCTCGGGTCCTGGGCGTCGCTGCATGAACACCTGGGGTCGCATGAAGATGAGAACGTGATCGATGGCAACACGGACGCGCTGGTTGCGATTCAATCCAAAGGCAACTACGTGTACGCACCGGGCCGCATGGTGGCGTTGCTGGGGGTGGATGGGCTGGTGGTGGTCGAGACCGAGGATGCGCTGCTGATCACAACCAGGGAGCGATCCCAGGATGTGAGCAAGGTGGTGAAGCAGGTGCATGAGGCCTTGAAGCGCGAGGACCTGATTTAGAGGCAAGCTTCCAGCTGTTGGCTTCCAGCTTTCAGCTGAGTGCAGATGGGTCAAGTCAGAGGGCGGTACTGAGGAGTTCTTGATGGGTGTCGTGAAGTTTGGGACCGATGGCTGGCGCGGTATCATCGCCGATGATTTCACCTACGAAAACGTGCGTGTGGCGGCGCGTGCCATTGCGCATTATGTGCTGAAGCACGAGGATGCGGCGAAGGGTGTTTGCATCGGGTGGGACACGCGCTTCGGCTCGCAGGCTTTTGCGAAGGTGGTGGCCGAGGTGCTGGCCGGAGCGGGTATCCCGGTGGCGCTGGCAGATCGTGTGACGCCGACCCCGGCGCTTTCATTTGCTGTGCGTGGGCGAGCTGCGGCGGGCGGCGTGATGATCACGTCGAGCCATAACCCGGCGCAGTGGAACGGGGTCAAGTACAAGGCGAGTTACGGGGGGTCGGGGAAGCCATCGATCATCTCCTCAATCGAAACCTACCTGGAGCAGCCGCTTGATGCGGCTGCTGAGCCGGGCAGGATTGAAGAGGTGGACTTCAATCCTCCGTATGTTGCAGCCATTGAGGCCTTTGTCGATCTCGACGCGATCCGTGCTTCGGGGCACAGGTTGCTGATTGACGTGATGTACGGCGCGGGACGAGGGGTGCTGGCCGGGATCTTCACCAAGGCTCGAATCCCGTTCGTCGAGATGCGTTCGGAGATCAATCCGAGCTTTCCCGGGATCAATCCGGAGCCGATTCTGCCGCATATCGCCGAGACGCAAAGGCGGGTCGTTGAGGAAAAGTGTGCCGCGGGGCTGGTGACCGATGGCGACGCAGACCGGATCGGCGCTGTGGACGAGCATGGCAACGTGGTCGATGCGCATAAGATCTTTGCCATCCTGCTGCAGTGGCTGCTTGAACGCAAGGGCTGGCCGGGCGATGTGACGCGCGCCTTCAACACGACGCTGATGCTTGACCGGATTGCCGCCAAGCATGGGCGCAGGCTGCATGAGCATGGCATCGGCTTCAAGTACGTGTGTGACCTGATGCTGACCGAAGACATCCTGATCGGCGGCGAGGAGTCTGGCGGCGTGGGCATCAGCAGGCATCTGCCGGAGCGCGATGGCATGCTGAACTCGCTGCTGCTGGCGCAGGTGATGGCGGATGAGAAGAAGACGCTGGGTGAGCTGGTGAGCGCTTTGCAGGTAGAGTATGGCGAGCATCAGTACGGGCGCATCGATATGCACATTGACGATCGTCTCAAGCAGTCGGCTATTGCGCGTGCGAAGGCAACGAAGGCGGGCGAAACGTTTGCGGGCATGAAGGTGTTGAAGGTGGAGACTCTTGACGGGATCAAGTTCTTCCTCGAGAACGAAGCATGCTTGGGCAAAGCGAAGGCTGCCGAGACCTGGCTGCTGCTGCGGGCTTCGGGGACGGAGCCGTTGCTGCGGGTCTACTGTGAAAGTTGTTCTGTCGAGAGCGTTGAGCAGGTACTGAAGACGGCTGAGAGCTTTGTGCTGGCGGGTTAGTCGCGGGGTGGAAGGGTTTAGCGGATTCCAGCTTCCATTATCGATTCCAGCTTCCATTAAGTGACCGAGGAGCGAACTGTGCGGCCGTCTGCGCATGTTGTTGCTCCAGCGGTTGTGCATGTTGTTGCGTTTGCCATGCGATCTTTTCGTAGAATCGCAGCACGTGAGGGCCGCATCCTAAGAAGCTCTGGGTATGAGCCGGTTGAGACATTGCGACCCGCGATCAGGATTGGAGTTCGCTTGAACGTTGAGTGCAAGGGATTGCTGTTTGATATGGACGGCGTGTTGATCAGCTCGATCGCGTCGGTCAATCGTTCGTGGCGCAGGTGGACGAAGCAGTACGGGATCGAGGGTTGGGAGACCTATACGATTCCGCATGGCGTGCGCGCGATGGACATTATGCAGCAGCTGCGGCCCGACTTCACTGCGGAACAGGCTGCTGAAGGATTGCGGACGATCGAGGACTTCGAGATTGCAGACACTGACGATCTCAAAGTTCTGGATGGCGTGCGAACTTTATTGAACTCACTTCCTCCGGAGCGCTGGACGATTGTGACGAGCGCCACGAGGAGGCTGCTGCTCGGTCGTCTGAAGGCCGCCGGATTGCCGTATCCGGATGAGCTGATTGCGGCCGATGATGTGAAGAACGGCAAGCCGCATCCTGAGCCCTACATGACAGGCGCGAAGCTGCTGGGCTTCAGCTCGGCGGAGTGCATTGTGGTTGAGGATGCTCCAAGTGGTGTCGGTTCAGGCAGGGCTGCTGGCAGCCGCGTGCTTGGGGTGCTGGGAACACATACCGCACAGGAGCTGTATGACGCGGGCGCGGAGTGGGTTGTGGCTTCGCTTGCGGGTGTGGCCGCATTGGTCGGCGATGACGGCCTTACCCTTGAGTTTGAAGCGTTCTAGGACGCGGGCGTATTCCGATTCGCAAGAACCTGCTCCACCCTTGCGAGGTCGTCTTCGGTGTCGACGCCGATGGTGTCATCAGCGGTCGGGATGACATGGACAGGAATGCCGTTTTCAAGGAAGCGTAGTTGTTCGAGGCGCTCTGTCGTCTCGAGCGGAGTGGGTTCGAGGGCATGGAAGCGGGCCAGGACCTCGGCGCGGTAGGCGTAGAGGCCGAGATGCTTCCAGGTGTCGGCGCCGGTCAGGTCTCGATCAAAGGGGATGGTTGCGCGAGAAAAGTAGAGGGCGCGATTGCCGGGTGTGGTGACGACCTTCACCGCGTTTGGATTGTTCAGGTTCTCTGCGGTGCAGCGGACCCTGAGCGTTGTGACCTGCACCGACGGATCTGCGAATGGTTCAAGAAGATCGTTGATGTGTGCCGGGGTGAGCAGGGGCTCGTCGGCTTGTAGGTTGATGTAGATCTGTGCATCCGCAAAGCGGGCGTCGGCAGCTACGGCGTGAACGCGATCGGAGCCGCTTGGTAGAGCTGGTGAGGTGAGGATGGCCGGCCAGCCATGTTGCTGGCAGAGTGCCATGACCTCTTCGGAATCTGCGGCGATGACAATGCGATCGAGGGCGGAACATGCGCGAGCGGCTTCATAGACCCAGGCGAGCATGGGGCGTCCGGCGATCGAGCGCAGGACCTTGCGCGGGAGGCGAGTGGAGGCAAGGCGTGCGGGGATGACGGCGAGGGTACGGAGACGGGTAGAAGTTTGTGGGTCGAGCACAAGCTTGATCTTACGGCAGGAGCGAACCGAGAGTCGGCTGCCCGTGCCATCCGCTGCACCTTCGAGAGTTGGCGTCCATCCTCGCATCTATGGATGCTTGGCGCGACTTCATCGATCGAGGTTGCTCGAGCTGACAGGGTTTATGCGACGAGCTTAGCTTGCGCGAGCTGAGCCTTTGTCATTTTCGGCTATCTTTACTGGCTTCGAATTTGAGCGCTGTAGCGCGTGCACTTTTTGTAGTTGGATCGAAGGGGCACGTGGGGCTTGCATCGCGTTGTCAGCTTCCTGGCCGAGCGATCGAGTTGTTACGGCGGTGAAGCGTCAGCCCGGGCTAGAGCTGCATGCGGATGCGTGCGCGGGTGAGCAGGGTGGAAAGGATGAGCATGGCTGCGGTGAACAGCAGCGATCTTATGACTCCGGGCCAGCCATGGTTCCAGCGCAGTAGGAAGCTGCTGAAGCCGAAGAGCAAGGCGGTGTAAACGTATAGGTCGGGTAGAAGGTAGGTCAGCAGAGTGTTAGAGCCTGCGCTGCGGAAGGGAAGTGCCCAGCGCGTGTGTTTACGCATATCACAGAGCCAGTAAAGCAGGCTGAAGATGACCAGGCAGGCGGTGATGCTCCAAAGGCTCCAGGTTGGGGTGCCGCGGTTTTTCGAGATGCCGAAGGGAATCATCAGCCAGCCTGCCAGGGCGGTGAACGCTGCGGCGGCGAGCCCTGCGCGGAACTTTTGGATCGGGGTCCATCTTAGTTCGCTGCCCAGGAAGAGGGTACTTGCAAGGATGCCGGCGATGACCATCGCAGGCATGGATCCGTTATCGAAAGGCCATACGTAGATGGGCAGGTGAGCGATGGAGATGAGGTGCGCCATGCACGCTGCGTCGAAGGCAAGCAGCGCAACGAGCCAGACAAAGGGCAGCCAGAGGATCGAACGGAAGGGGATGTAAAGGATGCACGCGGAGAGGTAGGCCATGCCGATGAGGCCAAGGATCTCGGGGTAGGCGAAGGCGATCCATGCGGAATGCCCGTCTGGTGTGAGCCTTCGGAAGATGGCGAAGGACGCCACGAGCAGGACCAGGCCTGAGAGTTGTTGCAGCGAGAGCCTGCCGGTTGAAGAGGCCTTGGCACCGAAGACGCCCCAGAGCAGTACTCCTCCGAGCAGAGCGAGGATGGTCCAAAGGGCTGGAGGTAATCCATGCATCAGAGAAGCGTTTCCATCTGCTCCGTTTGCCAGGATGAAGCCAAGCACAAGCAGCGCAACAACGCGCAGAAGGACATGGAGCCAAAGGGACTTGAGTGAAGGATTGCGCCGGAGCCTCTGCTGAATTGCAAGGGGCATGGCCATGCCGACGATGAAGAGGAAGGCAGGAAAGACGACATCAACGTAGCTCATGGCATCAACTGCGGTGGGCATATGGTAGGTCCACTTCGACAGGCCATGCACGCTTGCCAGATCGTTGACAAAGATCATGAGAGCCATGACGAGACCGCGAAAGATGTCGAGCGAGACGACACGTGAGCGGACCTGCTCCCCGGCTATATCGATGTCCGGCGGTTGTTGCTGGGCGATCAGCGGGCTGGCTGCCATGGCGCTCTCCTTGTACAAGATCCGTTGACTTAGTGGATGGGAGTGGTTTGTTGAAGAGGGAGTTCAGCGGAACTTGGACCTGCCTGCCATGTGTACTGGCCAGCGGCCACGGTCCAGCGGTGACTGGATTCGTCCCAGAGCGCCAGGCGCTCGCGTGGAATTTTCAACGTGATCAGCTTCTGCTCGCCGGCTGCGAGCGGTACCTTGGTCCACGCGACGAGGCGCTTCGGCGGTTCACCAGTGGATGTCGGCATGGTGGAGTAGACCTGTGCCACTTCTTCTCCTGCGCGTTCCCCGGTGTTCCGCAGGGTGAAGCTGGCGGTGATCTGATCGTCAACGGTGATGCTGAAGCCGGAGTAGCTGAAGGTGGTGTAGGAGAGGCCGAAGCCAAAGGGGAAGAGTACCGGCTTCTTCTCTGCGTCGTACCACTTGTAACCGACCTTCAGACCTTCGTCATAGGTGACCGGGAAGGGTGGCAGGCCCTGAAGCAGCTTGCGCGACATCTTGTCGGCATCGCTCCAATCTTCCTGCGATGCAGGCGGTGGTCCTATCAACTTCGGGTGAGGAAGGTCACTATCAGCGAGAGGAAAGGTGATCGGTAGCTTGCCTGCAGGATTGACTGCGCCAAACAGAACATCGGCGATGGCGGTGGCGCCCATCGTTCCGCTGTACCAGCTCTCAACGATGCCGGCCACGTCTTTCGCCCAGGGCATGAGGACTGGACCTCCGGTTTCAAGGATGACCACCGTATGTCGATTAGCCTTTGCGACTGCAGCGATGACGGCATCCTGTGCGTCGGGCAGCGCGAGCGTGGGCAGGTCGATGCCCTCGGCCTGCCATTGATAGGCAAAGAAGAGGACAAGGTCGGCGCCGCTGGCTGCACGAGCGGCTTCGGTAAGGTTGCTGCCATCGTTGAAGACGATCCTGGCGTTGGGTGCCGCCTCTGCAATGGCCTTGAGGGGTGCATCGGGAAACCAGACAGCGCGCTGCCAGTCGGCCTTCTTATCTTTTTCTTGAACGTCACCGATCGCATTGCCGCCAGGAGGGTCCACCTGTGCGGAACCTCCCCCCGAGATCATGCCTTTGTCAGTGTTGCGACCAATGATGGCAATCGTCCTGACACGGCTGCGATCGATCGGCAGCACATGATCCTGATTGCGCAGGAGGACGATGCTGTTCTGCTCAAGCTCGCGAGCCCGCTGAGCATGCTCAAAGACTTTGGGGACATTCTTCTTCGGTGGATTATCGACCACGCCCGCGGCGTACATGGAGCGCAGGATGCGATGAACGTGGTCGTTGAGTTCGGCTTCGCTGATACTGCCAGACGTGACTGCCTGCTTGAGAGCGGGACCATAGAAGGTGTTGCCGGGCTCCTCGTTATCGAGGCCAGCGTGCGAGGCCTTTACGGTCGAGTGGGTGGCGAGCCAGTCAGAGACAACGAAGCCGGGGTACTTCCAGTCACCCTTCAGCACGGTCTTCAACAGGAATTCATTCTCGCAGCCATACGAGCCGTTGATCCGGTTGTAAGAACACATGACGGCGCCGGGATGACCTGTCTCGATGCCGATCTGAAAGGCAAGCAGGTCAGTCTCGCGCGCGGCCCGTTCAGAGATCTCGGATGAAACGGCATGTCGTCCACTCTCCTGATCATTGATGGCGTAGTGCTTGATGTGACCGATGACGTGAGTCGATTGAACACCGTTGATCAAGTTGCCGACCATGGTGCCTGCGAGCAGAGGGTCTTCACCCAGGTACTCGAAGGTGCGTCCATTGCGTGGTTCGCGGGTGAGGTTGACACCACCACCCAGCGTCATGTTGTAGCCCTGGTCGCGCAGTTCCTGGCCGATGATCTCACCGTAACGCTGAGCCAGCGCCGGGTCCCACGTGGCCGCGAGGCCGATGTTGGCGGGCAATGCGGTCGAGTAGCGTCCACTGCCGGCTGAATAAGCCACACCGTATGCTGAATCATCCATCTGGATGCCTGGAAGATCGTAAGCCGGAATGCCTGGCACGTAGCCGGAGCCGCTATTACCCTCGGCCGCATGGGGGTCCGGCGGGCCTTCATGCGGGTCGCCGGTGCCGTGAAGCAGCTGTATCTTTTCATCGAGGGTGAGCTGCCTGAGCAGCAGGTCGGCACGTTCGTCAGCGGAGAGCCTGGTATTCATCCATGGCTGAGATGGCTGAGCCGGCTTGGCGTTTTGCGCTACGGCGACTGGTGCGACCCAGAGGCCGATGATCGGGAGTACGAAACGTTTGTCATTACTTTTCAAGCGGTACCTCAATCGTGAAGGATCTGAGTCTGTCTAAGCCGGCAGCATGGTTCTTCTTCGGCGCAGAAGCCAAAGCAGAACCCCGGCGAGCGCCCAGGAGGTGCCTGCGACGCGAGCGAGGTGGCCAAGATTCAGCCAGAGAAAGAGGCAGGTAACGAGACCACCGGCGGAGAGCAGCATGGGAAGCCACTCGGCAAAGTGTCCCTGTCGCCAGCACCGAACGATCGAGGCCAGGTTCACGCCCATGAAGGCGAGCAGGGCTCCGTAGTTCAGCAGCTCGGTGCCCAGCTGATAGCTGAAGACCAGTGACCCGGCCAAACAGAGGACGCCGATCAGCAACACGTTGTTCAGCGGCACCTGGCTTCGTCGATTGACCGTACCAAAGAAGCGCCTGGGGAGTGCGCCATCCTGCCCCATGGCGTAGAGCAGCCTCGCTGCGCCGAGTTGCGACGCCATCCCCGACCCAGCGTTTGCGAGCAGCAGGGATCCGTTGACGATGGCGAAGAGGAGCGGGCCGCCCATACGTCCCGTTACATGGACGTAGGCTGTATCGAGATCCGGGAACGCCATGCCACGGGGCCAGATCAGCTGGGCCAGGTAGACCTCGATGCTTGCGAGCACGCCGGTGATGAAACAGGTGAGGATGATGGCTCGTGGCACATCGCGTTCCGGGCGCTTCGCCTCATCGGTCAAGGTAGAGATGCCATCGAACCCGATGTAGGTGAGCACGGCGATCGAGGTGCCACGCAACAATCCGGCCGAACTGAAGGTGTGCGAGTCGTAGAAGGGTTGTGTGAAGAAGCCATGCGCAGGGTGTTGAAGCTGCATCAACCGGTGAATGGCAGCAACAATAACCAGTATGATGACGATGCCCAGCGCCGCTGCCATGGTGCGGTTGATGCGCGCAGAGGTCTCAACGCCACTGCAGTTGAGGACGGTGAAAAAGACCGCAAAGGCGACGGCGAAGAAGGTGTAGGGTACGCCGGGGACAAAGTTCATGGCCGCCCTGCTGCACCAGATGGTGCAGATGAGGGGGTTGAGGACATAGTCCATCACCAGGCACCACCCGGTGATGTAGCCAAGGCTCGGGTGAAGCTCCTTTCCAACGTAGAGAAAAGCGGAGCCACCATGCGGATAAGCGCGGGCCATGCGGCCATAGCTGATGGAGGTGAAGAGCATAGCCACCATCGCGAGCAGAATCGCGGTGACGACGTGGCCGTTGGCCTCATGGTAGATGACCCCGAAGCTGGGCATCGGAGCGGTTGGCTGGATGAGGATGATGCCGTAGAGAACAAGGTCTGAGAAGCGCAGACTTCTTCTCAGTCCCGAGGCATTGGCCTGCGCATCAGTTGCTCCCATGCGTCTCCCCGCTTGCACGCACAGTCTGCGTGGGCGTCAGCGTAACAGGCTTGATGTTCCAGCCTTCGAGTTGTACAGAAGCGTTCGTGACGTAGTGCGCCGGGAGCTGCGCGGTCAACGTGATCGAGCCGCCGGGAGTCACTTCGACCCAGTTATCGGACCAGAGCACAGGCGCGATGAGATCTCCGGAGGCAGTCCTTGCTGCGACGTGGACCTGGAAGGCAAGTGCTTTCGAAGGGTTTGCAAGATGCACCGTGATCTCTCTGCCGCGGCGGGTGGTGCGGATCTCTGCAGCGGCGGTGATCTCTGCAGCCGGTAGTCTGGTGAGTGCTGTGAGGTCTTCGTGGCGCGCTGCAGGGGTGTGGGTGAAGTCAGTATTGCGCCAGTCGAAGGTGGTCAGCGTTGCAGGGACCCAGTAGAAGTTGTGGCTCAGCAGATGCCCCGCTCTGTCAGTCAGGGACAGATCGATGAAGAAGAGCCTCTCTGCGCCGTTGTAAAGACGCTCGGGGATGACCGAGACGCGCTGCGCACTATCGAGGCTTGAGTTCACCTCGACATCCGCGTCATACAGGTTCTGCCATGCGGCGTCATGTACGCGGATGCTGGCGTGCAGGCCGTTTACCGCCTCATAGGTGCTGTTTACCACGACGATGGAGCGGTCGTCATAGGAGTATTGAATATGCAGAGGCTCACATGCCTTCTTCGCCGCGAAGTATCCTGCGCCTGCATCCAGGTAGTAGTCGTAGAGGTGCCAGATCATAGAAGGCCATGCGTTGTTCAGCATCCATTGAACGACGCCGGTCGCGGTGTATTTGTTTTTTCCGTAGGATTCGAACATGGCGCGTTCTGAGTCGTATTCCATCGTCTGCGCAAAGCGTTCATACTCCGCAGCTGATGTGGGCTTGGCGTAGACCGACTCCATGGCCTGGTTGAAGACGTTCAAATTGGCGAACTCTCCACCCCCGTTATGCAGGCTCCATGTGGCGCTTGGAGGCCAGGCTTCAGGATCGCTTAAGAATCTTCTGCGACTTGCAAGAGAAGGGATCGATGGTCCGGGACTCGTCTCGGTGTTGAAGCCGAAGGCGCCGCCGTTATGTTGATCCACGTACCAGTAGCTGGGCGCGACGTAGTCGTAGGGGCCGGTCATCTTGACGCCGCTCTGTCCCGCGCCGGCTGTGTCACTTGAAGACGCAGAGGCAAGCGTCGGGTTTGGCCAGTGCGTTTGTGCCTCAACCTGCAGGTAAGCCTTTTCAATGTCGGCCGGAGGAGCGTTGTCACTTCCATTCAGCCATACCAGCAGGCTAGCGTGGTGGCGCAGGCGAAGCAGCTGGGAACGCAGGGATTCCGTCGCGATGGTCAGGTCTTCAGGGGTCCAGCTCTTCCAATCTTCCCAGTGATCACAGCAGCACCAGCCAAGCATGACCAGGATGCCCTGCTGATCTGCCTTGTGAAAGAAGTCTTCCGTTTCAAGCTTGCCTTCAAGGCGTATGGTATTCAGGTTCATGTCGCTGACGAGCTTGAACTGGTCGTCGAGCCGCTGATTATCCGTACGCAGGAGCATGTCCTGTGACCAGCCGGCTCCGCGTATGAGGATCGGTCTGCCGTTTACGCGAAAGAGCCTGCCGCCACTCGCGGTAAGCTCCGATGTGATCTCACGGAATCCGAAATCAACCGCTTGTTCATCGGTCTTCGTGCCGGCAGCACTGAAGGTGACCGTGAGCCGCTCCAGGTGCGGCTCGCCCATCTGCCGTGGCCACCAGGCTTTCACGCCAGTGAAGCGCAGGGAAGGGAAATGCTCGGGGTCAAAGAGGACGGTCCGGCTTTCGTTTGCGGCAAGATCGACGGACTGTTCAAATTTTTGGCCGGCCGCCGTGCCGCTGACAACACCTTTTACTGCATGATCGTCTGCATTGTGTACTTCTGCATAGACCGTGAGATCAGCAGCGTGCAATGTTTGATCGCGAAAGTGAGTCACTGCCAATGGTGAGCTGATGGTGACAGCTCCCGTGTTGACGAGGTCTACCGATCCCCACAGGCCCGTGTCTTTGTCAGGCGGGGACGGACTCCAATCCACCCAGTTGATTCCAAGGTCTTTCTCGGTAGAAGCGAAAGTCTCCACTGCCAGGACGTTTTCAGCTCCCGGCTTCAGAGTGGAAGTGACATCCAGGTCGTAGGTTCGATAAGCCCCGGCAAGCGAATCTTTGCCGGCAATCCTGGCCCCGTTTAGCCACACCTCTGCACGGTAGTTGATGCCGCCGAAGTGCAGGATAGAGTGGCCGCCGCGGACAGCCACTGGCGCTGTGAAGGAGGTGCGATACCACCAGCCGCAGGCATAGGGGCTGTTTGCTGCCATAGGCAAGTTCGAGAAGTTCTTGCCGACGGGGTAGTCCATTCCAGGCAGGTGTCGTAAGTTATCGCCAAAGTAGGGATCGGGCACGATCCTGGCGGCGGCCTGGGCCGCAAGAACGGTAGCCGGGACCGAGGTTTTGATCCAGCCGTCCACAGCGAAGCCCGCGGTAGAGATCTCTTTGCCCGTCGCTTCAAGCGTGCATGCGGACTGCAGGCTCCAACCATCATGGAGTGACCTGGTTGAGATTCCAACCAGCGCGGCTGGCGATGCTAGCAGGACCGCGATCATGAAACTGACGATACTTCTCATGCGAACTTCTCCTGCGTTTGCGCTGCTAAATTGCCGGTCACCGGACGTTGCCTGTACGTAGCCTGCCCATATGCCCTGTTCAATGCACGCTCCGCGTACCTGCGGGAGTTTGTGTTGACTCCCTTGCGATCAGCTCCGGGTTGCTGCGCATCCGCAGAACCTTCAGCTTTTCTGCTACGCCGGGCTTCTGAATTGCCTGGAGGATGTGTTCTGCGGCCTGCACACCCATCTCGTGCAGGGGCTGGCGGATGGTCGTAATTGCAGGCGTTGCGACCTTCGCCGGCAGCACATCGTCAAAGCCCATGACAGAGCATTCGGCAGGAACCCTGATGCCGGCCTCTGTGAGCCCGCGTACGACGCCGAGCGCGGTGAGATCGTCGAATGCAAGGACAGCGGAGAAGGCCCTGCCAGACCGGATCATCTGCTGGCTGAACTGACACCCTCCCTTGAAGCCGGATTCAGGATCGGCAAGCCCGGGAAGTTCGAAGACCAGCTTCGGATCGAGCGCCACACCTGCTTCTGTGGCAACCTTGCGGATTCCCTTCCATCGTAGTTCGCTGTCACACATCTCTTTGGGACCTCGAATGAACGCTATCCGTCGGTGGCCGAGCCCGATCAGATGATGCATCGCCATGGCGCCACCCGCCATGTTGTCAACCAGGATCGAAGGGATGCCGCGTGATGAGAGGTCCCGTCCGACGATGAGGATTGGCACGTTATTCTTGCGGACGTCAGCAAGCAGGTTCGTCTCCTCAAAGACCCAGCTCGCGATCACGATGACGCCCTCCACGCGGCGCTCAAGTAACAGGTTCAGGTACTCATCGAAGAGCTTCCGGCGGGTTTGCGCGTCCATCACAAGGGGCAGGTAGTCCACCTTGTGCAGTCCCGACTGGATCCCTCTCATGATGGGGACGCAGTAAGGGTCAGAGAGATCGAAGGCAAGTACCCCGATGGTCTGTGTGCTGCGCCTGCGCAGCGAGCGTGCGTGGGCGTCGGGGTGATAGCCAAGCTGCTGAGCGACGACGCGGATATGTTCCCGTGTCTTTTCCGCCACATTTTGTGAGAGTGGGGCCTCGGCGAGCACGATCGAAACCGTAGAGATAGAGAAGCCGCTCTCTCGTGCTACGTCCAGAAGGGTAACGTGGCCAGACTTTCTTTGTGGCATACCACTCCCTCTCAGCTGTTCAGTTCTGCCTGGCGTACAGCAGGGATAGCCCTTGCTGTCAGAGTGGCGGTCTGTGATTCAAGGCTAAGTGCCTGCCGCCCAGCTAAAAGAGGAAGCACCGATTTTCTCCTTGACACGGTGGGGGCCGAGACCTAAATTCATTCAACATACACATATAACTCTCATTCAAACGTTTGAATCAAGAGAAATCTTTTGGAGCACCGGGGGCTCATGATGCAGTCACGCAAGCCATATATGACCGATGTCCTACGCATTCTATGTCTCGTGCCCATCACCATCTCTTCGAGCATTGTCTTTGCGCAGGCCGGTCGGGGCGGGATGAGCGGCACGGTTGTTGATCCCAGCGGGGCGATCGTTGCGGGCGCTGACATCGTCGTCGAGGATTCGCAAAAGGGGACCCGGCAGTCAACCGTGTCGACGGCCTCGGGCGTTTACTCCTTTGTGTCGCTGCCCTCAGGGACTTACAACCTGACAGTGAGTCACGCCGGTTTTGAAACGGTGGTGCAAAAGACCATCAACATCACCGTCGATCAAACCTCAAAGGTGAATGTCACCATGCGGGTAGGGGGCGTGAACGAGGTGGTTACGGTCGATGAATCGACGTCCCTCGTAGGGGACAGCAATTCGATCGTTGGCCAGCTGATCTCTGCGCAAGCCATTGACCGGGTGCCGCTGGTGACGCGCAATGTTTACCAGCTGGTACAGCTTAGCGCCGGAGTTCTGCCGGCGAATGGTTCTCCGAACTCCTCTGAAAATCCTGGCATCAACAATGCCCGGTCGCTGATCGACGTTTCGTCTTACACGATCAACGGCTCACTGCAGGGCAGCGTTTATTACATGCTTGACGGTAGCCCGATCGGGGTTGCAGAGAACAACGCTGCGACTGTTCTGCCGGCCTTCCAGGTACCCGAGGACGGGGTTGAGGAGTTCCGCGTGGAGACGCAGAATACGCCGGCGTCTTATGCGAGCGGTGGAGGCGGGGTCATCAGCCTTGTCAGCAAGTCGGGGTCGAACGCGTTTCATGGAGATGCATTCGGCTACTTTCGCCCGAATGCGCTGGCGGCGAACGACTACTTCTACAAGCAATCCAATCCAGGCCTGCCTCCACTGGACTTCCACCGCTACCAGGAGGGCGGAGCGATCAGCGGGCCCATTCAGAAGGGGAAGCTCTTCTTCTTTGGAGATTACGAAGCTACGCAGCAGGCGCAGCTTGAGAATGGCTACTACACGGTTCCTACCGATGCGGAACGCAAGGGAGACTTCTCGGCCGATAGCTTCACGGTTTACAACCCGCTGGTCCCTGACAACGCCGACGGAACGCGGCAGCCCTTCGACGGAAACGTAATACCGCAGGCGAACCTGAACCCGGTCGCCCTGCAATTTGCGAATAAATATCCGGAGCCGAATCTGCCAGGCAACGGGGATATTTACCATACGGATAACTACAACGGCTCGGGCCTCGACCCTTTGCACGCTCAGAAGTTTGATATCCGCCTGGATTACTCACCCTCTGAGAGAAACCGGTTCTTCGGGCGGTTCTCCTATGGGCGGCTGGTCTTCGGCAACGCAAATTTATATGGCAGCAGCAACGAATATAATCCGCTTTATTTCCTGAATACTACGAACTCGCGCAATGTCGTGCTTGGCTATGACCGCACCCTGGGATCGACGTCAGCCCTGCAGCTGCGGTATTCCTTTACCCGCCACTACGAGAACCAGACCGGCGACCCTCGCCAGAACAACTTCGATATCACAACGCTTGGCTTCCCCCAGTCCCTTGCAGACCAGGTATTGTTCAGGCAGATCCCGACGATCACGCTTGGCAACACGGCGCCGATTGGAGGTACCGGTAACGAAGACACGTTCCTGTTCGCGAGTGAGAATAGCGACGTAAGCGGCACGTTCACCAAGGTACTCGGCAAGCACGAGATAACCGCCGGTTTTGAATATCAGAAGAAGTTCATGAATATCGGCCAGCCTCCGGCGCCTGCCGGTGCATACGGCTTCGATACCACCGCGACCAGCTCCACCACCTTTGCGGGCGACGGCAGCGACTTCGCATCCTTCCTGCTTGGCATGGGCTCTGTGCCAGGAGGCGAAGCCGGCAACTTCACCAAAGACGTCTTTGCCGCGGAAGCTAATCCGTACTATGCGCCGTTTATCCAGGATAAGTACCACGTTACGCCAAAGCTGACGGTGAACCTGGGACTGCGCTGGGACATCTTTGGAGGACGAACTGAACGGCATAATCGCCAGGAGTACTTCGATCCCAATCTCAGTTACACCATCAACGGAGTCGCGTTGACCGGAGGCGAGCGGTTCGCAACGAGCGGAGCACGCAGTCCGTTTACGACCAATCTGAAGGACTTCGGACCTCGTATCAGCTTCGCCTGGCAGCCGGTAAGTGACTTCGTGGTTCGCGGCGGGGGAGGTATCTACTATGGACCCAGCAGCGAGATGGTCGCGAACCCCGCGTTGAACTCAGATGGTTTCGGCTCTTCAACAACCTGGAACGCCACGCAATATAACTCGGACGGAAACACCGTTCTACTCAATTCGCTGAGCAATCCATTCCCGGCGGGCGTGGTTCAGCCGACTGGCAGTTCCCTGGGACCCGCAACGAACATCGGCTCCGGCCTCAGCACCGTGTATCACTCGCCGCGAACGCTGACGACCTACAACTTCAACCTGGGAATCGAAAAGCAGTTTGGTGCGAACACTGTCTTCAGCCTGGCTTATGTCGGCAGCCGTGGACTCTTTCTGCCGCTCGGATCAGTCGGCCTGAACACTCTTCCCCTGCAAACGATCCAGAAGTATGGTGACACCCTGTGTGTCACCGGTGACGGTAACTGCACGACGGTGCCAAACGCCTGGGCATCAATCCTGCCTGCGACGAACCCGTACTTCGGGTCGGGTACTGTACCCCTGTGGTTTGCCCTGCAACCGTATCCACAATTCAACGACGGCGGCTTTGGCGATGGAGTCAGCATCAACGGGCTACCGGGTGCGGACTCGGAGTATAGCTCGCTGCAGACGAAGATCGAGAAGCATATGAGTCACCATCTCTCCACGCTTGCAAGTTTCACATGGGGCAAGCTGATGACCGATGATAGTCAACCTCCGCTGGGGTTTGTGGGCTACCACTCTGGCGCCCCCCAGGACTGGCGCAATCTCGAATACGAGCATGCTGTGAGTGCGCAGGACGTGAAGCTGCAATTCAACTGGCAGGCCTCTTATGATCTGCCCATCGGTCCCGGACGTGCGCTGAACCTGAACGGCGTTGCAAATTCTTTGCTTGGAGGCTGGACCATCAACACGGTTGTCTATCTGAGCGACGGAGTTCCGATCGCGTCGCCGGTGGGTACCGGGAGTGCCTACTTCAACCAGCGTGTAGATCTTCGGTGTAATCCCGGCGCGAAGGCTCCGCACACGGCTGCGCAGTGGTTCGATTATTCCTGCTTTTCGCAGCCTCTCAGCGATCTCTTGCCTGGATCAGCGCCTGCGTTCCTGTCGAGTGTAAGGACCGACGGCGCCCATCAGCTGGACGCCTCGATCTACAAGACCTTTTCACTTCCGCATGAGCATAGCCTGCGTCTCGAGGTAGCCTCTTACAACGTGACAAACACCGTGCAGTATGGCTATCCCAACGTCTTCTGGAACCCGCAGGCCGAACAAAACCCCGGTGTGATGGCTGGATTTGGCAGGGTATTCAGCGCGGCGAATACTCCTCGGCAGTTCCAATTCGGGGCACGCTTCAACTTCTGACGGACGCTCGAGGCGAACGCCGCCTGTTCTTCGAGACGCTGAGCCCTTGGATCATCCCGGGTCTTGGTTCCCTTAGTCAGGCATGGACGCGAAGCGCGGTGCGCCTTGATTGAAGTTGCCGTGATGCCGACGAGGCTGCCAACATCCGCGGCACCTGCATCCAGCTTGAAACGGCTGAGATCTTCCTCGAGGCGGAACTCGGGTGGGATCGCACCTGCAGCTTAGATCCCAAGGGATGTCCCGGTCAGCTCTTCGCACAGCAGCCAGAGTCGTTCGGCGGCAGCTTCGTCGAGCGCCTGGGGTGCAATCCTCGCTGGTCCAACATCGCCGCCGCGCATCTCCTGAAATCCCTGCGAACCGTAGTACGCGCCGCCCTCCACCTCCGGGGCAACGGCGGCAAAGAGAGTGGGAACCGCTCCTTGAAGCTCGGAGTTGAGAAAGGTGCCAATGCTCTTCGCAATGGCCAGTTCCGCGTACCGGGCGAGACCCTGGCTGTTTCCTACCTTGAAGAGGTTCGTGCGGGCCACGCCCGGGTGCGCCGCAACACTCACGATCGCTACGTGTGCCTCGCGCAGGCGGCGGTCAAGCTCGAGGGCGAAGATCAGGTCCGCGAGCTTCGACTGCGCGTACGCAGCCATCGGATCGTAGGTCTTCACCGACTGCAAATCATCAAAGTTGAGCCGACCGCGCTTGTGAGCGATCGAGGCCACGGTCACGACCCGGGGAGCATCGGTCAGCAGTGCCTCGCGGCCCAGCATCAGCGCAGGCATTAGCTGCATGGTCAGGGCGAAGTGGCCGAGGACGTTGGTGCCGAACTGAAGCTCGAAGCCGTCCCTGGTCTGCCGCCGTTCAGGCGGCGCCATGACGCCAGCGTTGTTGATGAGACCGTGCAGGGCGTAGCCGCTGCTTACCTCGCGTTGGGCAACCGCCTGCACCGAAGCAAGCGATGCCAGGTCGAGTTCCACCAACTCTGCCTGGGCCGCTGCGGAGCCTGGTCCTGCAGCGTCCGCCTGGAGCTTTCGCAGAGCCGCCTGGCCACGCGCAGTGTCACGGCAAGCCAAGATCACGATGGCCCCGTTGCGCGCGAGCTCAACCGCGGTCGAGTAGCCTACACCACTGTTGGCCCCGGTGATCAGAAAGCGGCGACCAATCTGCGGGCCGATATCGGAAAGCTTCCACGGATAGGTCATAAGGAGAATTGTAGATCGCTTCCTCGGTGTGCCTGCCTGCCATCTGGCGGTCAGGGCAGGACCAAGCCCGGACGAGACACGGCCGATGGTAGTTCAGTTTCTACAGCGCGGCGAGCGCGGTTTCAATGCCGGAGTTGACCTCGGCTTGCGCAAACTCCGCTGCCACGCGGATTCCGTTCATGACCGCCTTGTCGTTCGAAGATCCGTGGCCGACGATGCATACGCCTCGCACGCCGAGCATGGGCGCGCCGCCGTACTCCGAGTAGTCCAGTCGCTTCTTAAAGTCTGAAAAGGCTGCACGAGAGAGCAGCGCACCCACCTGCGAGGTCACGGTAGACTTCAACGACTCGCGAAGTGAGACACTGACCAGCCGTGCAACACCTTCGCTTGTCTTCAATGCCACGTTGCCCACAAAGCCATCGCACACGACGACGTCGGCTGAACCATTGAAGAGGTCGCGGCCTTCCACATTGCCGATGAAGTTGATGCCGCGGAGCTGGCGCATCAGGGGCAGGGTATCGCGCGTTAGTGAGTTGCCCTTTGAATCTTCTTCGCCGATCGAGAGTAGTCCGACCCTTGGATTGCTGATCTTGAGCACGTTCCGCGAGTACATGGAACCCATCACGGCAAACTGCAACAGGTTTTCGGGGTCCGAATCGACATTGGCGCCGACGTCCAGCAGCAGCGTCGGATAGCCTGTGATCGATGGCAGAATGGTCGCGAGCGCTGGACGATCAACGCCTGCCAGCCCCCCAAGCACCATCTTGGCTGTAGCCATCGCAGCGCCCGTGTTACCCGCGGTGAAGAAGCCCTGGGAGACCCCTTCGCGCACGCGTTTCAATCCCACCCGCATGCTCGAATCGCGCTTCGTCCGTACCGCCTGCGCGGCTTTGTCGTCCATCGTGATCCATTCACTTGCGTGGGCGATCTGGATCTGCCGGGAAAGCGGTTCCGACCAGCGAACGCGGGATGCCGCGTGAAGAGCGGATTCAAGGGCAGGTCCCACAATCTCCTGGGGCCCCGCCAGGACGACCTTTACATCGAGGTTGCGAGCAGCCAGAATGGCCCCGCGAATCTCCGATTCGGGGGCCTTGTCTGATCCCATGGCATCAACGACGATCTCTACCGGCATCCGCTCTGTATGCGCTCAGCTTTCGTTTCGTACTGCTTACGTGGGAGCCTTAGCTTGCTGTGCTGGTAGCCGTTGCGACGACCGCGCGTCCCTTGTACTCGCCGCACTTGGGGCAGGCGCGATGCGAAAGCTTGCGCTCTCCGCAATTGGGGCAGGCTCCGGAGTTGACTGGGGTCAGGAAGTCGTGGCTGCGGCGCTTGGCGGTACGCTGCTTGGAGTGGCGCCGTTTCGGATTAGGCATGGTGTATCCCCTCTAAATGGCGCGAACCCCCGTTTGCGGGAGGCCGCGCGAAACTTGTTTTGCTTACTGTTTCAGAGTGCTCGCCAGACCCTGCAATGCGCTCCAGCGTGTATCCTTCAGACCAACGCTTTCTGCACAGTTACAATCTTTGACGTTCAGATTCTGGCCACAGTGGGCGCAAAGCCCCAAGCAATCCGGCTTGCACAGAGTTCGTCCGGGCAGGGAAAGCAACACCTGCTCCCGCACCACGTCCTCAAGCAACAGACCGCTCTTGCCATAATACCCTATTTCCGTCTCATCTTCAGTGATCGCCCGTTCTCCTGCCTCGGCATCGGCTGTCTCAGGACGGAAGAGCAGGTCGAAGTCGCCCTCAAGCGGCACCTCAACCGGTTCGACACAGCGCGCGCACAAAACCTCGAAGCGTCCCTTGTACCCGGCGCGTACCCGGATGTCTTCGACTTCGTCCTGTGGTCCCCTGTGCTCGACGATCAGGTCCGCCTTGCCTTCAACCGGAAGAATGCCGATCTGGCGCGTGTCTGAGGCATAGTCGATCGTGTTCGCGGCAATCTCTTCGCGAAAGAGAAGAGGGTCTTTCTGCAGGTCCAAGGGCGTAATCAGCACTTCTTAACCCTATGACCACACCGGCTCACGGTCAAATACGGGCAAAAGCAAACGCGTCCTGAGGCTGGACTCGTGGTCGACATCCGCGATAAGGACGCACTTGCAGATGTTCCCTAACCGTGCCGCGCGCGCCACAGGGCTCCGACGACCGGGTCGACGACGCCGGGGACGGTCCGGATCGCTGGGAACTCGGTTTCAAGATCCGCGATCAGAGCGTCGCGTACCGGCTGCACGCGTTCCATGATCGATCCAGCGAAGGCGACAGCCGGCGTTTGCTGGTTTGGAGGCGCCGCGGCGATCAGACGACGAATCACCAGTCGGGTCAGGTATCCGAGATCTCTTCCCTCCTGGATCAGAACCGCCTGCGCGATCGCATCCCCGTCCAGCGCACAGGCCAGGACCAGCGGCACCAGCTTCGAGAAATCCGGCGAGGGGATGCTGTTGGCGAAGCCCACAAGCTGATCAAGCGGCGGAACCAGGCCCGACCGCAGATGCCAGAATTCGTACATCGCTTCGAAGAGTGAGGTCGTTCGTGCTTCATCTCTGGCGAGAAATGCCGCACGGACCGCGGCGTGGCCGATGCGATGGCCGGAGCCCTGGTCGGCGATTGCAGGGCCCCAACCGCCGGCGCGGGTCAGCTTACCGGTGACCGTGCGGCCGGCGATGTTTGACCCCGTACCGGCGAGCACGAGCACACCAGATGCGCCGGGAAAGGCTGCGTCGACCGCGATCTCCACGTCTCCCAGCAGGAGAAGCTCACCTGCGACACGGCTTTTGAAGGCCTCGCGCAGGAAGCCCGTAACCAGCGTGACCGTCTCACCCGCCGCTCCGATGCAGGTCCGGGTGACCTGCTGCATTGAGATGCCAGACAGGGCGGCAAGCGCCTCGAGTGCTGCATCGAGGTTTGCGGTAGCGACACCGGGATTAGTTCGCATCAGCTTGATGGTGCCGGAGCGTGTGCGCGCAAGCTCGCGGTTCTCGTCCGCGAGCACGTAATCAGTTTTGGTGCCACCGGCATCGATGGCGAGATAGATAGACATAGGGCTGCTTGCCAGGTGCAATCATATGGGAATGATGAAGACGATTCACGCACGATGGCTGCTGGCTGATGGGGACGCCATCGAATATCCGCGGGTGACGGTCTCTGAAGGCCGGATTGTTGAAGTTGAGGCGGGTGTTCCGAGTGCCGCAACCGAGACGCTCACGGCGCCATTTTTTGACATCCATGTACACGGCGCGAAGACCTTTGACTTCATGGCTGCGAGCGTAGCCGAGGTCGGGTTAGTCGGCCGCTTTCTCGCCTCCCGCGGGGTGTCGCGCTACCTCGCTACGACGGTCACCGGACCGGTCGATCCTACGCTCCAGGCGCTTGAACGGCTTGCGAACGCGATCGAGGGCGAAGCGCCCGACGGTGCTGCAACGCCGGTGGGCATTCACCTGGAAGGTCCTTTCGTCTCCTGCGCCAAGCGTGGGGTGCATCCGGTCGCAAGCTTGCAGGAGCCAAGCGTCGCCCTGTTCAACCGGTTCCAGCAAGCCGCTCACGGGCATATCCGGCTGCTGACCATCGCCCCCGAGCTGCCGCATGCGTTGGAGCTGATCGCGCACGCAGTCGATCAAGGGGTCCGGGTGAGCCTGGGGCATACCGACGCGACGGCCGCCGAGGCGACTGCGGCAATCGCTGCCGGCGCCACCAGCGCGACCCATACCTTCAACGCGATGCGCGCGCTGGGGCACCGCGAACCGGGGGTGCTGGGGGTGGTACTGGACCACGAGGACCTCTTCGCAGAGCTGATCTGCGACGGGGTTCACGTCGATCCGGCGATGGTCCGGCTCTGGCTGAAGCTGAAGGGCATCGATCGCGCGATCCTCGTAACGGATGGCATGGCGGCGACCGGCGAACCGGACGGAGAGTTCACGCTTGGCGGACTGCCTGTGGCGGTGAAGGATGGAGTTTGCCTGCTGCCTGGAACCTCGACCCTTGCCGGCAGCGTGCTGACGATGGATCGCGCCGTGGCTAACCTGCAGCAGTTTACCGGTGCGTCGCTTGAAGTTGCAGTCAAGCTGGCTTCGGCCAATCCAGCGAAGATGCTGGGATTGGAGCAGGCAAGCCCGTGGCCGGGGCGTGAGGCGAGCTTCAATTTCTTCAACCCGTCCGGCGAGCTCGTGGGAACGATGATCCGTGGCGAGCTCATGGGCAGTTAGAAGCCAGGCGCGCCACGATGCCGAGCAAGCGCCAGTGCGCGGGAGAAGCGATACCGCGCGCGGTGACTCGCCATGTGGACCTTAGCGTCTACGCGCGACACCGCTCCCGCACCATGAAGTGGTCGCCGCTCGCGGTCAGGGCGCGGTCACCTTCGATCTGAAGCCTTCAAGGAATGGCTCAAGGGTAAACCCGGCGTCGCTGGCAGCCTTCGCCAGTGCCTCGGTGTGGACCTTTGAAGGTGCGCCGAGCAGGTGCGGCAGCGAGAGCCAGATGATGAGCTCTTCGAACTGTTCCTTGTTGAAGTAGGTCTTGCCGCCGGATTCGTTGAAGCCGCTCAGCCAGCGGACGTCCGGATCCTGCCAGAACGAGGGTGAGGTGACATCGGGTGAGCCGAGCAGCAGCCGGACGCGCGCCGAAGCGCGCCAGGCGTCATCACCGGTGATGCCGACCGAGCTGAAGATCTCGGCGAGCGCGGGTTTGAGATGCAGGTCGCTGAAGGCCTCGCGCGGCAGCGGCTGAGCCTCGAAGGAGTGCATTGCGATCCAAGCGAGCACAGGCGCCCAGCGAGCGTCCGCAGAGTCAGCCGAGACCGCGGGAAAGACCTTGCGTGCCGCGGTGCGGAGCGACCCGGAGAGAGCCTCGACGTGGTCGGGCAGGCCGAGCGCCGCCGTGGCGAGGGTGAGGGGATCCTGCTTCTTAGGCTCTGTGAGCTCCCTGAGCGGCAGCCACTCGGTGGTAGCGCGGGTTGCTGGATGCTCCTTCGTCAGGTTGCCCACCGGTGCAGCATGTGCGGCAGCCGGTGCGGCAATGATCTCCGGCACGATCACTGCCGGGGGTGTGGCGAGATCGGGCGAGAGCTCGATGGCCTTGTCATGGAAGTTCCGGACGCGGCTGGCAAACTCCTCAAGTTGCGGGTTCGTCGCGGGCGTCTCCACGGCGGGCTCGGGCAAGGCATGCGTGGCCGCGGTGATGGATGCGTGCCTCGGCAGGATCTTCTTTGGCGGCACCTGCGCGACCTTCTTCGAAGTCGTGAGTGCCGCGTCGGGCGAAGGGAGAAGCGGGGCGGCGTCGGCGAACGCTTTGACCGACTCGCTGTTGAGCGCCCAGCGTAATGCCTCATGTAGAGGACGCAGACGAAGCTGTGCCAGCGCCTCATCCACCGAGTAAACGCCTGAGCCATGCAGCGCGTCGCAGAGGCGATCCCAGGGATGCTGCTCAGTGGACTTGAGGATGCGCCAGCTGAGCAGGACGACGTGCTGGTAGCCGCGCAGCGGAAGCGTGAGGCCATGATGCACCAGGTCGCGGGAACGCCGGAGATATTCGAGCCCCTGGACGGTATCGCAATAGGCGATGATCGAGTCATCATCCGGCAGGTCAAGGCCATCGGCCAGGCTGCACTGACGAAGCGCGCCGGTTGATTTAGCCAGGAACCCGACTGACATGTGGATCGTCCCGTGGGTCTGCTCGTAGATGTTGTTGTAGATGATGATGGCGCGCTGGTCGCCGTGGCGGTTCGAGTAGGCGAAGACGTTCTCGTCCACGCCACCCCAGTCGTTCCAGAAGTCGTAGAGCAGGAAGTTGGTAGATTCGGCGAAGATCTGGCGGTTCTTCAGCAGCGGCGCGATCAGGTGATTGTGACGTGCAACAAGATTCTCATTGGGGACTTCGTCCATGCGCGCCTGTTTGAAGTCCATGCCGTAACGCTCGGTAAACCCTTCGACCTGGCCGTGGCCGAACATGGGCAGGCCGGGCAGCGTGGCCAGCAGCACGGAGGTCCCGAAGTATTTGTCGCCGGTGCCGAACTGATCGACGGCGGTGCGTTCGTCGGGGTTTGACATGAAGTTCACGTAGCGCTTCAGAATGTCGGGATCGAACTCGACTGTCTTCTTCAGGTACGAACGGTACTTGGCGTTTTCCTCGTCCCTCAGCATGTTCATGAATGCCGAGTTGTAGACCCGGTGCATGCCGAGGGTGCGGACAAAGTAGCCTTCGAGCAGCCAGAAGGCTTCGGCAAGCAGCAGCGTGCCCGGCACTTCGACGGCTACACGGTCGACCACCTCGCGCCAGAACTCTTTCGGCATCAGCGCGTCGAATTGCTCTTCAGACATGGCGTTTTCGGCGCGTGAGGGGATGGATCCCCCGGCGCCGGGCAGGGGGAACCAGAGGCGCTGTACGTGACGCTTGGCAAGCACCATGGCCGCGTCGAAGCGGATGATCGGGAAGCGCCGGGCGACGTCGAGGATCACCTGCATCACCTGTTCGCGGACCTCGGCCTTCGAGTAGTCCAGCTGCGCCGTGTCGTTCCAGGCGAAGGTGGTGCCGTCGTTGCCGTGATAGAGGAAGCGGGTGCGGCCGTCGCGATGAGTGCGCAGGCGGAAGACGACGGCGGCGTCCGACTGGTTGTAGTAGTGATCTTCAAGCTTGATCTCGACGCGTGAGTCGTTTGAGAGGTCCGGTCCTTCGAAGCTGTATACCGGAAACGGGCTCTCGTCGCGCGAGACGAACCACTCCGGATGCTCGACCACCCACGTGGAGTCGATGCCCATGTGGTTCGGCACCATGTCACTCGCGAGCCTGAGCCCGGCTCGTGCCGCGTGCTCGCGCAGGTGGATGTAGGCTGCCTCGCCACCCAGATCCTCGGCGATCGAGTAGTCCATCAGCGAGTAGGCGGAGGAGACGGCGGCCGCATTCCCGCAAAGCCGTTTGATCGTCTGCGACGCCTTGCTGCGCTCCCAGAGCCCGATGAGCCAGAGCCCGGTGATGCCACGCGAAGCAAGAATCTGCAGCTCTTCGTCGGGAATCTGATCAAGCCGGTGGATGTGCCGGAGGTACTTCTTCGAAAGCTGTTCAAGCCAAACGTAGGTATTCTTGGCGATCAGCACAACGGTCGGCATCCAGTGCTGATCGGCGGAGAAGGCCTCGTACTCGTTGAGCGGGGCCTGGTAGTCGGTAGCATACCGGCGCCGGCGGACGCCGTCCGAGCCGACCTCATACTCTTCGCCGGAAAGGTCGTCGTAGCCGATGAACTCGTTGCCGCGAAAACCTTCGGCGCCGAAGCTGCCATCCGGGTTGCGGTACTGGCCGGGGACGGGCGGGTGAAAGCGCATCCAGACGGCGATCTCTTCTTCACGCAGGGTGTCGATGGCGAGCAGCAGGGTCTTCAGGTCGACGCCAAGAATGGGCGACCAGTTTTCGCGGATGAAGTCGAGCTGCCCGGTGAGCGAATCGGGCGAGGCAAGGAAGGGTGCGCGCAAGACCTCGAGGAGCGAGCCGAGCCCGGGGCCGACGGGTGGGCGATCGGCGAAGAAGCCGGGCAGGGTTGTGGTCATCGCCTTGTAGGCTGTGCCCTGCTCAAGCGCCTTGTCTTCGAACAGGAGGTGAAAGGGCCTGAAAGCGGGATTCGAGTTTGCGAGCCACAGCAGCATCAGCTCTTCAAAGGCGGCTTCGCGATGGGGGAAGCCCTCTTCGGCGCCAGCCAGCCACTTCTCAGCGGTCGTCTTGCCTCGGAAGATATCGGTGTTGGGGAACTGCTGGGTAAAGGTGAGGAGCAGCTTTTCCGCGTCTTCGGGCGCGAGCAGCTGAAGAGCGTCTTTGAGGACGTTCGGATCAACCTCCTTGCGGTATCGCGCGACTAGTGCGTGCGAAAGCTCGTCGATGAGGCCCATTGCGTACAGGGCGCCGGCGTTGACGGCTTTCTCTTGAGGCGCGTCCGGGCCGGCGAGCTCGTTCAGCTGCTGGGCCAGGCGGCGACTGGCTGTGATGTTCGCGAAAATGACATTTCCGGTGAAGCTGAAGAGCTGATCGTCCAGATCCAGGCGCTGCCGGATTGTCCTCGAGATGTGAAACTCCATCCCCATGTCCCCTTTTACGTGCTCAACGATGAATATGCCATGGCCGATGAACGACCGGGCGCTGAGGGTTTGATGCGCGATGCGTGATCCGGTCTCGCGCGCAGGTGAGGATCGTCCTCTTCAATGTAGCGCGTCTGCGAAGCATCAGCGGCGGCAAAACACCTGACGGCACGTGGATTCACCGTGCGGTATTCGAAAGCTTTGGCTCGCGCGGCAAAACCCCGCCCCAACCATCGACAGGGCGAGGCTTTAGCTTTCTTCAGATCCGGCTTAGTGGAAGGTGATGTGCTGTGCGTCGCCAGTGTAGGGAATGGCGATGGCCTGACCAAGTGTAGTTTTTTCAAGCTTCTGCCCGGCGGCAGAGGCCTGGCTGAAGGTGGAGCCGGCGATTTCAACGCGGAAGGTCGTCCACCAGGGCTTGAAGCTGCCCTCGGGCTTGGCGATGTCGAGGGTCAGGGACCCGTCGGCTGCGGTCGCGCAGGTGAAGCGCTGGCGCAGGAAGGCGCCCTTGCGGAAGTCGAAGGATCTGCCATCGTCCTGGTAGACCTCGCCGGCGCAATGGTCGCCAGGAAAGATCCGCAGGGTAAGTGGCCCGTTCGGCCGCTCGTCGGTCGATTGGGTAAGGGGCGCCATGGGAATGATCGAACCCTCGCGCACGTAGACGGGCAGCACATCCAACTTCGGCGAGATGGAAATCGGCTTCAGGGAGGTCGGTGCGTTGTCACGGATCTCGAGGTCGCGCGTGGTCGCGGCGCTGCGCCGGTCCAGCCGCTCGCCGGTCCAGTAGTCGTACCAGATCCCTGGCGGCAGATGGACCTCATATGGGTTCACCTCTTCGGGCGACGGGTTATCAGCGACCAGGATGCGTGCGCCGAAGAGGAACTCGTTGCCCGAGTCGAGGTCGATGGGGTGCCCGTCGGGCGTCGCATGCGGGAACTCGAGGAAGAGCGGCCGCGTGATGGGCAGCCCGGTGCGCGACATCTCTTCGGCCGTCGTGTAGAGGTAGGGCATCAGCCGGTAGCGTTCTTCAATGTAGCGGCGCCGGATGGCGAGGTGTTCCGGCCCGTCGACCCAGGGCTCGTGATCGCGTGTGCCCTTTGCTGCATGGTCGCGGTCGATCGGCTGGAAGGCTGCGAGCATCAGCCAGCGCGTGAGCAGGTCGGGCGAGGGCGACCCCGCGAATCCTCCCACGTCCGCGCCGGTGAGTGCGAAGCCGCTCAGGCCGAGGTTCAGGATCTGCGGCGTGGTCTGCCGCAGGTGGTTCCAGGTAGAAGAGTTATCCCCCGTCCAGGTAGCGGCATAGCGCTGGCCGCCGGCATAGCTTGCACGCGTCAGCACAAACGGCCGGGTGTTGGGTTCGAGCGCGAGCAGACCGTCGGTGGTGCCACGCGAGTTCTCCATGCCGAAGACGTTGTGGATCTCAAGATGAGTCGCGGTGCGCCTGGCAAAACCGGGCTCTTCGATCCTGTGCGAGACGTCGTCCGGCATGGTTTTGGTCGGATAGGTGAAGACCGCCGGTTCGTTCATGTCGTTCCAGAAGCCGGCTACGCCCAGCCCTGCGAAGTCCTTGTAGAGCGTGCCCCACCAGTCACGTGAGGCCTTGCGGGTGAAGTCCGGGAAGACCGCCGGCCCGGGCCAGACCGGACCCACGTACTCAGCCCCGTTGCGCTTCACGAAGTGGTCGCCGGCGTGGCCGGAGTCATAAGGATCATAGCCCTGGTTCGGCAGATCGGCGATGTGCAGGTCGGTGATCAGGACGGTATGGATGTGCTCGTCAGTAAGCCGGTGCACCATGCCGGCGAAGTCTGGATAGGCGGCGGTATCGACGGTAAACGGCCGATTTTTGAACTGGTAGTCGATGTCGAGGTACATGGCATCGACCGGGATGTGGTCGGTACGAAGGCGTGCAGCCACCTCTTCGACCCGCGCCTGGGGGAAGTAGGTGTAGCGCGACTGCTGGAAGCCGAGGGCCCAGGCGGGCGGCATCGGCGTGGGGCCCGTGAGCCACGCGTAAGTCTCGACCACCTGCTTCGGGTCAGGGCCGTACAACACGTAGTAGTCGACCGGACCGTTCGGGGCCGAGAAGCTGTAGCGGTCGGTGCGCTCGTGGGCAAAGTCGAAGAAGGTGCGCCACGTGTTGTCGAAGAGCACGCCGATGGTGCGGCCGGCATGCATATCGAGGAAGAAGGGAATTGACTTGTAGATCGGGTCGGTCGACTCCTGCCAGCCGAACATGTCGGTGTTCCACATGGTGAAGGACCGCCCGGTCCGGTCGAGCGGCCCCGGCTTGTCACCCAGGCCGAAGAAGTGATCTTCCGCATCGCGCACCTTTGAAACCTTGAAGCCGGTGCCGTCGAAGGCGATGGGTGCTGCGTCCTGCTGCAGCACATTGCCCTGCAGGTCAGAGATGGTAAGGCGAAGGTCCGGGGTCACCGACACCTTCAACGCGGAGGTGGTGAAGCCGTTAGCCGTCGCCGAGACGGGGGAGTGCGCGGTGCGGGCAATGGGCAGCACAGCCCAGGACGCGTCTTCGGCCGGATGTCCGGCCGGAAAGAGCCGCACTCGCAGGACGTCCGGCCTAAGCGCATCAACCCGCAGCGTGCTGACTTGGCTGCTGATGGTCAGCCCGGTCGAAGTGGGCTGGACAGCCTGGCCGCTGGCGGCGGAGCAGATGAAGCTGAAGGCCACTGCGAGCGGGGTAAACAGGGGATGTTTCAAGGGGCTGGACTCCATAATTTTGTTGAATGCAGGCGAGGAATCTGTTGGGCCTAAGGCTTTGTGGGTCAATCCTGCGCCAGCCCGGGAAACGTGGCCCCGTGGATGCTCGCAACGAGCTGAGTATTTGCCGTCCGCAGGAGTGCGAATCAACGAAGTATAACGGTTGCGGCTGCTGATTGGCCGGCGAGGGCAGAGCCTGGCTCACAGAAAGCAGGGAAACGTCATAGACTGTAGCGGCGCTTCGTCATTCCATTCGGGCGGCACGGAGAATCCACTTTGCGATCGTTCAGGACTTGTGCTCTTACCCTCGGCATCGTCGCTCTATGCCTGCTCACTGGTGGTCTCTTGCGTGCACAGCCGATGATCTTGAAACCAGCTTCTGCAGCGGTTGCGCCAACTCCGCCCATGGGCTGGAACAGCTGGGATGCATACGGGCTGACGATCACGGAGAGCCAGTTTCGTGACAACGTTGCCGTGCTGGCCAAGACGCTGAAGCCGTTCGGCTGGAACTACGCGGTCATCGACGAGGGCTGGTTTCTGAAAAACCCTCTGGATCGCGAGACTCCTGAGAAGCTTGCCTTCGAGCTCGACGCAAATGGCCGCTACAACCCCGTCCCGGCGCGCTTTCCTTCAGCCATTGAAGGCTCCGCGAATACCGGCTTCCGCAAACTCGGCGCAGATGTTCACGCCGCCGGCCTGAAGTTTGGCATCCACATCGTCCGCGGCATTCCGCGTGAGTCCGTCACTCGTAACCTGCCCGTTGCGGGCAGCGCCTTTCACGCGCAGGATGTTGCCGACACCAGCGACGCGTGTCCGTGGGATCCAACCAACTGGGGCGTGCGCGATACAGCAGCCGGGCAGGCATGGTATGACTCGCTGCTGGCGCAGTACGCCGCGTGGGGCGTCGATTATCTGAAGGTTGACTGCATCTCCGACCATCCGTACAAGCTGAGTGAGATCCGCATGCTGCACCGCGCCATCCTCAAGACGCATCGGCCGATCGTGCTGAGCCTGTCGCCCGGCCCCACCTCACCCGGTATTTACAACGAGATCGCTCCGCTTGCCGAGATGTGGCGCATCTCCGACGACCTGTGGGATTACTGGCAGAACCCGAAGCCGTTCCCGAATACCGTGCACGACCAGTTTCCTCTGCTTGCCGGCTGGGCTCCCTACGCTCGACCTGGCTCATGGCCCGATGCCGACATGCTGCCGCTCGGCCATCTTGGCCCGCACCCCGGCGACGGCCAGGAACGCGATACGAAGCTGACCCATGACGAGCAGCAATCGCTCCTGACGCTGTGGTCGATTGCACGCTCTCCGCTCATCCTCGGCGCCAACCTGACCCGCCTTGATGAATGGACAACCCGCCTGCTTACCAACCCGGAGATACTTGCCGTGGACCAGCTTGGTCATGATCAGCGGCAGGTGAGCCGCAACGACAACGTGGTGGCCTGGACCTCTTCCGGCAGAGGAGGTGTGCGCTATCTTGCGCTTTTCAACCTGAATGATCGAGAGACCACGGTGAAGCGCGAATATGACTTCTACAACCTCGGCGGGAAAAGGTATAAAGCAAAAGAGCTCTGGTCGGAGAAGGACCTGGGTGAGACGAGTTCAGTTGACGCGCGGCTCGCACCGCACGGTTGCGTGATCTTCCAGCTGATACCGTAGAGGTTTCGTCGCTTCTTGAACTGGCAACTCAATTTGTAACTGCAGGAGTCCCCGTGTCCGAACCGGCCGCTTATGGCAGCACCCGCACCTACAACCGCATGCTGCTTGCCGTAGCCGGCCTGGGCGGTCTGCTTTACGGCGTCGACGTCGGCATCATCGGTGGGGCGCTCCCTTATCTTGAAGCGACATCAAAGCTCACGGGCAGCCAGTTGTCGATCATTGTGGCCGCGGTGCTGCTCGGCAGCGTGATCTCGACGCTCTTTGCCGGGCTGCTCGCAGACTGGATGGGGCGCAAGCCGCTGATGGTCCTCAGCGGCGCCATCTTCGTGCTCAGCATCCCGGTTATCGCGCTCTCGCAGAGCTACGGCGCGCTCTTCACTGGACGGCTGCTGCAGGGCGTCAGCGGGGGGATCGTCGGCGTTGTTGTCCCGCTCTACCTAGCGGAGTGCCTGCCGGCACGCGATCGGGGACGCGGCACAGGCATCTTCCAGTGGCTGCTCACACTCGGCATCGTGTGCGCAGCCGTTATCGGCATCTATTACAGCTACCGGGTGCAGGAGATTGCCCGCATTGGCTCGCCGGACGTGCTGTTTCATGTGAAAGATCAGGCCTGGCGCCGCATCTTCTGGATGTCCATGCCCCCCGGCATCCTCTTTGTCCTCGGCAGCCTGTTTGTCGCCGAGTCGCCACGCTGGCTCTTCAAACGCAGCCGCGACCAGGCCCACCAGGCCCTGCTGCGCTCTCGCACGGCTGCACAGGCAAAGGTTGAGCTCGACGAGATGGAGACCATTGCCAGGACGCTCGCGACCACGAAGACCCAGATTTCATCAGGCGACTCGTTGCTGCGCCGACGCTACGTCATTCCCTTCGCGCTGGCCTGCGTCATCCTCTTCTGCAACACCGCCACGGGCATTAATTCCGTCATCGGCTACAACACCGACATCCTGCTGCAGAGTGGACTCTCTGACGTGCGCGCGCACTGGGGCTACGTCGTCTTCACCTTCTTCAACTTCCTGATGACCATCATCGGCATGACGCTGGTTGACCGCAAGGGACGCAAGTTTCTCTTCCTGCTCGGTACCTCCGGCATCACCGCGTCGCTGCTCTTTGTCGGCGTGATGTTCCTCAAGGTAGAAGGCCAGCGGCACGATGTAGGCGCCGTCATCCAGCGCTTAGCGAACGCAGATCAGCAGGTCAGCCTCAGATTCAACGAGCCCGAGGCTCAACGATTACTCGCTGCCCTGAACCAGCGCGCCGAGGGCAATCTGTCGATGTCCGTCATCTATTCGTTCGGTGGCTTCACAGCAACGACCAGCACCGTCCGCAGCGATGATGCGGCAGCCGCACCGATCGAGGTCAGCCGGGAACGCTGCATCCCGTCAAGCAAAGTCGAAGCGTTCTTTCGCAATCCATTTGTAAGCCTTGAGTCTGCGCGGACGGCTCCCCTGAAGATTGAGCATGCGTACATCGCGCCGGTGCCGAGCGCAGCGCATGGCTGGCTCGTAGCCTTCGGTCTGTACGCGTTCGTGGCCTTCTATGCCATGGGCCCAGGGGTGTGCGTGTGGCTTGCCCTTTCGGAGTTGATGCCGACGCGAATCCGCTCGAATGGCATGAGCATCGCGCTTGTTATTAACCAGCTTGTGTCGACTACCCTGGCTGCCATCTTCCTGCCGGTCGTCGGAAAGTACGGATACTCCACCATGTTCTTCCTCTTCATGGGCTTCACCATTCTTTATTTCCTGACCGTTGCCTTCTTCCTGCCCGAGACCAAAGGCAAAACGCTTGAGGAGATCGAAGCGCACTTTGAAGCAGCATGAGCGGGAACGCCAATCGGTAGAATGTATAGAGCCTATGCCTGAACAAATTAGTCCATCGCCCTACCCACACTGGATGCTGCGTGAGATCCATGAACAGCCTACGACCCTGGCGGCAACGCTCGCCCGCTACGTCGAGGACGGAAGCTTTAACGATCAGGCGTGTGCGCCGCTCCGCCAGTGGGCAGCTTCGCTCATCTCCGACATCGTCATAGCCGCCAGCGGTTCAAGCCGTCATGCGGGTCTCGTCGCGGAACTGATGATTGAAGAGATCAGCGGCTTCCACGTGGATGTTGAATACGCGAGCGAGTACACCTATCGCATGGAACGGGCGCTGAAGGGCGCAGCCGTGATCGTCGTCTCGCAGTCCGGAGAGACGGCCGATACACTCGCCGCGCTGCGCAGAGCCAACGCCGCGGGTCGCCAGACTTTAGCTGTCACAAACGTTGCGAACTCCAGCATGACTCGCGACGCGACCGCGGCGTTCACCATCGAGGATGGACGCGAACGCGCTATCCCGGCGACCAAGAGCTTCACCGGGCAGCTGATCAATCTCTACCTGCTGTCTCTTCTGCTGGCTGAAACGCGCGAAGTCATCGAGCCCGCGGAGTTGAAGCAGAAGCTTGAAGAAGTTGCAAAGTTGCCCGCCAGGATCGCAGCCCAGCTTGAGGGCTGGGAACAGGCCGTACGCGCCATCGCAAAGGAGTACGGCGATGCGCGCAGCTTCCTGTTTCTAGGACGCGGGGTGCACTACGCGATCGCACGTGAGGGTGCGTTGAAGCTCAAGGAATCGGCATACATGCACGCCGAGGGTTATCCGAGCGGCGAGTTGAAGCATGGTCCAAACGCGCTCGTCGGCGAGGACACACCGCTGGTGATGATCATCACGGTCGACCGCTCACGGCAGGATTCGGTCGAGCGCTACGGGAAGAATCTGCAACTGTTACAAGATATGAGAGCCCAGGGCGCAAAGATCCTCGCCATCGCAAACACCGGCGATGAAGCGGTTGCGGCGCTCGCCACTCACACGATCTACGTTGAGGAGATAGCCGAAGACCTGCTTCCCGTAGCGGAGGTGATCCCGCTGCAGCTCTTCGCCTACTTCATGGCGATCAACGCAGGCATCGACGTCGACCGCCCCCGTAACCTGACCAAGGCTGTGCTGAGCGAATAGACGAAGACCGGAGCCTTAGCTGCGAAGCTGCGGGAATGCCGTGACCCGGAGCTTCGCAGCACCATAGGGAATCAGCTCGAGCACCTCTTCCGGCTCCTTGCTCACCTGCGCCCCCGCAGGGACAGGACCGGCTACTCCATCTTCCGACCGCCACGCATTGAGACGGCGCCCGCGAACGCGTATCCGCACCGCTGGATCTGCGGCCGCAAAAGGCCGCGCCCCGACAGGCGCCTCAACCACCTCAAGCATTGCCGCTGAAGCCTCATCAACTGCAAGCGCGTAGTTCCATGCGCGCTCGGGAAACACCTGCCAGTCAGACGGCAGGCCTCGCTCCCGCAGCTTCACCCAGCTCTCGCCGGGATGGAGTGAAAAGACCAAGGGCCCGCGTGACACGGCGACTGACTGGTTGAACCAGCGCGTCACCTGCGGCTTCATGGGCAGCTTCAGTTCGACGACATCACCAGCCTTCCACGTCCGCTTGACCTCAGCGAAGGTGCCCGGAGTAAGCGTCGCCCCTGCGCTGCCGCCGTTGACGCTTAGACTGGCCCGGTCGGCCCACTCGGGGACGCGCAGGTGTAAGGCAAAATCGATCACCTTCTCGGGTGTCACATTGATGCGCACCGTGTCACGGAAGGGATAGTCGGTCTCTTCCTTCAGGTGCACACGTTGCCCTCGGACCTTCGTCGTCACCTCGCAAGGGGCATACAGCG
Organism: uncultured Acidobacteriaceae bacterium; assembly: GCA_964247475.1. Classification (GTDB taxonomy): domain Bacteria; phylum Acidobacteriota; class Terriglobia; order Terriglobales; family Acidobacteriaceae; genus Edaphobacter. Next base: position 13,457 of record CAXTUS010000009.1, on the reverse strand, counting down.
CGGCCACCAGCCCGTCTTCGGGCGTTCGCATCCAGAGGCTTGAAGTCAGCTTCGGCCAGCCCTGGTGGAAGTTTGCGGTGCAGCAGCCAAAGTTCGGCTCAAGCCCGAACAGGTTCGACTCCGGCCCGTTGGTCGTCCATGGCTTTGAGTTCAGGCTCACCTGGATCTGGTTCGGCTGCTGGTCATACTGGTGACCCCACATGTTATCCGTAAAGGTGCCGGGCAGCGCGTTATAGGCGATCTTCTCGATACGGTCGCCGATCTTCGCATCGCCGAAGACAGCCAGTGCAACCTCCATCGAGAACATGGTTTCGACCACGGTGCAGAGCTCAGTTCCGTGGCTCGGGTCAAGCCCTGCAAGGTGCTCATCGCAGGAGAACATTCCGTTCGGCATCCCGTGATAACGATCGAGCGTGGCAACCTGCCGCTGGTAGGTTTCGTGCTCCGCGGGATCATGGTTCATGCGGAAGCGCACCGCCGCCGTCTTCAATGCCTGTCCGTTGTTGACGCCGTGCGTCTGCATCCCTTCGGGCTTGTTGCCGCCCGTATCGGTCGAGCTCAAAAAGGCCTTGGTGGTGGGGGTCGTGTACTTGTAGTTCTTGAAGAGTGTGACCCAGTCAAACCCCTGTTGTTCGAGCAGCGCCCCAAGCTCAAGCAGCTTTGGATCCGCGGTGCGGTCATACAGCCACTCGACGATCAGGACCTCGTCCTGCCAGCGGTGTTTGCCCCAATCCGCAAGGGGCCGCCCCGGCAGCGAAGCAAGCTGGAAGTGGAAGTAGCGCGTCAGCACCGGCATCACGCGCGGATCGCTCGATGCATCATGATACTGGGCAAGCACCTTCAACATCACCATGCGCGGCCACCAGTCGTTGTTGCCGGCCGGTCCGATCATGCCGTTTGGCTGCTGGTTGTTCAAGGTCCAATCGATAAACTTCATGGCCTTCGCCTTCAGCACCGGGTCATCCAGCTGCCAGGCAAGCGGCAGCAGGCCGTCAAGGAAGTAGGGCCCGCGCTCCCAGCTCTCACCCTTGCCGCCCAGCCAGCCGCTGTTCGGGCCTACATCTTCCCACACCTCATCCAGGTGGCCACCCATCCCGTCAGCCTGGATCTGCAACTGCCGCTTCAACCACCCTGCCGGCAAAATCTCGCCGAGCGGCAGCGGGGTAAACGCGCCCGCCGCCAACTTGCCCGGCCCCGCCTTTGCCGCGAAAGCATGCGGGAGCGCAGACGCTGCCGCAAAGCCTGCGCTCACCTGGAGAAATGTACGCCGGGTCAGATCCGTCAGCTTGCTGATCTCTGTCACTGCTTTGCCTTTCATTCACGAAGCCGGAATTCGAGTTGCTAAGAAGATAACTCTTTCTCTACGGCGGGGGCGACACCCGCTCGCGAATCTCCATCCAATCCGGCACCGATGGCAGCCACTCTCCCCGATCACCAGCGTCGTCACACTGTGCTCAAATCGCTTGGTTTGGGCCTCATCACGGGTGCCGCGGATGACGACTGCTCGGCGATCGGTACCTACGCCCAAGCCGGCGCACAGTTCGGGTACAGCATCCTCTGGGCCGCGCCGGTAACGCTGCCCATGATGGTGGCCGTCGTCTACCTCTCGGGCAAGCTGGGCCAGGTTACGGGGCAGGGGCTCTTCGCCGTGCTGCGCACGCACTCTCCCCGCTGGCTGCTCTACACGATCCTTGCTGGCGTGATTATGGGCAACATCATCGAGGCCGGTGCAGACATCGGCGGAATGGCTGCCGCGCTTGGCATCCTGATCCACGTCTCGCAATGGGTGATCGTGGTCGGGGTGTCGATCCTGGCGCTGGTGCTCCAGGTTTGGGGCTCCTACACGCTGATTCGCAATGTGCTGAGAGTGCTCGCCATGTCGCTGCTGGCATACGTCGTCTCCGCCTTCCTGGCCCATCCGAAGCTTGCGGCCGTGGCACGCGGCGCGCTCATTCCAACACTTCACTTCAACCGTGAGTTCCTGGCCATCCTGGTCGCCATCATCGGAACCTCACTGTCGGCTTATCTCTATACCTGGCAGTCAAACCAGGAGGTCGAGGAGAAGATCGCGGCCGGTCGCCGCACGCTGAGGCAGCGGCGCGGTACCACCGATGGCGAACTGAAGACCAGCCTGTGGGACGTCATCTTCGGCATGCTGTTTTCGAACGTCGTGATGTTCTTCATCATCCTGGCTACGGCCGCAACGCTCTTTGCCACGGGCCACCATACCATCCACTCCGCGACCGATGCTGCCGAGTCGCTGCGCCCGCTTGCGGGCAACTTTGCCGGTCTGCTCTTCTCGCTGGGCATCATCGGTGTCGGCTTCCTGGCTGTGCCCGTGATGACGACCGGAGCCGCCTACGACCTTTGCCAGACCCTGGGATGGAAGAACGGCCTCAGCCATAAGCTGAGCGAAGCAAAGCTTTTCTACGCGGCCATCGCGGTCTTCACCCTGGTGGCGATGGCGATCAACTTCGCCGGAATCAACCCCATGCGCGCTCTGGTCCTCGCGGGGATCGTGCAGGGCTTCAGTACGCCCCCGCTGATGCTGTTGATCATGATCATGACCAATCGCCGGTCGATCATGGGCGATCAAAGCAATGGCCGAGTGATGAACCTGCTGGGATGGACGACAACGGTCATCATCTTCGCGGCCTCAGCCTGCCTGTTTGCCAGTTACCTCTAGCAAGTGGATGATCCCGGAGCGAAGACGATATTCAGACGCATCCAGTGCTTCCCGACCAAACCTAGGCGTCCCGAGCTCCGTCTATGTAAGGGCGGCTCATGGAGTCAGGGTGCGGCACGGTTCTCACCTGAAAGGCATGCACCGGCGTGCAGCGTCTCGTCGAGCAGCCATGTAACCTTATAGACGCCGCGGCTGCACCTGCAGCTCGACCGACACCCGAAGACAGGAACCATCATGCCTCGAGTTCTTGCAAGCCTGATCAAACCCGCCGCGACGTTGCTTAGCTTGTCCCTGTTGATGGCTTTGAGCGCCCGGGGTGGCGCGCCCGCTTCGCACCCGAACAGGGGCCCCGGGCTGCCTGCGTTTGGGACGTCGCTGGGGGCGGCTCAGGCGGGCTTCGGGTCCCTTGATCCGACCCCCCCTTCGAACATCACCGCCGACGCGATCATCAAGAAGTTCGGCGAACGAGAGACTGCGTTTGCCCGTGCGAGGGATCAGTACACCTTCCGCCAGACAGTCAGGATCAACACCGTCAACGACGACACCGGCAAGGTCGATGGCGAATACCAGCAGGTGAACGACATCGTGTTCTCGGACGCGGGTGCGCGCACCGAGCACGTGGTCTTTGCGCCGGCTAACACGATTGAAAAGGTCATCATGACGCAGAACGACTTCGACGACATCGTCCACCGTCTGCCGTTCGTGCTGACAACCCCGGAGCTGCCCCAGTATGACCTCACCTACCTCGGACGGCAGAAGGTTGACGATATCGAGACCTACGTCTTTGATTGCAAACCGAAGACGCTCGAGAAGGGGAAACGTTACTTCCAGGGTAAGGTCTGGGTCGATCAGCAGGAGTTTGAGATTGTTCTGATCAACGGCAAAGCCGTGCCGGACAATCTTCGTCGCGGCCATGAGGATCTGTCGCCGCCCTATACCACCTACTACCAGGAGGTGGATAACGGCTACTGGTTCCCCGTCTACACTAAAGCCGACGGCGTCTTGCACTTTCCGGCGGGCAACGGCTATGGCGCCAACGATGTGCACCTTCGCTATGTAGTGAAGTACGAAAACTACAAGCGCTTCCGTGCCAAGTCGCGCATCATCTTCAATGGCGAGGACCTGCCGCCGGCGGACAAGAACGCTCCTGCTGCTGCACCCGCGCCGGCTCCTGATGCGAGCCCCAGTGCCCTGCCGCCGCCTGACCCCAACGCTCCACCCCTGACGCGGCCAAAACCGACAAGCCCGAAGTGACAGGCCCATCTGCTGCCTCGTGTCCTGGGCATATCTCCTGTTCATGCGGTTGAAGCGCATCCACGTCGTCACCTGAACGAAGCAGAGTGCGCGAAGTGGTTCAGGTTGACCACAGATGGTTCTTTGTTAGACGGACATGGCCGCGACCGGAAAAACGCGCATCAAAACGGCGGTAAGTAATTTCAGGTGAGGGATTATGGCAGACCAGAGCACACTCGTAAAAGCAGTCATCGCAGTACTTCATGATGGAGCGAAGGGCTTTCCGGATGTCGGAGAGCACTTGAAAGATTCACAGGCAAAGTCTTTCTTCATGTCAGAAGCGACCACACGTGCGGAGTACGCCCGCGAGCTTGAAGCTGCGCTGGCTTCGACTGGCGAGACGACAGACGTCGGCGGCACCGGCATTGGCGCGATTCACCGCGTCTGGGGCGACCTGAAAGCGAAGCTGGGAGGCGGCGATCACACCCTGCTCGAGACAGCGGAGCAAGGTGAGGATGCGGCGAAGAAGGCATACAAGGAAGCACTGGAGGGCAACGATGTTACCGACCCGCGTCTTCGCCAGTTGCTGACAACGCAGCAGCAGCACATCCAGGCTTCGCACGACAAGGTGAAGGCCATGCGGGATACCGCCGCGGTATAGCAATCTGAACTAAGGTTTAGGGTTGATGGCTTCGCGTCCTCTGAGAAGAGCTGGATGCGAAGCCATTGCTTTCTGCGCGGGCTTGTCTAGACGACCAGGGCGAGCGCGAACGTGAACAGCAGTGCTACGACCGAGATGATGGTCTCTGCGACCGACCATGTCTTGAGCGTCTCGGCGACGCTCATGCCGAAGTACTCCTTCACTAACCAGAAGCCGCCGTCGTTCACATGCGAAAAGATGAGCGATCCGGCGCCGGTAGCGATTGCAAGTAGCTCCGGACGGACAACTCCGGTTCCCTGCAGGGCGAGGGGCGCCACGATGCCTGAAGCCGTGGTCATGGCCACGGTGGATGAGCCCGTGGCAAGGCGCATGAGCGCGGCAATCAGCCATGCGAGCAGCAGGATGGGCACATGGCTTCGCAGCGCAAGCGTAACGATGACGTTTGACACTCCGCTATCCATCAGGATGCGCCCGAAGCCCGCGCCCGCGCCTACCAGCAGCGTTACACCCGCCGTGGGCGCCAGGCAATCCTGGCTGAAGCGAAGAATCTGCGCGCGGGAAAAACCGCGCATGGTGCCAAGGGTGACGAAGCTGAAGAGAACCCCGATCAGCAGGGCCATATCGTCATTTCCGACGAAGTGCAGCGCCTGGTTCAGCTGGCTGCCGGAAGATGAGAATCCGTCCGCCCAGCTGCCGAGCAGCATCAGGGCAACCGGCAGCAGGATGGTGGCAAGGGTCAGCCCGAAGCTTGGTCTTCGCCCCGCCGGCCTTTCCTCCTCGATGCCCTGATCGATGAACTGGGCCGCCATAGCCGTGTCTGCGGACAGGTGCACGCGAGGCGCAATGAACCGCGCAAAGATGGGCCCGGCGATGAGAGCAGAAGGAAGACCGACGATCAGGGCATAGAAGATGGTGCGTCCCACATCCGCCTTGAAGATCGTGACGGCCATGAGCGCGGCGGGATGGGGAGGCACCAGGCCATGGACGACTGAGAGCCCCACGACCATTGGCAGAGCCACCAGGATCAGCGAGGTCCGGGTGCGGCGCGCAACCGTGAACGCGACAGGAATCAGGAGGACAAATCCGACTTCAAAAAAAGCCGGAAGCCCGACGATGAGACCGATCAGGACCATGGCCCAGGGAACGTTCTTCTCGCCGAAGAGCCGGATCAGGGTACCTGCGATCTGGTCGGCGCCGCCCGATTCGGCCATCATCTTGCCAAGCATGGTGCCAAGCGCGACGACGACAGCGATGTGTCCCAGCGCACCGCCAAGGCCTGTTTCAAACGAGCGCACGATGCCTGCAGGCGGCATGCCGGTGACCGCAGCAAGCGCAAGCGCAGTGAGAAAGAGCGTGATGAACGGGTTTAGCTTGAAGACCGCAATCAGCAGGACCAACGCCACGACTGAAAGGAATGCGGCAGCAAGCAGGAACGCGCTGTGGTGATCGATCATATTCGCGGGATGTCGGATGTTGCGGCGGTTCGCAGTGGTCCGCGGTTCACGGCTTAGGTGCCTTCCAGGCTACGCAGTCGACCTCGACCTTGCAATCGACGACCAGGCTTGAAACGACGCAGGCGCGGGCGGGCGGGTGTTCGCCGAAGTAAAGGCGAAAGACGTCGTTGAAAGCCGCAAAGTCGCGCGGGTCTTCGAGCCATACCCCGCAGCGCACAACATCTTGAACACCGTAGCCGGCCTCGGTCAGGATCGCAATGACGTTCTCAATCGCCTGTCGCGATTGCACGCTGATGTTGCCGCTGACCAGCTCCCCCTGAACCATGGGCACCTGGCCGGAGACAAAGAGCCAGCCATCGGCCGCGACTGCGCGGGCGAAGGGAAGATGCTGGCCGCCGGTCCCTTTGCCGCCTTCAACTCCATACCGCTTGATGCTCATCGTGCCTGCTCCCGTGTTCACTGAACCCAAGACGTTCTGCCGCGGGCGATGAAGCGACCGCCTCGTCCCCCGGTGGGCCCCTTCTTTGTATACGATGAGACGCCGTTCACCCAAACACCTGCGATGCCGACCGAGGCGCGAACCGGGTCGGAGTAAGTCGCCATATCGTTAATCTGGTCGGGATCGAAGAGTACGAGGTCTGCGAAGTAGCCTTCGCGGATGAGGCCGCGGCCTTTGATGTTGAATCGATGCGCTGGCAGGGAGGTCATCTTGCGAACCGCTTCGGGGAGCGTAAACAGGCCCTCGTCCCGTCGGTATCGGCCGAGCACGCGCGCGAAGGTTCCCCAGAGTCGTGGGTGGGGGCGCGGATCGTGCGGCAAGCCGTCGGACCCGATCATGGTGGCCGGGTGAGCGAGGATGCGGCGCATGTCCTGCTCGGAGATGCTGTGATAGATGGCGCCAGCGGGCTGGAGGCGGCGTGCAGCTTCAAGCTGGGGGACCTGCCAGGTGGCTGCGATTGAGCCAAGCGTCTGGCCTGCCAAGGCGGGATACGACGTGCTCCAGGTAATCGTGACAGGCACGCGGTCGTCAACCTGGCGGAGATCGAGCGTGCTTGATCCGGCCGCGTAGGGATAGCAGTCACAGCCGACAGGTTGGTGCAGACGTGCAGCTTCAAGAGCCTGCAGCACCTCGGGGCTGCGTCCCCAGTTATCTATCCCTGCGCACTTCAAATGCGAAAGGATGACAGGGACGTTTGCGGCGCGTGCGATGGCGAAGGCCTCTCCCATAGCATCGAGAATGGCGTCCGCCTCGGTGCGCATGTGAGTGGTGTAGACGGCGCCCGCCCGGGCCAGAGGCTCAGCGAGCGCGAGGACTTCTTCGGTGGTGGCGAAGTTCGCTGAAAGGTATGCCAGGCCTGAGCTGAGACCAAGCGCCCCCTGGTCGAGGGCCTGCCGCAACTCCTTCAGCATCGCTGCGGTCTCGGCGCTGTTAGCCGGGCGGTCGCGCCGGTCCATGTGGTTGTTGCGCAGCGAAGTGTGCCCTACGAGGGAGGCTACGTTGACCGCAGGACGTGCGGCGCCGACCGCAGCTACGTAGGCGGCAAAGGTCGGATAGCGGAAGGCCGTGGCGCCTCCCAGCAGGTTCATCGGATCAGGTGGCTCGCCACGCAGACGCACCGGCGAGGCGCTGATGCCGCAGTTTCCCGTGATGACTGTGGTCACGCCCTGCGACAGCTTCGGAAGCATGGCAGGCTGCTCGATGACGCTGGTGTCGTCGTGCGTATGCACGTCGATGAAGCCCGGGGACAGCACGAGCCCGTCCGCCTCAATTGTGTTGTCAGCCTCGTACTGAAGGCGTGGCCCCACAGCCTGGATGCGTTCGCCCGAGATAGCCAGGTCAAGGAACTGCGCAGGCTCTCCGCTGCCTTCAAGGACGCTCGCGTTGCGAATTAACGTGCTACACGTCTGCATGATCTTTTAGGAATGATAGCGTTGATACGCGGAGGATTGACCGTTGAACAATGGGTTTGCAACAGACGCTTCAAACGACCTTGCTCTGGTCTCTCCGCTGACGAAAGGAATCGGCTTGCTTGACCAGCCCGCAATGCCGGCGGACATTCGGGCGCTGAAGTGGAATCTGCTGCGCGAGGATGTGAGTCTGCCGGCGGCCGTGCTCTACCAGGAGCGCGTCATGCACAACCTCGTCTGGATGCAGAATTTCATTGCGGAGTATGGGCTGAAGCTTGCGCCGCATGGAAAGACCACGATGACGCCAGCGCTTTTTAAGCTGCAGATGCAGGCGGGCGCCTGGGGTATTACGCTGGCGACGGCGCACCAGGTTGGGGTGGCTTACGCGCATGGCGTGCGCCGTGTCCTGATGGCGAACCAGTTGGTTGGCCGCGAGAACATGGCAATCATCTCGCGATTGCTGGTTGATCGGGAGTTCGAGTTCTTCTGCCTGGTTGATTCAGCGGCACAGGCGGAGCAACTCGGGAGGTTCTTCGCGGGCAGAGATCAGCGGCTGCAGGTGTTACTGGAGGTAGGAGTGACGGGAGGGCGCACCGGGATGCGTGACAAGCCGCAGCTGGAGGCGTTGCTCAAGCAGCTTGAACGCTGGCCTTCGCTGGCGCTGTGCGGTGTCGAGATGTATGAAGGCGTGCTGAGTGAAGAGGCCGATATTCGGCAGTTCCTGGCGAGGACTGTTGAGGTCGCCCGCAAGCTGCAGGCAGAAGACCGGTTTGAGTGCAGACCCTTCCTCCTCTCAGGTGCAGGCTCCGCATGGTACGACGTGGTGGCGGAGGAGTTCAAAGGCGCGGGCTTTGGCACGGACGCAGAGGTGGTGTTGCGGCCGGGCTGTTACCTGACACATGATGCGGGGGTGTATGAGCAGGCGCAGCGAAAGATCCTCGAGCGCAATCCTGTGGCGGCCCGGCTGCGTTCGGGATTGTTGCCGGCGCTCGAGGTCTGGGCTTATGTTCAGTCAGTACCGGAGCCTCCGAAGGCGATCGTTGCGCTGGGGAAGCGCGATGCGGCCTTTGATCTTGGATTGCCGGTGCCGGTAGTCCACTTCAGGCCAGGCTGGGCGATGCCGGTGAAGGCGGCTCCACACTGGCATGTTGCGAAGATGATGGACCAGCATGCTTACCTCGAGATAAGCGAGGGTGACGACGTGCGGGTCGGGGACATGATCGGGTTCGGCGTTTCGCATCCCTGCCTGACCTTCGACAAGTGGCGTGCAGTGCTGATGCTCGATGGCAATTACGACGTGGTCGATGTGTTGCCTACGTTCTTCTGAATGCCTGGAGCGGATGACTTCTTCTTGAGGTACAGCCTCCGTACAGCTCAGCGCGCAGCAGCCGCGGTGCTGGCGAGTGTCGCTGCAAGGACGACCACGTTGCGGTTCGCGGGCAGCGTGAGTGAGGCTACCGTCTTCGACGGATTAAGGTTAATGCTGTACCCGTACAGGTAAAAGGTTCGGTTGTCGATGGCACCAAGACCTGTGACCCGGCGGGCCATGGTCAAAGCTCTCAACTCGCCTGAAAAGCTGGCAGGCGAGAACCAGTCGCTGAGGCTCTGGTTGATGATCGTTGAGCTTCCGTCGGTGTAGGTGACCTTGAAGGTCTGCGCTGTCTTGTTGCCATTGACGGCTGTCGCAAGCAGCTTCAGCGAGGTGAACTGACCGGCAGGCAGGGCCACCGTCCCGCCACTGACGGAGTTGAGAGTGTTTGCTGGTCCGAAGTAAAAGGTGGTCCCTGCGACCATCTGCTGCAGGCTGATCAGATTGGCAGAGTAGGCCGTGAAGCTGCCGTTCAGGCCGCCATCCAGTCCGGTTCCAGTGAAAGGCAGCCCATCGGTGTTGAACCCGTTGATGTTGTATCCGGGAGCAAGATTGACGAAGCTCGTTCCTGCCTGGGGAACAATGACGTTGATGATCAGCTTTGCCGTGCTGATGAGCGTGCCCGAGGTGCCGGTCAGCGTCACCAAATACGTGCCAGCAGCGACCGTGCTTGAGCTTGCGAAGGTGACCGGAATAGCGGACGTTGAGGCCTTGCCCGGACTCATCGTGACCCCTGTCGGCAACCCCGCAGCGGTGAGTGTTACCAACGCATTGAAGCCGGCAACCGGGATCACGCTTGCGGTGACGCTCGCAGAGGAGCCGCGGGGAACGCCAAGCGAACCTGGTGTGATGGCCAGAAAAAAGCTGGGGCTCGGCACCGTGAGCGAGAAGGTGGTAGAGGCTGTAACGGTCCCGGAGGTTCCGGTGATGGTCACGGTTGAGACGGCAGCCGCCGCGCTCGAAGAGGCAGTCAGGGTAAGCGACCTGGTACCGGTCGTAGTAGTCGCGCTTGGGCTAAAGGCCGCAGTGACTCCGGTTGGGAGACCTGCTGCTGTGAACGTGATTGATCCCGTGAAGCCGTTAACCGGTATGACGGCTACGGCGCCGCCCGAGGCAGAGCCGCGCGGGACGATGAGAGACGCCGGACTGAAGGCGAGGGTGAAGCCTGGAACCTGTACCAAGAGCGGGAATGTGGTCGTCGAAGAGATGGAGCCGGAGGTGCCCGTGATGGTCACGACCGAGGTGGAAGCTGGTGCGGTTGAAGCTGCGATCAGCGTGAGGGTTTGAGCGCCAGCGGTTGCTGTCGTTGGGCTGAAGGCAGCCGTGACGCCGGTTGGCAGACCTGAAACTTTATAGGCTACAGTTCCCGAGAAACCATTGAGCGGTGTGACGGAGACGCTGCCGCTTGCCGAGGAGCCACGCGGCAGAATCAACGACGCAGGGGTGAAGCCCAGGTTGAAGCTTGGAACCTGCACCGTGAGGGCGAGGCTGGTCGATATCTTGAGCGTGCCGGAGGTCCCGCTGATCGTGACGGAAGAGACCGACCCTGGCGCGATGGCAGAGGCGGCAAGGGTCAGGGTGCTGGGGCCGCTCGCGAGCGTCGCCGGGCTGAAGGCTGCGGTAACGCCGTTGGGAAGCCCGATGACGGCGAGAGCGACCGGACCGGAGAAGCCGTTGATCGGGGTGATCGTAACGACGGTCGAAGCGCTCGCGGGTCGCGAAAGGGTAATGGCTATTGAGGACGCGGTGACCGAGAAGGTTGGGGAAGCAACGGTCAGGGTGAGCGAAGCCGAGGAAGCGAGACTGCCAGAGGTTCCTGTGATCCTGACCGGAAAGCTGCCCAGCGTTACACCCGCAACTGCTGTCAGTGACAGGCTGCTGGAGCTAGACGTGGAGGCTGGGCTAAAGGTACCGGTAACGCAGCTGGGTAGGCCGGTGAGGGTGAGTGCGACGGGTCCCGTGAAGCCGTTCTGGTTCGCTACTGTGATGACAGTCGAGCCGGTGCCGGCGGGCTTGATCGTCAGGGAAGAGGAAGCAGTTGCAAGGCTGAAGGCCGGGGCTGCGGACGTGCCGGTCAGTGCATAGATCAGAGGCTGGCCAGAGGGCGAGCCCCAGCCGGTAGCAAGGTCGTACCCAGGTACGGTTCTGAAGGCGCCGTTCGAGCCGGCGGTGATGTCGTGCAGGGTTGAGGCGTAGCCGGTGCTGTTTCCGAGTGCGTACAGTGCAGGGTTCAGGAAGCCGACAAGAGGCTTCTTGTTGGAGACCGCATGCTGGTTGACGAGTGCAAGAAAGCCTGCCCAGAGCGGCGCTGCGGCGCTGGTCCCACCGACCGAGATTCGCTGACCGTTATTGCAGATAAGGAACATCTGGATGTCCGCGGTGAGAGCTACGTCGGGAATGTTGCGCATTGTCAGAGAGCCGCCGCGCGCGCCCATGTTCTGGCCCACCTGCCAGGAAGGAATGGCGTAGCGGGTGGAGACGCCGCCGCCCGAGCCTGCCCAGGCGGACTCCGATTGCCAGGCGCCGCCCGCTCCCTGGGTCGTCAGCGAAGTTCCGCCTACTACCGTGAGGGCAGGATCGTCGGCCGGTGGCGCGACGCCCGCTGTGTACCCGCCCGAGTCGCCCGATGCCTGGAAGAGCGTCTGGCCTTGGGCTGCATACTGCTTGAAGATCTGCTCGGTGGTGGCGTTTACACCGCCGAAGGTCCAGGAAGAACTGAGCTGCGAGGCGAGATTGTCGGTCGCCATGCGGTTCAGGATGTCGTTGGGGACCTGGCCTTCGTAGACGATCACCTTTGCGGCCGGTGCCATGTAGGCGGCCATCATGATGTCGAGGATCACCTCGATGTTGTCTCCGCCGGCGGCCCCGTTCATACCGTCCAGCAGTACCGTCGAAACCGGGATCGCAGGCAGCTTGGCCTGGGCGAAGTTAGCCGTGACGTCGCCGGCAAAGAAGCCGTCGAACTCGATGAGCCCGACC
>CAXTUS010000009.1:0-1157 GCA_964247475.1 uncultured Acidobacteriaceae bacterium | reverse complement strand
GCGCATAGGCGGTGCGAAAGTCGGAACCGATGAAGTAGCCGGATGGCCCGCTGCCGCTTACATTCGGCCGGGCCGCGCTTGCCAGGGGCGCATGGTGCAGGTCCATGGGAGCGGGCACCACGAAGTTGTCGAGGCCGCTGATGTCGAGCGTCGTCACGGCGCGGGGCAGGGTAGGCTCGCGGTCAGGCGCAAAGAAGCGGCCGCGGGTGGGGTGCGAGTAGGTGTTGAGATGGAGCGCAAAGGCGGATTCGACATCCTGCACGGGCGCCGAAAGGCTCAACACCATGCGGTTGCTGTGCGTCTGGGTGATGGTCAAATGATGCTCGGTGGCGAAACGCATGAGCGCTGCGTAGTCCTCCGCAGAGGGGCCAAACTGTGTCGCGAATTGTGCTGGTGTCAGGAAGTGCCGGTAGCGGGGGCTTAGAGGGTCTGCAAGGTCGGCCAGCAAAGCATCCAGTTCGGCCTGGTGCCGCAGAGGAAGTCCGACAGAAAAATTTAGGCGCAGGGCGCGGCTTGCCGGACCGAGCGCACGCGAGGCTGCGATGGCCCGTGCAAGGTGGATTGGGAGGGCCTGATTCTGATTTGATACTTGGCTTTGTGCGATGGCGTGACCTGAGGATGCTCCGAGCACAACCAGCATCGCGAGTTGCGCGGTGCAGGGTGGTATCGAGGAAAGCAGGCGGCGAAGCTTGGCTGACAGGTAAGACAGGAATGCAAAGGTCACGGAGGACATCCTTAGGACACGCAGGTGAGAGCTGTTGAACGCCTTTCTTGGTGCTCTCATCGGCGGGCGGGCGGCGCACAGGTGCAGAAAGCTGGTGGTGAGGCGGACTAAAGTGATGCGACGTTCGAGGGATTGCAATCTGGACTGGAACGCCTGTCATCGAGCGGCGTATTCGGGAGTTTGAACTTTTTTCAGCCAGACGCTTGACGCAGCCCATCCGACTTGATATGTTTGGTGAGTACCAAGTGAGTTGGTCGCCGTGCTGATGCCGGCACGATCACTCCCAGTCCAAGCGTTAGCTTGAGAGTCAGCCAGTCAGGCACTACTCAGCAACCCAAGTCACTGCAAAATTCAAATGCTGAGATTGAAGTAGCTCAGCACAAGTTCGAGGGCACGCGATTGGCATTTTTGCCATCGTTGGTCCTTGATCCGA
>CAXTUS010000008.1:0-58894 GCA_964247475.1 uncultured Acidobacteriaceae bacterium | reverse complement strand
ATGATGATCAGCGTAATCACAACGCAGATATTGAAGGCCAGCGTACCCCAGACCCAGTACTTCGAGTTGGTTTTCAGCTTACCGCCGGAATCTACTAGGGAATCTTCAAACATGGTGGCAGCCTCGAAGGCGAATTTTCTCGTGCGGGAAAACGGTTACAACAGACCAGACTCTTGCGGTTGCTTGCAGATGACCCAGGACAGCCGCTTCAACCCTTCACCGAAATCCGGATGCTGTCTGGGCTAGTTGCTTAGACACCGTCCCGTTTTAGATTGTTCCCGAGGATTCACACCGCTTCCGGGAATAATATCCCGAAAAGGTAGTACAAAGACCCGGTGCGGGACGATCTTTCCACATGCATTCCACAGATCAGGCCACCGCGATTGCGGTAGCCACCCCTGATTTGAGAGAGATTACGCTCTTGCGCGTCCCGCTGGCAATGTGGCCGAGGCCTTACCCTGCTTCGCCCGCCAGTCCTGCCACGCCACCAACATCGGCGCCGCGACCGCGATCGATGAGTACGTGCCGATCAGGATGCCCACCACCAATGCGAACGAGAAGCCATGCAGCACCTCGCCGCCAAACAGGTACAGCGACATCACGGTCAGGAAGGTGAGCCCCGACGATAGCACCGTTCGGCTCAGCGTCTGGTTGATGCTGCGGTTGACGACATCTGCCAGCGACTCGCGGCGGCTGTTTGCCAGGTTTTCTCGAATGCGGTCAAAGACCACCACGGTATCGTTCATCGAGTAGCCGATCAGCGTCAGGATTGCCGCGATGACGGTCAGCGTAATCTCCTGGTTGGTGAGCGAGAAAGCGCCAAGGGTGATCAGCGTGTCGTGAAACACCGCCACAACCGCGGCCACACCGTAGATCAGTTCAAACCGGAACCAGAGGTAGGCAAGCATGCCGACCAGCGAGTAGATCGTTGCATAGACCGCCTGGCGCTGCAGCTGCGCACCCGCCGTAGGCCCGACGATATCAACCTGCAACACCTCGAAGCTCGAATCCTTGTAGTTGGCGGAGAGCGCGTTTTCAACCGCGGCCCGTCCCGCATCGTGCGCCGCATCGGTTGCCGTCGACTCCGGCAGCGCGATCACTTCCTGGTTCGACACCTGGCCCGAGTTCCCGCTGATCCTCTGGATGCGAAAATCCTTCACGCCAGCCCTGTCGAGCGCCGTCCGCAGGTGGTCTTCGTTGGGCGGCGCAGAAAAGGCGACCGTCACATGGGTGCCGCCCTTGAAGTCGACGCCCAGCGGCAGATGGTGCCAGAACAGCAGGCTGAAGATACCAGCCACCGAGAACACAAGCGAAAAGCCGAGGAAATACCACTTCTTGCCCAGCCAGTCGACGTTTGGTTGACGAAACAGTTCCATGCTTTCTTAATCCCTCAGCGAGCGTCATGACGCCGCACAAATCCATCCCAAATCTGCGATTCCGAAGACTAGATCGAAAGCGCCGCCGTCTTCGGACGATCCTTCAAGTGCCAGTCAAAGATCATGCGCGACACAAACACCGCCGTCACCAGGTTCGCGAACAGACCCACCATCAGGGTCACCGCAAAGCCCTTTACCGGACCCGTGCCGAACATCAGCAGGATGACCGCCGAGACGATAGTCGTCACGTGGGTATCGACAATCGTGATCCAGGCGTGCGCGAAGCCTTCCTTGACCGCCGCCGGCGCCGTCTTGCCGTTGCGCATCTCTTCGCGAATACGCTCGAAGATCAGCACGTTCGAGTCGACACCCATACCGATCGTCAGAATCACACCAGCGATCCCGGGCAGCGTCAGCACGGCGTGGCTGTAGCCCATAAACCCAAGCAGGATGATCAGGTTCAGGATCAGCGCCAGGTCGGCGTTGACGCCCGATCCCTTGTAGTAGATCAGCATGAAGACCATTACGGCCGCCATCCCGAGCACCGCCGCAGTCACGCCCTGGCGGATGCTGGCCGCGCCCAGCGATGGTCCAACCGTCCGCGTTTCGGTGTAAGTGATGGTTGCCGGCAGCGCGCCCGTACGCAGCAGCAGCGACAGATCATCGGCCTGCTGCTTGGTGAAGCCGCCGGTAATCTCGCCCTGATCGCGGATCGCTGACTGGATCCCGGCAACCTCGCGGACCTTGTTCTCCAGCACGATCGCCATCGAGCCTGGCGTCGCGCCGGTCGCCGAGTGGGCTTCGGTGTACTTGTAGAAGCGGTCGCCCGCCTCGGTCGTCAGCGTGAAGCGGATGTTCGGACGCCCGTTGATGTCGGTCGAAGGCTGCGCATCGCGAAAGTCCGTACCCTCCACCTCGCTTGCCCGCTTGAGCACATAGACGCGCTCGGCTGCCCCGGCCTGGCCGCTGCCCCGCACCATGTAGTCATCGGTAGGCAGCGCACCGCCCGGCTGCGAGCTCAACGCCTGCTGCTCGTTGTCGTAGCCCGCCGGCGAGCCATCAACCGCATGAATCTCAAGCTTCGCGGTCGACTGGATCACGCTCTCGACCCGCGCCGGATCAGGCACGCCCGGAAGCTCCACCAGGATCTGGTTATCGCCCAGGCCGTACTTCTGAATCACCGGTTCAGCCACGCCCAGCTTGTCGATACGATCCCGGATCGTTTCGATCGAGGTATCAAGCGTACGCGCTTCAAGATCCTTGATCGCAGACGGCTTCATCGCGACCTTCAGGCTGCCGTCCGACTGCCCGGTCACGTCGTAGCTGGCGTAGTCGTTGCCAGAGATCAGCGAACGTACCTGCGAGCTCTGCGCCGGCGTCACGCCCGTGATCGTGATCACCTCCGGGTGCGCCGGATCCGTCTTCGCGACCTGGGCACCCGTGATGCTCGCGCCCTGGAGCGCCGCCATGATGCGCGCCACATCCCGATCGGTCGTTGAACCCACAGCCTCGTTCACGTGCACCGCAAGCACCAGGTGGGTACCGCCCTGCAGGTCAAGCCCCAGTCGGATATTGTTCGCAACCGCCTGCTTCAGCGTGTCGCCGAAGCCCTTGCCGGTGCCGTGCGGAATGCCAATGATGCCGTAGATGAAGAACAGCATCACGGCGATGATGATTGCCAGCTTGGTGGCCAGATTCTTGCCCATGATTGTTTTCGAAAGGGAGCCTCCTGCTCGGCTCTAAACCGGACCCGCAGGCGCGCAACCCTGATCTCTTCCTTGAACCGTGTGTGACGGTGTCGATCTGTGTCGATTCAGTCTACCGTTTCCGACCGAAAATACCAGCGCGGACCCGCGAAGACGGGCAACCGTGAAGGCTTGATCGCCCACAACGGCACCCATTCCCGAAATCAGGCTTCGTCTGTCGTCACCGCGGAGATCGCGCTCTTCACAAACTCGAGCTTCACGTTATCCGGCAATACCCTCACCACGACCACGTCATCTTTCACCTGCAGCACCGTACCGCGCAGGCCGCCGGTCGTCGTGACCTTATCGCCGGATTTGAGGGCCGAGAGCATCTGCGACCACGCCTTCTGCTTCTTCTGGTTGGGCGCGATCATCAGGAAATACATCGCCGCGATAAAGATCACCGGCAGCGCCAGCTGGCTCAACGAACCCAGGTTGCCAAAGCCGCCCAGGCTCTGCACATACATGCCCAACATCATCACTTCGCTCTTACCGATCAGGCAGCCCACGCGCGCCGCCAACATCTATTTAGACTGACAGCCCGCGCACTGCAGGCCCGACACCCATCAACTCCCAAGCATCCGCCACACCCCGTGGCGTGTCAAGAAAGCAAGCGGCTAGGCGATCCCCAGGTCTTCGGCCAGCAGGGCCAGCGCCCGCTCATGATCGGCAGGATCGACCCGCACCAGCCACACCTCGCCCGCACCCTCGCCGTCGTGCTCAAGCGCTGCCGGAATGCCCGCATCTGCCAGCAGGCTTTGCACCTCGACAGCCTCATTGTCAGACTCGAACTGCCCGACGACTCCGTCTCCGGCCACTTCTGCGGGGGCCGCAGCCTGAGCCTCGGCCTCGGGAAAGAGTCCCATACGCGCACGCAGAGCACGTTTCGCCTGCTCCAGCGCTCCGGCCGCCACCCAAATCTCAAATCGCGTCGCCGTTCCGATGGTCGGGTCGCCCGCAATCTCCTCGATCGCCGGCTCAACGTCCGCATCCTCAAGCGCCTTGCACGCGCTTGAAAGCTCAAGCCCGTCGTAGAGCGAGATCAGTCCGATCATCCCCGCCCGCACCTCTCCGGCCGGCTCAAGCGCCTGCTCGACAGCCGGGCCCGCACCCGGAAAGAAGCCCGGCACCCCCACGCCAAATCCGTCCGCACGATCAGGATGCATCTCGACCGCAGCCGCCTCGCGCTCCGGCAGCACCAGTCCTCGCCGCAGCAGTTCCAGGTTCAACGCAGCCTGCGCCGCCTCGGTCAGGTTGCCCGGATCACCACCGAGCGTCATCAACTGCTGATCCCCAAATCCCTCATAAAGCTTCTGCAGACGATCCAGTTCAGAACTCATACGGGCAAGTCTAAATGCAACAGCAAGAGCGTTCTCATCGCGGCCGGCGACCGGCATCATGGGACGAGAGCGCTTGCGCACCTACGAAGCTGAGGTTCAGCCCAGGCAGGTTACGCGCGCCGGCGCCTCCCCCACCCACGAAGTGGCGCCCATCCGGCATCAGGGCGCGGCTGCTGTTGCCGCCAGGTCCGCCCGCACGCGTGCCATCGTATCCAGGTAGAAGCTCAGGTTGTGCACCGACAGCAGCGTCGCCGCCAGTGCCTCACCCGACGCAAACAGGTGCCGCAGGTACGCCCGAGAGTACCGCCGGCAGACCCCACACCGACACGCCAAGTCGATCGGCCCCTGGTCCTCGGCGTACTCGAGCTTCTTGATATTCAGGCGCGTGACCGCCCCGTCCACCCGTGCAAACACCAGCCCATGCCGCCCCGCACGCGTCGGCAGCACGCAATCCATCATATCGACGCCCATCCGCGCATACTCCTCGATCTCATCGGGATACCCGACTCCCATCACGTAGCGCGGCTTGTCCTTCGGCAGCCACTCGAGTGTCCGCGCGATCATCTCGCGCGTCACCTCGCGCGGCTCGCCCACCGCCAGTCCGCCGATCGCGTATCCCGGCAGATCCATCTCGACCAGCCGCTCCGCCGACTCTTTCCGCAGATCCGCATACATGCCGCCCTGCACGATGCCGAACAGCCTCTGCGTCTGGCCGCCGCGTTCAGCAAACCAAGGAACCTGATCCTTGTGCTCGGCGAAATAGCCGACAGAACGCTCCGCCCAGGCATGCGTCAGCCCCAGCGATTCGCGGGTCCGCTCATAGCTCGCGGGATGCTCGACGCACTCGTCAAACGCCATCAGCACATCGGCCCCTAGCGCGATCTGCACCTCCATCGAGTGCTCCGGCGAAAAGAAGTGCCTGCTCCCGTCATGGTGCGACCGGAACTCCACCCCGTCCGGCGTGATCTTCCTCAGCTTGCTCAGCGAAAACACCTGGAAGCCGCCGGAGTCGGTCAACATCGGGCGATCCCAGCTCATGAACCTGTGCACTCCACCGAGCCGCCGGATCAGCTCGTGCCCTGGCCGCAGGTACAGGTGGTAGGTGTTCGCGAGGATGATCTCCGCTCCCCCGCCACTTGCACCCAGCGTCTCGAGCGTCTCCTGCGGCACCGCCTTCACCGTCGCCGCGGTTCCGACAGGCATAAACACCGGCGTCTGCACCACCCCGTGCGGCAGCGTCAGCCGCCCCCGCCGCCCACCGCCTTCGGCAGTCCGCAGAACTTCAAACCCTGAGTCCATTTCTCCATTGTATGGAGGAGCTTCCTGAAGCTGAGTTCCGGCCAAGATGAGCGGACGGCAGTGCAAGTCGCGGCGCACCGCTAGAACCTGGCGCCCGCCCCACCGTACTTCCGCACCACCGTTCCCAGCGTCCCGCCCTGCACCAACACCGAAAACACCACCACCAGGTAGGTCGTCGCCAGGATCCATCTCTGCCCCGCCGCCACCGGCACACTGAGCGCCAGAGCGATCGACAGCCCACCGCGCAGCCCGCCCCAGCTCAGTGCCAGCAGTGAAGTCTGCACTCTCGGCCGCAGCATGCGTACCGCCATCATCACCAACATCACGCTCACCACCCGCGCCATCGCCACCATCACGATCGCCGCACCGCCAGCCGCAAACCTGGTCCGCGTAAACGAGATCGCCAGCACCTCAAGCCCGAGCAGCACAAACAGGATCGCGTTCTGCACCTCGTCCATCAACGTCCAGAAACGGTCGAGACTCTCGTGCGAGATCTCGCGGTGCGGATGCCCGGCATTGAAGCCGCGCAGCGCCAGCCCCGCGGCCACCGCCTCTAACGGCGCCGACACATGAAGCCTTTGCGCCACCGCATAGCCGCCGAGTGCGAGCGAGATAGTGATCAGGATCTCGACCTGGTACCGGTCTACCCGGCGCATCATCTCGCTCGCCAGCCACGCCAGCGCCACGCCCACCAGCAGGCCTCCACCCGCCTCAACCACCAGCAGCCCCGCAGCCTGCCCGATGGTCGGCGTGGGGCCCTCTGGTGGCGCCCGGCCCGCGCGGAAGCTAACCGCGCCGAAGCCCTCGTTGAACAGCGACTCACCCGCAAGCTGCGCCTCGATCTCCTTGCTGACGCCCGCCCGCTGCAGCATCTCAAGCACCGCGATCGGGTCGGTCGGTGAGATCAGCGCGCCGAACAGCAGGCACTCGATCCAGGTCACTCGTAGCCCCAGCAAAGGCAGCGCATAGAACGCCATCGCCGCCACACCCGCGGTCGAGATCAACGTCGCGAAGACTGCCAGCATGCCTACCGGCAGCCGCTCCCGCCGCAGCATCTCGAGATCCAGCAGAAAGGACCCGGCAAACAGCAGCAACCCGAGGCCGCCGTTCAAGATCAACCCGCGCAGATCAACTTTCCCGATGATCCCGACCGCCCAGCCATGCATCGCCGGGTCCACCCCGCTGAACAGGATCAGCACCACCGACGCAAACACCGTCAGCCCCATCGAACCGATCGTCTGCGGCACCTTCAGCACACGTTCGCTTAACCAGCCAAACAGCGCAGCCGCTGTAAACAGCACACTCAACAGGCCGAGGGTTGTCATGTTGTCAGCGCGCCAGGCTCAGGCAGGATCATGGCCCGAGTCTACGCGGCATCTTTTCTGCTGTTGCTGCTGCTGCCAGCCTTACTGCTCGAGCAGCTTCACCGCGTCGGCCACCGTCATGCCGTCCGCAATGCGCTTAAAGTCCTTGTGCGTCGAATCCTGCTGACGCGCAATCGTCTTCAGAAACAGCGCCTTGCCCCTGATATCGGTGTGCAGCGTCTGCGTCTTCCAGTCCACCCCTTCCAGATGCTCCCGCACCGTTTGAAAGCTGCTGCCCGCGCGGATCGTCGCCAGCAGTCCGAAGCCGATGCTGACATCCTCCGGCATACGTCCCTCGATGGCCCGCAGCCGCAGCGTCTTCGCATCCACCAGCACCGATCCCGTCATTCCGTGCAGCACACGCTCCTCGAGGTTCGCCGGCGAGTAGCCAGGATCGGGCCGGAACGCCACCCGCAGGTACTCGCCTTCGGCCACCGGAGGATCAAACAGGAACGCCCTCGGCAGCAGCTGCAGCATCTGCTTCGCGTGCTGTTCATCATCCACGCGCGCAGCCTCCGTCCGTTTGAAGGCCTCGGGATCGGCCGCCTCCCCGCCCACGCGCACCTTTTCCTTCGCCAGCCGGTCGCCGGTCAGGGGCTGGCCGTCCTCGGTGGTCAGGTAGCGAACCTTGCCCCAGCTGGTCTCGGCCACGCGCTCCACCCACAGGTGGCCGCCCGTCCGGTCGGAGCGTTCTTCAGACGTGTAGATGTAGTGCCCGCGATGCGCGCTTGCATCCGCCTCATGCTGGACGAGCGTGGCAATCGTAGCCTTTGCGTCCTGAACGCCCTGAGCACCCGCACGCCCTACCGCTAGCAGCACTCCCAACAAGCCAACTCGCACGATCCTCATCATCGATAGGATGCACCCACGCGAAGCCGAAAACGCCACGAAGTGGTCGCCGTACGCGACCAGGGCACCCTTGCCATCGTCTTTAAGCAAGTAAAATAACCAGAGACCCAGCCGACGAAAGAAGACTCCGCGAACATGACCTTCTCCACCCAATCCGCAATCGCTCCCCGGGTCGCCGCGCTCGCCGCCACCCACGGCCTCCAGATCCTCTCGTCAGAAGCCGCCTCAAGCTTCTCCGGCGCTCCCACCACGCGCTTCCAGCTCGCGCTTGCGCAGGCGCCTGACAAGACCCTGCAGCTTGAGCTCTCGGACTCCTTCGACGTCGACCGCATCGAGTTCGCCGAACAGCTGAACCTCTTCCTCGCCGACCTCGCCAGGCGCCTGCGCAATCCGCGTCCCAACACCCTGCTTTCGCTGGGCGGCATCCCGCTCAGCTACTCGCTCTTCGCCTGGCCCTTCCACGAGTCGACCGCCGGCGCCGACACCTCGCTCGTGCACGGCCAGGTCAATCTCGAAGACGGCCAGAACAGCCCGCTGCACGCCAAGATCGCCGCCGCCATGACCATCACCTTCCGCGACGTCGTCCGCGCGCCCGAGCAGCCGTTCGCCGAGTCCTTCATCCTCAACGCCGTTCGCAAGACGCTCGACCAGGGCCAGCTCGAGCTCGTTAAATCCGGCAACCGCCAGCCCGTGCCCGTCACCACCCGCTACTTCAGCGCGAAGCAGAACAAGTTCATCTTCAACGACACCACCGAGCCCCAGCGGCGTAACTACCTCGCCGCCAAGGCCTTCTGGCTTTCTGGCGTAGTCGGCGGCGAAGCCCCGGTCTGGCTCGCAGATCCGCGGGACGCGCAGTACCTCAACACCACTCCCGCCGACCTCAAGGCATCGGCCGCAGCGCTCGCGAAGGATGGCATGATCAGCCTCTCGCCCGACAGCGAGTTCGGTTCGCCCACCCCGCTCCTGATGGACCGTGCCTCGGAGTTCCAGGCCCACCTCACAGAGGCTCTCGCCTTCATCAAGCCTACCTTCAACGAAGACATGCGCGGCGGCCACACCAACATGTAGCCCTGGGCCATTCAGGGATAGAAGGGGAAAGCTGCGCGACGGGCGGCCAGGAGACGCATGCTCACCCCACCGCGAAGAGGCCCCATGTTCACACCTTCCCTGGATGCTGCTCGGCCCCTTTTGAGAAGCAGGCCATTGGCAGCTACCGCAAGCTCCCACCTCCTCAGAGGAGGACGAGGGCGACGCGGCCGGCGTCTGCTCAGGCACAGCGGACGGGGCAGACGGCGAGCCCGTTCGGAATCGTCCAGGGTTTGCCCGAGTACGCGGCTGAGGGCTCGCTAACCGGTGAAAGCCATACCCTCTACGCGCCCGGCTACGCGCCCGGCTAGGCGCCAGTGAGATTTTCGAGATGGCACCCCGGCCCCGGCAGGGAGGCGGTCACGCCGGTTCGTAATCGGGACCGGCTCTTTCCGTTTCTGCTCGCGAGGACAGACCACGCATAGCGCGAACCTGCCAGGCTCAGCACGAAGTACCCGGCGCAGTGCTCGCGATCGCGTTGATCTTCAAGCCATCCTACCGGTCGGGGCCGGGCAGACAGCAGCCTGAAGCGCCGCACGGCACCAACCAGATGCCGATCGTCCCCTTGCTCGTGTAAGCTCGGTTGGGATCAAACGGGCCCGCTCCTTGAAGCACTCAATATACGAGGGAATCCTGATGAAAGCCCTGCTGCTCTCCGAGTACAACCACCTTGAGGTCGCCGATCTGCCCGGCCCCCGCCCCGGCGCGGACGAACTCCTGATCGAGGTCGCCGCCTGCGGCATCTGCGGCAGCGACGTGCACGGCTACGACGGCTCCACCGGCCGACGTATCCCGCCCATCGTCATGGGGCACGAGGCCGCCGGCACGGTCGTTGAGGTCGGCTCGGCCGTCACCTCCTTCGCACCAGGAGACCGCGTCACCTTCGACTCCACTGTCTTCTGCGGCACCTGCGAGTTCTGCGTCGAAGGCGAGGTCAACCTCTGCAACAACCGCCAGGTAATCGGCGTCTCTTGCGGCGAATACCGCCGCGCCGGTGCCTTCGCGGAGTACCTCACGGTCCCCGCACGGGTCGCTTATCAGCTTCCAGAAAACCTTTCCTTTGCCGAAGCCGCCATGCTCGAAGCGGTCTCGGTCGCGCTCCACGGCGTCGCTGTCTCCGGCATGAAAGGGGAAGAGACCGTGCTTGTCATCGGAGCCGGTATGATCGGGCTCCTGCTCCTGCAGGCTGCGAAAAACGCCGGCTACGGGGCGTCCCGCGTGCTCATCTCAGACATCGATCCCACCCGCCTCAGGCTCGCCGAAGACCTTGGCGCTGACGAGACCTTCCTTGCCTCGGGCCCCGTCCTCACAGAAGAGATCCTGAAGCGCACCGAAGGCCGCGGCGTCGATATCGTCCTTGAAGCCGTCGGCCGCGACGAGACCATCGCCACAGGCATCGACTGCGTCCGCAAGGGCGGTACCGTCACCCTTATCGGCAACATCTCGCCCCAGATCAACCTGCCGCTGCAAAAGGTCGTCTCGCGCCAGATCCGACTGCAGGGCTCCTGCGCCTCGGCGGGCGAATACCCTGAAGCCATGGACCTCATCGCCGCCGGCAAGATCCAGGTAGCCTCGCTGATCACCGCTGTCGCCCCGCTCATTGACGGCCCCGCCTGGTTTGAACGCCTGCACGCGCACGAGCCTAACCTGATGAAGGTGGTCCTCGACCCACGTCCTATCGCCAGCGAAAAGCATGCGCAGGCATCCATCACAGGAGCCGCCGCAGCTTGATCCCGAATGCGCTCTTCGATCTCACCGGGCAGCTCGCCCTTGTCACCGGCGCAAGCCGCGGCCTGGGCCAGTACTTCGGACGCGCCCTGGCGAAGGCAGGCGCCGATCTCCTCATCACCAGCCGCCACCAGGCAGACCTCGAGCCCTTTGTCCGGGAGATCGAAGCTCTCGGCCGCAAGGCGTATCCGCTTGAACTCGACGTCCGCGACGAGGCCAGCATCAAGGCCATGGCAGCCGCCGCCGAGCAGATCGGCCAGGTTCACATCCTGGTCAACAACGCCGGATGCAACGTCCGCAAGCCGGCGCTCGACGTTACCTGGGACGACTACAACCTGGTGCTCGAGACCAACCTGCGCGGCAGCTTCTTCGTCGCCCAACAGATCGCCCGGCAGATGATCTCGCACCGGTATGGCCGCATCATCAACATCGGCTCGGTTACCAGCGTCTTCGGCTTCGCCGGCCTGGCCCCCTATACCGCCAGCCGCGGAGGCATTCGGCAGCTCACCATGAGCCTCGCCGACGACTGGGGACGCCACGGCATCACCGTCAACTGCCTCGCTCCGGGCTGGTTCCAGACCGCCCAGAACCGCGTGCTCTACGAGAACCAGGAGTGGGTTGACTACCTAACCGATCGCATCCCGCTCAAACGTCCCGGCGAGCCCCACGACCTCGACGGCGCTGTCGTCTTCCTTGCATCTGAATCCAGCCGCTACGTCACCGGGCAGACGCTGCTGGTCGACGGCGGCATCTCCACCGGCGCAACCCGCGCCACCGTCGCCCCCTCAACCCCCAGGCCCGAGTCAAGCCAATGAACATAAGAGCTATCTTCACCTCCCTCGCCGCACTTGCCGTCCTATCGATCGGACACGCCCAGGCCACCGGCCCGCTGAAGATCATCTTCATCGACGTTGAAGGCGGTCAGGCGACCCTCTTTCTCACCCCTGCCGGCGAGTCCCTGCTCATCGACACCGGCTGGCAGGCCAACAAAGGCCGTGACGCCGACCGCATCGTAGCCGCCGCCACAAAGCTTGGCATCAAGAAGCTTGACTACGTCCTCATCACCCACTTCCACGACGACCACGTCGGCGGCGTGCCTCAGCTCGTAGCCAAGATTCCGGTCGGCACCTTCATCGATCACGGCCTCAACCGCGAACTGGACCACGGCGACGTGGAACATAACTTCGCCGAGTATCAGAAGGTCCTCGCCACCGGCAGATCGAAGCGCATCATCGCCAAACCCGGCGACCGGCTGCCCATCAAGGGGATCGAGGCCACCGTCATCAGCGCCGACGGCGCCCTCATCGCGCAGCCACTCCCCGGCGCCGGTGAGCTAAACGGAGCGTGCGCCGCCTCGCCCACCCGCCCCGCCGACCAGACAGAAAATGGCCGTTCGCTCGGCATCGAGGTCAACTACGGCAAGCTGCGCCTGCTCGATCTCGGCGACCTTACCTGGGACAAGGAGCGCGACCTCGTGTGCCCTGCGAACAAGCTCGGCGCCATCGACATCCTGGTCGTCTCGCACCACGGCTGGAGCCAGAGCTCGAGCCCCGCGTTCGTCCACGGCATCCACCCGCGCGTCGCGATCATGGACAACGGCGAAAAGAAGGGCGGATCACCCGGCACCTTCGACACCTTCAAGTCGAGCCCCGGCCTCGAAGCCCTCTACCAGCTCCACTACTCGGTCGAGAGCGCCGGCAAGAACATGCCCGCCGAAGACATCTCGAACCTCCAGGGCACCGACTCGGCCAACCCCATCGAGCTCACCGCCGACCGCACCGGCGGCTTCACCATTACCAATGACCGCACTCATCAAAGCAGGACCTTCGCACCCCGGTGAAGTCTCTCTATTTGGCTGGGTGAGTGGACCAGGCGTACCTAGGTTATGGCCAACCGAGGCAGCACTTACTTCCCACCCTCGGCGCTCCCCCTCGAGTTACTCCGCACGAACCCTCTCCACCTTTCCCAGCAGCACGACATAACTCAGTATGCCAATTAGCAGGTAAATAGCCGATATTCCAAAGACCCACGCATATGACTTTGTAGCATTCAACACATACCCGGTCACAATCGGTGCGGCGATCCCAGACACCTGTCCCGAAAAGTTGATAATCCCTCCTACGGTCCCCACACTCCCGCGCGGCGCAATCATAGAAGGGATCGACCACCCGATCGGCGCTGCAGCCGACAGCCCACCGATCGACATGCTGATCCAGAACAGCGCAGATACCGGCGTATGCGCGTGCGCCGCACCCAGGATGCCAAGCCCGAACGCCATCCCGACCACCAGGATCGCCTTACGCACACGACTCGCATCGCGGCCACGCTTGATAAGAGCGTCCGACGCAAGCCCAGCAGCCAGGTCAGTTACAGTCGCAAACAACCAGGGGACCCCGGTGTAGAGAAAAGAATGGAGTAAATCAACATGCAGCGCCGAGGCCAGGTAAGTCGGCAGCCAGGTCAGCAGCAGATAGAAGATGTAGTTGTAAGACCCGAACCCTATCGCAAGCCCGATTACTTTCTTTCTGCGTAGAAGATATCCAAGCGAAGCCTTCTGCTTAGCTGCCTCGCCCGGAAAAGTAACTTCGCCGATGTAACTCCGCTCGCCTTCAGTAAGTCGCTGATCTTGATCCGGATCGCAATAGATCCTGCTGAACAACCAGAAGTAGCCAAGGCTCACCACCCCGGTCGCCGCGAAGCTCCAGCGCCAGCCGACGGCAATCAACAGGACCCCGATCAGAGGCACTCCGATTGCCGATGCGAACTTCGCCGCGGCATCGAAGATCGCCGTCGCAAAGCTGCGCTCCTCTGCCGGGAACCACAAACCGATCGCCTTCGCGTTCGCTGGAAAGGTCGGCGCCTCACCCACGCCCAGCAGGAAGCGCGCCCCGAAGAACCCCGCGATGTTCGGTGTCACCGCCGCCGCAAAGGACGCCACACTCCATAGCGCCGTGCTGATCCGCCCCACTCGCCGGACGCCGAACTTATCGAGCAGCACGCCCACCGGGAGCTGGCACATGGCATAGGTCAGGTTGTAAGCGCTCGACAGGTATCCGAAAACTACGTTTGAGATCCCGAAAGACGCCACCAGGGCCTGGTGCGACACTGACAGGTTCACCCGGTCGAAGTAGTTCACCAGCACACCGAAGCCCAGCAGCCAGGCGATCCCCCATCGCCGCTTCCCCGCAGGCTCGCTCACTTCGTCACAAACCCTGAGACCTGAAGCCACCGGTAAAACAACTCCGGCCACACGCTCACGTTGGCAGCGTTTTTCCGGCGTATGCCGAACCCGTGCCCCACCCCGGCCAGGACATGCATCTCGACCGGTATTCCCGCACGCTTCAGCCGCAGGTAAAGCTCCGGCAAAGCCTCAGAGATGCGTGCATCATCGTTCGCACCACATAGCAGAAAAGCCGGGGGCGTCTGCTGCGACAGCTCCATGCGCGCAGGGATCGAAGGATAGATCAGCGCTTGAAAAGCGGGCCTCGTCTCTGCACTCCCGCTCCGCGTCGAAACCAGCGCCGCGAGCTCACCGCCAGCCGAAAACCCGATAACTCCAAGCCGCTTTCGATCAACACCCCACTCCGCGGCGTGCTGATGCATCACCCGCATCGCCTGCCGCACGTCGTCAAGCTCTGTGCCCTCCACCGTGTAGGTCGAACCCGGCTCCCGCGCCAGCCGGTACTTCAGGATGAACGCCGCGACCCCATGCCGGCTCAGCCACTCGGCAACGTTGAACCCCTCATGATCCATCCATATCTCGGCGTGCCCACCCCCCGGAATCACCAGCACACCCGCGCCCGTCGCCGTTCCCGCAGCCGGCAGATACAGCGTCATCGAAGGGTGGTGGATCGACGAAAAGACGTGCTCCCCTTCAGGCGTCATCCTCACCGCCTCGGGCGCGTTCTTCCCCTCGGAACCCGGCACGGTGCCTGCATAGAGTGGCACCACCTGATGCTGCCCGGACGACACCGCACGCCCCGCCACCAGCAACAGCATCACTAAGCAAAGCTTCAACACGAGGACCTCTCTCCATGAACTTCGAGCACACCATGGAAACACATCCTCGTCCGTTCTGGCTGACCGAGCTGAAAAGCGCGCCTAGACGATGACCATGCCCGCGCCCGCCTGAGCACCGGCGGAAGAACCCGGCTGCTGCCCCGCCCACCGTATCCGCTGAGCCGCCACCGCCGCCTGCGCCAGGTTGTAGTCCCGCACCCGTCCCAGCATGAAGAATGCCTCGATGATCCCAAGCACAAACGGGATCGGCGTCCAGGCCAGCACCAGGTAGAGCACGCCCCAGCCGTTCTCCCCCAGGTAGAACCGGTGCGCCCCGAAGTGACCCAGGAACACCGCCAGCAGCACGCCCACCACCTCATCCTTGCGCGTCGCACTCGTCTGCGCCAGGAAGATCATTCTCTGCTGCTCGGACATTCCCTCCATCATGCGGACTTCAGGAAACTCGTAGCCATTCATCGGCGGCAACCTCACACCATCAACATACGCAGGAAGCAGCGCGGTCGTTCCAGACCTTAAAAGAGACCGAAAAGAAAGAGGGTGCGACAGCTTTGCGCCGTCGCACCCTCCTGCTCTCATCAAGCCCAACCGCCCTAACCTTCCTTGACTCCATCGACAAACGCCTTTAGCTTGCGGCTGCGGCTCGGGTGCCGCAGCTTGCGGAGCGCCTTCGCCTCGATCTGGCGAATCCGCTCACGCGTCACCTGGAAGCTCTGCCCCACCTCTTCAAGCGTGTGCTCCGAGCCATCCTCAAGCCCGAAGCGCATCTTGATCACGCGCTCCTCACGTGGGGTCAGGGTCCGCAGCACCTGGCTCGTGTACTCCTTCAGGTTCACCGAGATCACCGCGTCCGCCGGGCTCACCGCCATGCGGTCTTCGATGAAGTCGCCGAGGTGCGAATCTTCCTCTTCACCAATTGGCGTTTCGAGCGAGATCGGCTCCTGCGCAATCTTCAGCACCTTGCGCACCTTCGCCACCGGAATGTCCATGCGGCGCGCGATCTCTTCGGACGACGCCTCGCGGCCAAGCTCCTGCACCAGCTGGCGGCTGGTCCGGATCAGCTTGTTGATCGTTTCGATCATGTGCACCGGGATGCGGATCGTCCTCGCCTGGTCCGCGATCGCACGCGTAATCGCCTGGCGGATCCACCACGTCGCGTAGGTGGAGAACTTGTAACCGCGGCGGTATTCAAACTTGTCGACCGCCTTCATCAGGCCGATGTTGCCCTCCTGGATCAGGTCCAGGAACTGCAGGCCGCGGTTCGTGTACTTCTTCGCGATCGAAACCACCAGCCGCAGGTTGGCCTCGATCAGCTCGCGCTTGGCCTTCTCCGCGTCCATATCGCCCTGGATCATCTCGCGCTGGGTGCGCTTCAGGTCGATGATCGTGATGCCCGCATCCTGCTCCACCCGCTCAAGGTCGAGCTTGCAATTCTTCTGCTGGCGACGATACTCCTTCTTCAGCTCTTCCGACTTTGACGCCTCAAACTTCGCATCGAGCGACTTGATCTGGCGCTCGAGCGTGCGCATCGCGTCGACTGTCTTGTTGACCTTGTCGAGCAGACGCTTCTTCTCGGCGTTTGTGTACTTCAGCTCGCGCACCACGCGGTTGATGTACACGTGTTCGCGGCCGATGAGCCAGCGCACCTTGCGCGTCTCCTTGGCCTTGGCCTTCTGCTCCTTCAGCGCGCCAGCCTGCTCCAGCTTTTCTTCGAGCGCGACAATCTTCTTCTGGTGTTTCAGGATCACGTCGATGCGTCCCGCCGTCGCACGCACGCGGCTCTGCAGGATCTCTTCGGTAAGCTCCTCTTCGTCGAAGGTGACGACTTCCTTGATGTTGCGCACGCCGCGCCGAAGGTCTTCACCGAGGCCTACAATCTCGCGGATCACGATCGGCGAACGCGAGATCGCCTTCATCACGCGCAGCTGCCCGCGCTCGATGCGCTTCGCAATCTCAACCTCGCCCTCGCGCGTCAGCAGCGGGACGGTACCCATCTCGCGCAGGTACATGCGGACCGGATCGTTGGTCTTTTCGAGCGTGCCCGGTGACAGGTCGAGCTCGACGTCATCGCCCTCCTCGCCCGCCTCCGGCTCATACTTGTCGCGCCCGCGGTCCTCCCGCTCGCCCAGCTCAATGCCCTGCGTGTTGATCGTCGTCAACAGGTCGTCGAGATCGTCCGGGGAGGTGATCTCACCAGGCAGTAGGTCATTGACCTCGCCAAAGGTCAGATAGCCCTTCTCTTTGCCTACCTCTACGATGTCGTCTTCGTACTTATCCAGTTCGTCAGCCACGGGTTGCGCACTCCTGCCAGTCTCTAAAGTATTGGGATGCCGACGCTGCCGCGATCGTTCGCACCTTCTCCGCCGAATCGCTCCGGACGCAGCTCTCCCAGGGTTATTTCATGGTCTCGCGGAACAGGTACGGTTGAAGAACCGTGTATGGCGCAAACCCAGATGACTCATCGCCGCGGTGGGCTAAGTCGGGTATTCGAGGCGCACGTCCCCAGCGAATCACAAGCATACCACAATTGTTTAGACGCCGCAGACAACCAAAAGATTCCGCACGACCATCCGCTGCGTAGCCCCGCCATCCCCGGGCGCGCATCGGACGCGCGCGCCTGAGCCGGAATCCGGGCCGGTGTCTCGGCGTCAGCGCCGTCTCCGCTGCCCCCAAGCCTGGCCTACTCGAAAAGCCGCGGCCCGCGATCTTCCCGCAGCCGTTCTCCCCTTGCCCCACCCTGGTGCTCCGGGCAAAGGCGCTTGGCTACATCCGTCCCATTCGCCCCATACTCATGCCCGCAATGCGTGCACCGCAGGTGATACACCCTTTGCCCGGGAAAGCTCTCGGACGGAAACCCCGTATCCCTCACCACGACCTGCCCGTTCTCGTTCTGAAATCCCGGCACCGTAGTCCCGGTTGTCTGCTTGATCCTGATCCTGCGCAACCCGTTCGACCCTCCTCGACCATCTTTGCACCACCTGAACGCCCTGCCCGTAATCCGCACAGCACGGCCTTCCAAAAGCAGCGCCCTCCCTGCACCTGAGCCGCCGAAGGCATCGTTGACGAGAGCGGGAGAGCCGCCTGGCCCATGCTCTCGGAGTCGGCTGGTCGGGAGTAAGCTGAGGACGCTTCCGAGCGGGCAGAGCGGAGAAGGATCTAAGGTGCTGCCTGGATCGGGATCATCTGAATCGCTCGCGGTCCAAAGATTCTGAGTGCCGGTTCCGTTGATTCTATCGAAGCAGGCCTCAATGCCAGACTTGGGCACGCATAGCGCGGCTGGACGATCAGATCATAAGTGTCTGACGCATCCCGAAGAACATCGGCGAGTAAAGCCTCGACGTCGGTCTCGATACTTCCTGCACTTATCCTGTTTACTTCGCAACGACGAGTCCAAGCCCTGCCTTGTGCGTCTGAAGCTGCCTGCATTTGGCGCGATTGCTCAATCCCCAGCAGATCTGGAGATGCTTCGAAGTGCACGGCGGATGCGTCTCCTCCCGGAATGCTTGTAGCCGCTTCCTGCGGTAGAGCTGCCTGCAGGGAATGTCGCCGATTAGGCAAACCTCGATCGCTGATGAAGGTTACGAGGACGGCCCGGCTAGACTACCTGCGCCGGTTGATCATGCGCTGACTGGATGTTCGTGCTGTTCTCTGGCGGGCGCATTGACATCGTGAACGTCAAAAGCCGGCAGGCTGCTGCGCCCCAGGTGCCTCAGGATCGCCGCTGCGGTCAGGCCCGGCGCCTCCCGCTGCGGAAAGTGCCCGACCCCCTGCAGCAGACAACGAGCATAGCCGCCGGTGAAGTACCTTTCGGCGCCGTCGGTTGTCTCCTTCAACTCGCAGTGATCTTCTTCGCCGTGGATCAGCACCGTCGGCACCTGAAGCGTCTCGGTCGCTTCAAACCGCGCCTCAAGCGCTGCGTAGGCAGGATCAGGGTCGGCATGCCCCCAGCGTGAACGGTAGCCGTGCAGCACGACCTCC
Source organism: uncultured Acidobacteriaceae bacterium (assembly GCA_964247475.1). Classification (GTDB taxonomy): domain Bacteria; phylum Acidobacteriota; class Terriglobia; order Terriglobales; family Acidobacteriaceae; genus Edaphobacter. The sequence continues at coordinate 40,112 of CAXTUS010000008.1, read as the reverse complement.
CTGAAGTCCTCGCTGTTCCAGCTCTTCGCCGCTGCTTCGAAGTCCGCTTCCGCGTACCAGCCGGCGGGGCTCCACGCATCCCACTGCGCGCGTCCGAAGGCTACAGGATCTTCGCGGAACTGCTTCTCCCCAGGGCCGGTGCACAGGAGCCACTGGTACCAGAACGCACGCGCCTGCGGAAACTTGGGAAACTCCGCTTTCCCCGGCTGGAACGGAACAGAGATCGTCACCAGCGACTTCAGCCGCGCCGCGAACAAGGCGGCCAGCACGTGCCCTGTACGGGCGCCCCAGTCATGCCCTACAAAATGGAACCGCTTCAGATCAAGCCGGTCCGCAAGCTCAATCAAGTCCTGGGCAAAGGCCGCTGGCTGCCCCGTGCGACGGCGCTTGCGGCCAACGAACAAGGGGTCGCGAAAGGTGCTCGGCCCATAGCCACGCAGATACGGAACGAACGTGCGGTAGCCCGCACCGTGCAGCGTCGGCAGCACCTGGTCCCAGGTGCGCGGGGAGTCCGGCCAGCCGTGCACCAGCATCACCGGCTCTCCCGTCTTCGGTCCACTAACCTCGTACGCCTGCTTCAGCACAGCTGTCTTCAACGTTTCAAAAGCCATTGTTTCCAAGCTCCCGCAAACCCTACGCTAGAGCGTCGTCCGCAGTTCATTCTTCAGCGCTCCGAACGGATGCTGAAATGCACTGCTTGCGATATCACCGACCGGCACGCCACGTTTGTACATCAGGTAAGCCGCTGTCGCGCCCGAAGCCACCGCAACCCAGAACAAAAGTTTCTTCATCGATCACCTTTCCCGTACGTCCTTTGCTTTCAACGTTGGATGCATGACGCGGCCCGCCTGCGCGAGTTATTTACTCGAGCAGCCCAAAGGCGGCCATGCCTGTCGGCGTCCCCACGTACACCCTTCCATTGGCCACCACCGGGGTGATGAACTTGTTGCCGTTGCCAAACGCATCCCGGCCAGCCGCCGCCTGGTTGCTGTTATAGAGTTCATGCGCGAGATTTGTGGCGTCGTATGCATGCAGCACCGCAGGCGATCCCGCCCCGCTCTCGACCGCCCACACGATGCCATTCTGCGATCCGTTCGAAGACACGCTGGGCGTCGTACCGGGATAGCCAAACGTCGCTGTGGAGGTGCTTGAAGGAGTCGTCCCAAGCTTCGCATTGGTGATCGTGTAGGCACGCAGCACATCTTTTACCCCACCGTAGTACACCGTGTTGTTGAAGTAAGCCGGACCGGACCACGCCCCGCCGGGCAGCGCAGCCGCGATCGACTGGTACAGATTGCTGTTATCGGCCGCGTGGAACTTGCCCATGTTGTCCCGGTCGGCCACGTAGATGTTGGTGTCCTTGCCTGCGCCCACCACCAGGTGATGCACCGCGCCCCCGGCGTCGGTGAGGTTGGGCAACAGCATCGCGCCACCCGAACCCAGATCGACGTCGGCTGCAGATTCCGCCTGCGTATTGCTGGGCTCCCAGTAATCCGCTACCTTCAGGCCGCTCGTCGTGCTGAGCTTCAGAATCGCGTTGCCGTAGTCCTGCTTGCTGGGGAAGCCGTTCGCATCAAAGCCCGTATCGAGCGTGCCGTTCGCATCGAGGAAGAAGATGTTGCCGCCGCCGTCGGCCGCCATGCCGTAGCCCGACATCCAGATCGAACCCTCGCTTCCGTTGGGCGTCAGGTTCAACACCGAAGTCTGCGTGAGGGTCGCTTCGCTGTAGCCCATCACCCAGCCGGTGTAGGGCTGTATGTCGCAATGGCTCGTCCAGCCCAGGTAAATCGTTCCGTTCCCGCCTCCACCATTCACCAGCAGCAGCCCTACACGCTCCGCATACTGAGCCGGATCGAAGATCACGTTGCCGCCTGAGCTGTTTTCGCCAGTACCCGGGTAGGTCGCCGTAATCTCGCTCGGGCTTCCGGCGAGCTCCGCACCCATTGTCAGGTCGAGCGCATGCAGCCTCTGGTGGTAGCCGCCGTTGGCGTCCTTTGTCATGCCCACGACGAAGATCGCACCGTTCTTGCCGTAGCTGCGATCGATGACCGGCGTCGACGTAATGCCGATCTCGGGTGAGATCTGGTTGCAGTTATGTGGATCGCTCGTCGTTTCGCCCGCGCCCAGCACCGACGTCTTCCAGATCTGAGCACCGCTTGCCGCATCAAGCGCATACACGCTGTCATGCTCGGTAGCCGCATAGAGCACGTTGGTCGCACCCGCCGGCAGGGCTACCGCGCCCAGGTACAACGGCGCCGCATCCACCTTGCCGTCGAGCGCGTACAAGCCCTTCAGCCCGAAGGTTGCGCTCGCCACATTGCCGGGGGTCAGGATTGTCTCCTGCCCGTTCCAGCCCTGGCGCGTGTTGTCGTAATGGTACGTCGTCACGTCGGGACCCGCGGGCGGCTTCACCGCGGTCGGCGCCACGGTCAGGGCAAGCGGCGCCTGGTGCGACAGGCTGCCACTGGTGCCGGTAAACGTCACCGCCTCGGCGCCTGCCGCGGCCGCGGAGGTTGCGGTCAGGGTTACCGTCGCAGCTGTACCCGGTGTCAGGCTGATGGTCGCGGGAGAGGTTGTGACCCCGCTCCCGAGTCCATTCACATTGACCGCCACCGGGCCGGTGAAGCCGTTCGAGCCGGTCGCCAGGAGCGTCACCGAAGATGCGGGCGCACCGGCCGTAACTGTCTGTGCAGACGGGCTTACCGCCAGCGTGAAATCAGCCGCGGCCGCCGGGGAAGCTGGCGTCGTTACGGGTGCGCTTCCACTTCCGCTGCAGCCTGTAAGAACCATTCCCAGCACACCTGCTGCCCCGACCCTGGCCCTGATCCCAATCCCGGTCCGACCCCAACCCTGACCCGCCATCATCGCCTCCCGCATCGTGCTGTTTCGCGGAGTAAGATGCCGCCTGGAAATCGCGCCGGTACTCGGCTGACACGAAATAGACGAAAATGTCAGGTATGGATGGTCCTCTCCGCATCGACAAGTGGCTCTGGGCCGCGCGCTTCTTCAAGACCCGCTCACTCGCTACGACGGCGTGCGAGGCGGGCCACGTCGCCTGTAACGGCCAGACCGCCAAACCCTCACGCATCGTCAAGCTGAACGACAAGCTGCACGTGCGCTCGGAGGCCGGCGAGTACGACATCGAGGTGCTGGAGCTGACCGATCAGCGCGGCTCGGCGTCCGTGGCAGCAACCCTCTTTCGCGAGTCGGACACCAGCCGCGAGCTGCGCGCGAAGGTCGCCGAAGAGCGCAAAGCCCTCTTCCTCGCTGAACCCAACTTCGCACGTAAACCCTCGAAGAAAGACCGTCGGCTGATCCACAAGTTCAGCGGGCGGTAGGAAATCTCGGCAAAGAGCTGCGTCCTCATCGCGGACAGCGACCACTTCGCAGGATCGAGGCGCCGGCGCGCGTGAGAGTTCGTGGTGGCACCCAGGCAGCTTATGCGCGGCTGCCTTCCCACCATCGCCGTCCGACGTGTCGCCTGACCGGCGTTGGGGCGCGGTTGTTGTTGCCTTCACGGCTACCACCTTCACCGAGCCGCGTGCATCACACCGGGCGAAGGGAATCCCACTATGAAAGCACTTGTTTATCACGGACCCAAGAAAGTCTCAGTCGATAACGTTCCCGACCCCAAGATCGAGAAGCTTACCGACGTCATCATCAAGCTCACCACCACCAACATCTGCGGCTCGGACCTGCACATGTACGAAGGCCGAACCGATGTAGCCAAAGGCAAGATCCTTGGCCACGAGAATCTTGGCGAAGTGGTCGAGGTGGGTAAGGCGGTCGACACCGTCAAGGTGGGCGACAAGGTTGTGCTTCCGTTCAACATCGGCTGCGGCTTCTGCGCCAACTGCGAGCGCGGCCTGACGGGCTACTGCCTGACCTGTGCCGACCCGAAGGTGATGCCCGGCATGGCGGGAGCCGCCTACGGCTTCGCCGGCATGGGCCCCTACCAGGGCGGACAGGCCCAGTACCTGCGCGTCCCCTACGCCGACTTCAACTGCCTGCAACTGCCGCCCGACGTCGATGCGAAGGAGAACGACTACGTCATGCTGTCGGACATCTTCCCGACCGGCTGGCACTCCACGCGCCTCGCCAACCTGCAGCCGGGTGAGTCGATCGTGATCTACGGGGCTGGCCCGGTCGGACTGATGGCCGCCATGTCCGCGCGGATTCAGGGTGCCAGCCAGATCTTCGTGGTTGACGGCCAGGAAGATCGGCTTGCGCTCGCGCAGCAGATCGGCGCGACTCCCATCAACACCAAGGACGGAGAGATCGGCGACCAGATCCGCGAGGCGACCGGCGGCTGGGGTGCGGACTGCGGCGCCGAGTGCATCGGCTATCAGTGCCATAACTCGAAGGGCAAGGAAGTGCCCAATCTCGTGATGAACTCACTGGTCGATGCGGTGAAGGCGACGGGCAGCATCGGCGTGGTGGGTGTCTTCGTCCCGCAGGATCCGGATGCCGATGACAAGCTTGCAAAGGTGGGGCAGATCGCCTTCGACATGGGCAAGTTCTGGTTCAAGGGGCAGAAGCTGGGCACCGGTCAGTGCAACGTGAAGGCGTACAACCGCCGGTTGCGCGACCTGATCTACCAGGGCAAGGCAAACCCGTCGATGATCATCTCGCACTCGCTGCCGCTTGAGCAGGCGCCTGATGCGTACAAGCATTTCGACAACCGCGACCACGGCTGGACCAAGGTCATCCTGAAGCCGAACACTTAGGACGGGCTGCCTTAGTGCGGGGCGCGCGTCTCGAACGCGGCGTGGACGTCTCGCACTCAAAGCGCAGGTGAAAGTTCCAGAATCGAAACGGCTGCCGCAGTGTCTGCGGCGGCCGTTCCTTTTTGCAAGAGTTTCGAAGCAGCGTTCTTCGGCCAGCGTCAGATGCGCAGGGTGCCGATCATGTGGAAGTGCACCGCCACCCATGCCATGACGAGGCAGCTGGCGGCGACGACGGCCAGCTTCAGCTTGGTGGCGTTGAGAACGTGGCCGCTCTGAAAGAGGCGGCTCGCCGTGACCACGGTCCAGACCGTCAACAGCATGGCGACGCCTACCAGGATGTTCATCAGCACGAACCACTTCGTCCAGCTGTCGGTTGGCAGGATGGGGCTGTCCTGCTCGGTGACGTGCAGCCAGATCACGGCCGCGAACGGCACCAGCCAGAGCAGCGCGGTGGCGCGTGTGAGCCAAGCCAGCGACTGAGCCGGGGAGCTGCGCCGCGGCAGGATCATCCCGGGGGTGAGCGCTCTCTGCCCGGCGCGTGCGATCGGGACGAAGAGCGACAGCAGCAGGACGGCCAGGCTGACGCCGGCGAGGTTGAGCACCAGCCTGCCATTTTCAAGCAGCCCGACGCGCTCCATCTGGGCGCCGGGAAAGTCGAAGGCCACGCGCACGATCCTGCCGCTGGCGTCGCGGATGCCGAAGAGCCTGCGCTGACCACCGATCTCTTCCCACAGGTCCTTGCCGATGGCGCGGTACTTGACCATGTGACCGCGCAGGTCTTTGCGGCTGTTGACCGTGAGCACGCCGTCATGATCGACGCGGATGGTGGCCTGGCCGAAGAGAGAGCGGAGCCGGGCGCGGGTACTGTCGGCGCGGCGAGTCGAGACGTAGGTGCCCTCCATGGCTTTTTGATCGACCAGCGGAAGCGTGATGAAGGTCTGCTTGTGCTCCGCGGGAAAGTAGCGGTCGGTGAACATCTCGATCAGCTCCGAGCGCACCTTGCTGCTGCTGCCTGCGGAGTTGTAGGAGACGAAGAGTGTGGTGCGGGTGACCGGGTCGACGAAGAGCGCGCTGTGGAAGGCGACAAGGTCCCCCTCGTGACCGATCCAGCGGGTGTTGTTGCGCCAGCTCTGGTAGAAGCCGAGGCCCATGGGAGGCATCTGGTCGCTGGTGCGGAACTGCGGCGCCCACATCTCGGCGATGGTCTCAGGCTTGAGGATGCGCTGCCCGTCGAGCTCGCCGCCGTGGAGCAGGGCCCGGGCGAACCGTCCGATGTCGGGTGCGGTCGAGGAGAGGCCGCCGGCCGGTGCCGGGTTGAAGATCTCAAAACCCACGGTGGGCTTTTCGGTATCGCTGCGGTAGCCTTCAGAGGGAGCGCCCTGAACGCTTGACGACATGGGCTCGTAGAAGCAGGAGCTGTTCATGCCGAGCGGCTTGAAGATGTGACTGGCGACGTACTGCTCGAAGGGCTCGCCGCTGACGCGCTGGACGATGTAGCCGCCGAGTCCGACGCCGTAGTTCGAGTAGCTTGGCACGGTGCCGGGCGCGTACATGCGCGGGGGCTGGTTCTCGACCAGGTACTCCCGCAGGGTGGGGCGATTGCGCGCGTCGGTCATGATGACATCGCGGGCGGTTTCTTCAAAGCCGCCGGTGTGGGTCATCAGGTTGCGCAGGGTAATGGGCTTGCCGAAGGCGGGCTGGATCCTGAAGTCGAGGTACTGGTTCACGTCGGTGTCGAGGTTCAGCTTGCCCTGCTCGGCAAGCTGCATGACGGCGGTCCAGGTGAAGAGCTTCGAGATCGAAGCGAGGCGGAAGATGGTGGTGGCGGCATCGACTCGCTCGTGCTTCTTCTCGTCTGAAAAGCCGTAGCCCTTCTGGAGCAGCACCTTGTCGTCCTGCATGACGAGGACGGTAGCTCCGGCTACGTCCGAACGTTCAAGCTGCAGCGGGATGATGCCATCGAAGAAGGCGCCGATGTCTGAGGCTTCAAGCGGATGTGCCGCAGCGGTTGGCGCGCCCGAGGCCGGGCCCGGTGCGGCTAGCTGCGCGGAAGCGGATTCGCGATCTTGTCGCGGGTGCAACTGGGCTTTCCCTTGATCGACAGCGAGCAGCAGCGCGGCTACAAACGCCGCACGGGCAAAACCATGCACAGGGAAGCCTCCGCGAAGCGTGTAAAGGGACCTGGTAAGGACAGCCCGATTCTAACCGCGTCGTCATCTTCGCCGGTACAAAAAAGAGCCCGGTTTCCCGAGCCCTCGCTTGAATTAGTTCAGCCTTCAGTAACGACTGATCGTTACTGCGATCGTGGTGGCGACCGCCTTTCCGCCTGTGGTGGCGGAGATGGTAAGCGTGCTGGTCTGGATTACGGCCGTTGAGGAAGCCGCGATCGTGAGGGTGGAGGTGCCGGTACCGGGATAGTTGAAGTAGTGCGGCGAGAGGGTAGGTAGGTCGCCGGTGCCTTCGCCCGACACATTCAGCGCGACCGAGCCCTTGAAGCCTCCGACCGCGGATACGGTGATGGTTGCGCTGCCTGAAGTCCCGCGCTTGACAGTAAGCGCGCTGGTGGAAGAGCTGATGACGATACCCGGCTGGGCAGTGACGGTGACCGTGACGAGAGCGGTGTGGGTGATGCCGCCGCCGGTCGCGGTGACCGTGATGGTGTAGGTGCCTGGGGCGGTGGTCGAGGCAACGCTGACGTTGGCGGTCGAGGTGCCGGAGCCGGGCGCCGCGATGGAGGCGGGGCTGAAGCTGACCTTGACCCCGGCGGGCGCGCCGGTGGCCGAAAGAGAGATGGCAGAGTTGAAGCCGCCGTTGACGGCGGTGGTGATGGTGGACGTGGCAGAACCGCCGGCCTGCACGCTGGGGGAGGCGGAGGCTGCGGAAAGGGTGAAGGCGGGCGTCTGCGATGCCGAACCTGCAAGCGTGTTGATCAGAGCCGGCTTCGGGCTGCCCCAGCCGGTGACAAGATCGAATCCCTTGACGGCGGAGTAGCTGCCGGAGGTGCCGCTGACGATGTCATGGAAGTTGCTGCCGTAGCTGCCGGTGACGTTCGCGGCGTAGATGGTGGGATTGATGAAGCCGACGGGTGCCTTGCCGGCTGCGGCAAGCTGCTGATTCACGAGCGCCACGTAGCCCGCCCACATGGGCGCCGCGAAGCTGGTGCCGCCATAGCTGTTGGCCAGGCAGGTGGTCTGGTTCGAGCAGGTATAGAAGCTGAAGTCGGCGTTGGCGGCGACGTCGGGTCCGTTGCGCAGCGTAGTTGAACCCTTGTTGCTTGAGTTGATGACGCCGGAGGTCTTCTGCCAGGAAGGGATCGCGATGCTGTCCGGAGAGATGCCGCCGCCGCTGTCGACCCATGCGGTCTCTGACTTCCAGGCGCCGCCGGCGCTTGCAGTGACCAGGTCCGTGCCGCCGACCGAAACCACGTAGGCGTCGTCCGCCGGCCAAGCCTCGTTCGAGGGCGACCAGGTGGAGGCATCGCCCGAGGCGGCGAAGAAGTTCTGACCCTGCGCGGCCATCTTCTTGAAGTAGGGATCCAGGGTGGCGGGATCGGCCGGCGTCCAGCCCCAGGAGCAGCCGATCGTGGTCGGCAGGGGGCTGTGCGTGGTCATGGCGCTGATCATCGTGGTGTCAAACGAGCCCACATACAGGGTCAACGAGGCGAGCCCTGGCGCCATACCGAGGGCCTGGGTCATGTCGAGGGTCTGCTCCGTGTCGTCGCACTTGCCCCCCGCGGCGTTGTAAGTGCATGCGGTGCTCGTGCCATCGGTCGAGAGCAGGGTGACGGGTACCTTGTTGGTCTGGCCTGTGTTTTTGTAGTAGGTGTTCAGGTCCGCAAGGTCGGTGCCGGCGTATTCAAGCAGGCCGAGATGCTGGCCGGCGCCGGTGAGCGTGGTGCCGGTTGCATAGGCCGCGCGCATGTCGCTGCCGAGGAAGGAGGCGGAGGGCCCGGAGCCGCTGATGGCATGGTTCGAAAGCGACTCCGGCGTAACCCCGTGGACGGCCGCGTAGTCGCTCTTTTTGACGACCAGCGGGTGCGGGATGGAGAAGTTATCAAGCCCCGAGATATGCCAGAGGCCGGAGGGGAGGTCGACGGTCGGCTCGCGATCGGGACCGAAGTAGGTGCGGTTCTCCGTGGGATGTTGAAAGGTCTTCATGCTGAGGTGGAAGGCGCGTTCGACGGCGTTGACGGGACCTCGGACCTGCACCTCCATGCCGTCGCGGCTGCCGCCAGTCACTTGAAAGCCGCTGGTCTGGGCGAAGTGGACCAGGGCGTCGTAGTCCTCCTGCGAGGGGCCGAAGCGCGCGGTGAACTCGGTCGGGGTGAGGAAGTGGCGGAACTCCGGGCTGCGCGGGTCGTAGACCTGTGCCAGGAAGCTGTCGAGTCCGGCTTCGTCACCGAGCGGGAGCACGAGATCGAGGCTCATGATGCGGTCGGGGGCGAGGGCTCCGACGACGCGCGGGGCTGCGGCGGGAGTTGCCTCAAGGAGGTTGCTCTGCACGGACTCGCGGACGTGGTGCGTGCGCACGGACTGCCCGTTTGAAGGCGCAGCGGCAGCGAGGCTGGCGGCAAGCATCGCGGACGCGAAGAGTTCTTTTCTGGGCAGACGCATGGTGACGCTCCTGTTTACGGCGGGCCTGGGACGTTCTGTTCTGGGAATATGCGCTTTATAGTGCTCGGTACCTCGCGGGGATGTCAATTGGTAATTCCTCTTTCTGGTTACCTGGGCTGAGGATTTCTGCGTGGCGCGGTCCCATGGGCGGCTTGCTCAATTGGGCTTCCTAAGGGGACAATCAGCCATGTCGCAAAAGAAGACTGCCGTTTCGACTCCAGACGCCCCTGCCGCCATCGGCCCCTACTCGCAGGCCATCCGGGTGGGCGATATGCTCTTCACCTCGGGGCAGATCCCGCTCGATCCGAAGACGGGCGCCTTTGTGCCCGGGCACATCACGGAGCAGACGACGCAGGTGCTTGAGAATCTAAAGGCGGTTCTGTCGCACGCCGGGCTCGACTTCACGCACGTGGTGAAGACGACCGTATTCCTGAAGTCGATGGGGGACTTCGCGGCGATGAACGAGGTGTATGCGCGGTACTTTGCGCCCCAGGGCGCGGTGCCGCCGGCGCGCTCGACGGTCGAGGTGGCTCGCCTGCCGAAGGACGCGCTGGTCGAGATCGAGCTGATCGCAAAGGACGCGAGCTAGGGCTTCCCGCCTCTCATCGAAGCTACCCCAGGGCTGGACACGCTCCCCATGAAGAATCGCCCCCGCAACATCCTGATCCCCGCGCTGCTGATCGCCGCGATTGCTATCGTTGTCTTCAACTCGTACCTGGCTACGAGCGCACTGCATGAGCTCGACTCAAGCCAGTTCTGGGTGGAGCACACATGGCAGGTGATCAACCAGGTGGAGCGCATTATGGGCTCGGCGAAGGATGCTGAGACGGGTGCGCGCGGGTTTGTGATCACAAAGGATCCGGAGTACCTCGCGCCCTACCTTGAAGGCAGGTCCGAGATGCCGGCGGAGCTTGACCACTTTGCCAGCCTGACCCAGGACAATCCTTCGCAGACGGCGAACCTGTCGCGGATGCGCGCGATCATCGAGGAGCGCGGCGGGCTGCTGGAGCAGAGCATCGAGCTGCGTCAGACGGGGGAGAACGACAGCCTGCATGCGCTGTCGGTGAGCGGAACGGGGAAGGCGCAGATGGACAGTCTGCGCCGGCTGGCGGACCAGATGGAGGAGGAAGAGCGGCGGCTGCTGGCGACGCGCGTGGCGGGGGAGCGGTCGAGCGCGCGGCGGGCGCGGATGACGCTGCTGTTTGCGAGCGGGCTCGACCTGCTGCTGATCCTGTTTATGTTTCGTTTCTTCTCGCGCGAGCGTGAGCTTCGCCTGCAGACGGAGGAGACTGCCGCCTCGCTCGCCCTGGCGCGGGTGGAGGTGGAACGCAATGCGGAGGAGCTGCGCGAGCTGAACGTCACGCTTGAGGAGCGCGTGCGCCAGCGGACGGCCGAGCTGGAAGCGACCAACCGCGAGCTCGAGGCGTTTTCCTATTCCGTGTCGCACGATCTTCGATCGCCGCTCCGGACGATTGACGGCTTTTCGCTGGCGCTCGAGGAGGACTACCGGGAAGCGGTCGATGCCACTGGTCGCGACTACATCCAGCGGGTGCGTACGGGCGTCCAGAGGATGGGCCAGCTGATCGATGCGCTGCTGCAGCTTTCGCGCATTACGCGGGCAGAGATTACCCGCGAGCCGGTGGATATGTCGGCGCTGGCGGCGAGCGTCGCCCAGAACCTGGCTGAAGAATATCCGGGGCGCGACCTGGGGATCTCGATCGACGCCGGGATGGTGGTCGATGCGGACCAGAAGCTGTTGCGGGTGGCGCTAGAGAATCTGCTGAACAATGCTGCCAAGTTCACCTCGAAGATTGATCGGCCTGCGATCCACGTCGGTTTTGACGAGACGCAGAAGGCTTACTTCGTACGCGACAACGGGGCCGGATTCGATATGTACTACGCAAGCAAGCTGTTCAACGCCTTCAACCGTTTACATGGCGATCGCGACTTCAAGGGTTCAGGCATCGGACTGGCGACGGTGGCGCGGGTGATCCATCGGCATCATGGGCGCATCTGGGCGGACGCGGCGGTCGATCATGGCGCGACATTTTTTTTCACAGTAGGATAAGCGTCGAGACCCAATCATGACGGACACAGGTAAATTGATTCTCCTTGTTGAAGACGACCCGGACCACGAGCTGCTGACGATCCGCGCATTGAAGCGCTCGAACATCGGCAACGATGTGCGCGTGGCGCGCGATGGCGAGGAGGCGATCGCCATGCTGTTTGGCGAGAACGCGATTCGTCCGCAGGTGATCCTGCTCGACCTGAAGCTGCCGAAGGTAGATGGGCTCGAGGTGCTGCGACGCATACGCGAGACGGACACCACGCGTATGCTGCCGGTGGTGGTGCTGACCTCGAGCGATGAGGACCGTGACCTGGTGCGCAGCTATCAGCTTGGCGTGAACAGCTACATCCGCAAGCCAGTCAACTTCAACGATTTCGCCGAGGCAACGCGCCAGCTTGGCATGTACTGGCTGGTCCTTAACGAATGCCCCCCGATTTAGCGCAACACGAGACCGGCGTGCTCCCGATGAGCCCGCGTCCGCTGCACGTTCTTCTCATCGAGGACAACGTGGACGACGCGCTGCTGCTCGATCGTTACCTGAGGAAGAACGGCTTTGACCCGCACATCAAGCGGGTGGAGACGGCGGCCGAGATGCTTGCCGAGCTGGCGCGAGCGCCACTGGCTGACCTTGTCCTCGCGGACTACCACCTGCCGACGTTCAGCGGGCCAGAAGCGCTGCAGATCCTCAAGTCGAGCGGCTTCGATATCCCGTTTATCATGCTGTCGGGTGCGGTATCCGAAGCGACCGCGGTCGAGTCGATGCGGGCGGGCGCGCAGGATTATGTGACCAAGCAGAATCTGGCGCGGCTGGTGCCGGCGGTCGAGCGAGAGCTGCGTGAAGCTGAGGACCGGCGCAAGAAGCTGGCGGCGGAGCTTGCGCTGCAGGCGTCCGAAGATCGCTTCCACCGGCTGGTCGAGGCCATGCCGCTGGGGCTCTTAATCGCCGATCACGAGAAGATTGTTTATACCAACGCTGCGGCGCGCCGGCTGTTTGCGATTCCTGCGACAGGCACCGAGCGAATCCGGATCGAACAGCTTTGCCTGGGGCTTGAGACGGCCAGCTACTTCAAAGACAGCATCGAGCCGCCGGAGCCCTTCGAGGCGACCTGCCACACGCTTGCGGGCAACCCGGTCGAGACGCTGATCGGCCTTGCGCTGCTGAACCCTGACGCATCTCCGAGCCAGCGACAGCTTGCCGCGTTTGTCGCTGACCTGACGATGCAGAAGCGCAGCGAGGAGCTTCTGCGACGGACCGAAAAGCTGGCAGTGGCAGGACGGCTGGCGGCCTCCATCTCGCACGAGATCAACAATCCTCTGGAGGCCGTAACCAACCTGCTCTACCTGATCGGGCTGAGCCCGCTTGAGTCGGACGCGCGAGGCTATCTGCAACAGGCGGTGCGTGAGCTCGAGCGGGTCGCGTTGATCACGGTGCAGACGCTGCGTTTCCACCGGCGTTCGTCAAAGCCGGCCAAGACCGACATGAGCGACCTGGTGGAGTCTGTGCTGCCGCTGTTCGAGGCGCGCACGCGGCTGCTGCAGGCGACGATTGAGGCGCGCTTTCGTCCGGCGCCAAGCGCGATGGTGCATGACGGGGAGATCCGCCAGGTGGTGGCGAACCTGATCTCGAACGCGACCGATGCGCTGCGCGAAGGCGGCCGGCTGATCCTGCGAACGAGCTCTGCCCGGCATCCGAAGACGGGCGTTCCGGGGCTGGCGCTGACCGTCGCTGACAACGGCATCGGCATGCCGGAGGCGGTGCGGCGGAGGATCTTCGAGGCGTTTTACTCGACAAAGGGCGATACAGGCACGGGCCTTGGGTTGTGGGTTTCGCTTGAGATTGTCGAGAAGCATGGCGGGCTTCTAAGCGTACGCAGCCGGACCGCGGCGGCCGAGCGCACGAGCGGCACCGTCTTCCGGTTGTTCCTTCCGCTTGAAAACGGGTGATTTGACGCTAACGCGTGCCCGGGCGGTTTAGTTGCTGGCCTTGGCGGCCGGGGCGGCTGCTGCTGGGGCGGCGTAGGGCGGCGGTGGTGTCTTGCCTGCGGCCACCATAGCTTCATCGACCATGCGGAAGACGTCAGCCACCGGGTAGGCGCCCTCGAGCTTTTCGCCGTTGATGAACATGACCGGGGTCGCTTCAAGGTTCAGGCTTTCGCCCACCTTCACCGATTGCTTGATCTCGGTGTCGTCCTGCTTCTTTACGCAGGCTTCGATCGCACTGACGGCGGCTGGCGCGAGCTTCTGTTTCCTGGCTTCTTCAAGCGCCAGGTTATCGAGCGATGCGTTGGCCTTCTCGAGGCTCTTCTCCTTGCCGCCGAAGTCACCGGCGTTGGCATGGATGTAGTCAACCAGGTTCCAGTAGCCGGGTACATTCTGGGCTGCGACACAGTTTGTATCGATGGCCGCGCGCATGGCCCAGGGATGCATGGGCAAGGGAAAGTCACGGTAGACGATGCGGACGTTCGAGCCGTAGCGTTCGGTGAGCGCGGGAAAGAGCTGCTTGTGCATCTTGGCGCAGTAGGGACATTCGAGATCATCAAAGAGAACGACCTCAACCGGAGCAGTTTCGGGACCTCCGCGCCAGGGCCGGCCAGCGCCTGAGACGATGGTCTTCGGGTCTCGGCTGATGTCGTACTTATTGAACTGAGCGAGGGTCTTGGCGTCTTTCGAAAGCAGGAAGTTGATGGGCGCGGAATGATCCGTGCCGGACGAGATGACGACCTGGATGGTGTCGAACCCGGGAATGTCAGATGGGGTACGCCCGCTCACGGTGAGGGTGTCTTCGGGGGTGATCTTGGTGCGCTGGCGGATGAGGATCTCGACCCTGCGCTGGACGTCCGGGCTGAGGGAGGCGGGCACCTGGGCGCGGCAGCCGATGACGCTGAAGGAAGAGACGAGAACGAGTGAAAGCAAGGCCTGCCCAGAGATTCGCACAGGCTGATTATCTCATTTCAGGCAGAAACGATCGCAAACCACGTCCTCATCGCGGACGGCGACCACTTCGTGAGGTTCGGCGCTTGCGCGCTTTCAGAGACTAGGTTGTGCAGAAGATCCTTCCGCGGGCAAGCGCCTCCACCCCAAGAAGTGGCCCCCGTCCGGCGTCAGGACTTAGCTGCTCTTGCTCCTGCTTTAGAAGAGCCGCTCAGATCTGCGGAGATTTCCGGCTGTGCCGATGTTGGCGAGGGTGAAGTTGAAGCGGTACGAGCCTTCATTGCGGACCGAGCCGAGTTCGAACTTGCGGTATTCGACTGAAAAGCCGCAGCAGTTGAAGTTGTAGTTGCCCTGGAGCGTAGCGTACTGCAGCAGCGCGGGGTAGACGGTGGTCGAAGTTGCTGCGCCGGCGGCGGAGGTGACCGTGCTGGTGGCGCCATAGAGGCTCTTCAGGTCGAGGCCGGTGTTGGCGGCGAGCGAAAGGCCCGGCTTGGTGGGGCTGCCGTAGCCGATCAGCAGGCGCAGCTGGTTGAAGTCCGAGACCGCGGTGGTGACGCCGTTGGCGGGGCTTACGCCCTCGGTGAAGAAGCGGCCGGGCGCGTCGAGGCGAGCATAGCTGAGTGCGGCGAAGGCGCCATCGGTGGCGTGCAGGTCGAGGAAGAGATTCGAGCTGGTGAAGCGCCTGACGCCGGTGTCTAGGTCGAAGTCCCATTCGATGTCGGTGTGGGCGGAGGTGCGCAGGCGCAGGCGCGAGACGAGTGGCGAGATCTCGCGCGGCTCGGTGAGAAAGGCGACGCCTGAGAGGCTGAGGGTGGTGTCGAGGATGTTGCGTCGTCCGTTGACGATGGCTCCGCCGAAGCGCGGGTCGAAGAAGTACTTCTGGGCGAGCGACCAGGAGATGAGCTCGTCATCGCTGCAGCCAGCGTCGGCGGCGGCTGCCAGGGGGCTTCGGGCGTTGGCAGCTGCGAGTGTGGGGTCCGGGTTCAGGCCGCCTTCAGTATTCATGGTTGAAGAAGCGTCGGGTGCGTTCGGCAGGCTGGAGGTGGGAGCGGTGCAGGGCATGCTGCGTTTGCGGAAGATGCGCTGGGTGAGTCCATATTCGAGCTCGTTGGTGTTCGAGACGATGTCTGTGGCGTCGAAGCGCAGGACATTTGCGAAGTTGCTGACGCCTTTGACGAGCTTGTAGTTGAGCTCGGGCTCGAGGGTGTGGCGCAGCGAATCTCCCAGCAGACCATGCCAGCGGGTAGGCGCGAAGGTGCGCTCGAGGACGGGTGCGCGAATGCCGAAGGCTATCTCAACGTCTGAACGGGAGATGGCGGCGAAGCTCTGCTGCGGCCGCTCGCTGAGCACAGTCGAGCGCAGGCTGCGGCTGTAGGCTGTTTCACGGAAGGCGACGGAAGGCCGGAAGCGCCAGTCGCCGGTGCCGAAGGGGAACGCTGCCTGGGGATGGATGTCGATGCGCTCGACGACTCCGCCGGTGACGAAGTTGGGCTGGGTGCGCTTAAGGCCGGAGACGGAGGATTCGATCGAAAGCTCGAGACCGGTGCCGCGGAAGCGGTGTTCGGTCGAGTCGATCGAGACCGTCGGGACGTGGAAGATCGTCACCTGCTGCTGCGCCTGGGTGGCGGCGACGACGACCTTGATGCCCTGGTAGCGGTCGGCGAGGCCGGTGAGTTCGAAGCCGTTCCTGTGGTGGGTGAGGTAGGCGGTCGAGAGGATGTCCGAGTTGACGGCCTGGTTGAAGTTGTCGGTGAAGGCCTGGCGGTAGATGTAGCTCGACAGGTATTCGACGTCGGCTGCCATGCGGGTGCGAGGGGTGAAGTCGTGGCGCATGGAGAGGATGGCATCCTCGCCACCCTGGTTGGCGTTGCCTTTGAGCCGGTCGAGCAGGCCGCTGTAGTGGAATTTCACGAAGTTGAGGCCGGCTCCCTTGTAGCGGAAGGTGGCGTCCTGGGCAAAGCCGCGCTCGGAGTAGTATTCGGCGCCGATGGTAAGGTCCATCGACCGGTTCAGCACCAGGTAGATCTGCTCTCCGACGATGAAGCCTTTGGTGGAGCTCTGGCCGAGGGTAGGAATCATGAAGCCGCTCTGGCGCTCTTCGGGGTCCGTCGCATGGGTGACATAGGGGAGGTACAGGACCGGAATGTTGAGCAGGCGGAAGACCGAGCCGTAAGCCTTCGCGTTGTCGTTGACGACGCTGAAGTGGGCGGCCGTCAGGATCCAGTCAGGATTCTGAAGCTCGCATGAGGTGACAGAGCCGTTGTAGATGTCGTAGCTCTTCGGTCCAGTCTTGACGACCATGCGGCCGGCGAAGAGGAAGGGCGCGCCGTTGCTGAAGACCTTGGCAGGGGCGCCGGCGCGCGTGGGCATGAGGCCGACCGAGCCGTGCACGTCGTAGAAGCGGCCGGTCTCGGACTTGAGATTGAGGGTGCCGTGTGAGGCTTCGATGCGCTCGCCGTTCGCGCCGCCGGTGACGACCAGGTGGCCGGTGGCGGTGACGTCGCCCGTGTTTGCGTCATATGCGAGGTGGTCGGCGCGCAGGATGCGGTCCTGGTAGGTGATCACGGCAGCGCCGTCGAGGGTAAAGACCTTGTCGCGCTCGAACTGAGTGTCGGACTCGAAGGTGACGGGGGCGCCGGTCTTTGCGGCGGGGACCAGGACGGCGTCGGGGTAGTCCGCCTTGGAGGCCTGCTGACCAGCCGCCGGGGACAGATTCGGTCCCACCAACGGGAGATTTGCAGGGGGTGCATAACTCGTTAGCTGCTGGGCCCGCAGATGCAAAGGATTTACCCAGAGCAGCGTGATAACTATGGAGAGAGCCATGCAGTGGAGGACGCGTAGCCGGCGCATGGAGCTCGCGCAATTCGCTTCACAGGATGGAACGCACCGAGGCCTGCAGGCAATGACACACTTCACCGCTTTCGACCCACCTGCGCACCACCCGTTCCAGACGCTTGACACTGTTCAAGGTTAGACGATTTCAGAAGTTACCGGGTTTAGAGGTAAGGAAAAGATGAGCTCAGCGCAGCTCGAAAGTCTCGCATTGAAGCAGGCGCCGGGGGAGTTTGTCCTTGAAGGTGCGGCGCCCCACGATCTGAAGCAGCAGGTGGCTGAGCGGCTCGCCGCGCACCGTCAGCGGCGTTTACGTGCGCCGGAAGCGGGCGTTGACGAGGCGCAGGCTGAGGCAGCTTCTCGGCGTCGTGGCAGCTTACGTCACAATCCGATTGCCGCGGCTGTTGCCGAGCGCTATGCGCAGACGCCGAGCTACCGTGCGTTCCTGGCTGAGCAGGCGCAGCGTGCGATTGACGAAGCCGCACGCGAGGCGGAGAGCCGGGCGGCCGAGGCGGAGGTAGCGGCGCGCAACGCGCAGGCAATCGCCGTGGCGCAGCAGAACCTGATTGAGGAGCTGGAGCGCTGGAAGGCGCCGCAGGAGTTTACCCCGGCAGCGGCCGAGGTGAGCGAGACGTCCCGCATCGAGCCTGCGGAGCGCTCGGCGAGCCAGGCATCTGTCCCGGTCAAGGAAGTTTCGTCCGAGGGGCTGACGGTGCGGCTCTACGAGGATATCGGTCCTACCCGGCGTTCGCAGCCGGCGAGTACCAACGCGTTCGTGCCGGCGGACTACCAGGATCCTGAAGAGGCGACGGTGCTCGATGAAGAGATCGCCTTCCGCCAGTCGCCGGTCTTCGAGCCGTACGTGATTGAGCCGACGGTGCCGCTGCCTGCGAACCTGCTCGAGTTCCCGCGCCAACTGGTGGCCGCGCGCAGGGCCCGGCCTCGGCTGGCGGAGGGTCCGCTGCTGGATGCGGGCGCGCCGCGCAGCCCGCAGCTGCGTATCTTCGAGGTGGAAGCGGAGCAGATCTCGCACCTCCCTGAGCCGTCGGTGACGCCGGTGTGGGCCAATATCCGGCTCGACGCGCACGCCGTGTCTGATGCCGTGATCTCTGCCGACACGCCGCTGCTCGGTTCTTCCATGCTGCCGCCGGCGACGGCGCCGATGAGCCTGCGCATCATGGCGACGACGGTCGACGCGGCCATCATTGCGATCGGCTTCATCGGGTTTGTGGCCGTAGCATCGCACATCGCGGATGGACTGCCGACGGGAATCCCCGGGACGATTGCCGCGGGATGCACCCTCGCGGTCTTCTACCTGCTCTACCAGCTGCTCTTCTTCAGCTTTTCGGAGCAGACGCCGGGCATGCGTTATGCGCGTCTTGGCTTTTGCACCTTTGCTGATGGCAATCCGACCCGGTCGGCCATACGGCGGAGGATCCTGGCGCAGATGGTTGCGCTCTGTCCGTTCGGCGTCGGCATCCTGTGGTCACTGCTTGATGATGACAAGCTGGGCTGGCACGATCGCATCTCGAGGATGTACCCGCGGGCTTACTAGGGCATCCTGGACCGGGCATTCTGGACCTGCACGATCCTGGACCTGCACGATCCTGGACCGGCACGATCCTGGACCGGCACGATCCTGGACCTGCACGATCCCGGACCTGCACGAAACGCAGGGTGGGAGGGCGAAGAGCGTACCAAGAAGAGAGGCAGCCAGCTGGCTGCCTCTCTTATTGGTACGGCAAGCGGTTTGTTTAGAAGGTGGTGCTGACCGTGATGCGGAAGGTCTTTCTCGGCTCGCGCAGCAGGTAGTCCGCGCCGTAGAACTGAAGCGCCTGCTGGTAGGAGTACTCGCCGGCGCCGCTGTTCGGGAAGAAGCTGCGGAACTCCGAGTTGGGCACGGCAAGCTGCTGTGGAATGCTCTTGTAGAGGCGCAGCGGGTTGTAGGCATAGAAGACCCGGAAGGGCGCGTTGACGACGGGCAGAATGACCTGCAACTCGGCACCGTTCGACATGCGCGGCACCCAGTTGGTGTAGGGCACGGTGCTCAGGTACTGCGAGAACTTGACCGGCTGGCCGCCGTAGCAGGAGCCGTTTAGTACGACCGGGCAGCCGTAGGACGGGCTCGAGATGACGGACTGGCCGGCGACGCTCTCACGCAGCTGTGAGTTCTGCGTGTTGAAGGTCATGCCGAAGTCGGTGAAGAAGGCGAAGGTGACCTGGTTGATGATCGGGATGCGGTACTCGACGTTGGTGGTGAACTGCGTATCGCCGCCGATTGAGACCAGCCGGTAGATCGGCAGCGGGATCTGCACGTTGCCGAGGGTCGGGTTGGTGGGATCGCGCGGAACCAGCGAACCGTCAGGGTTGGTGAGGTTGAACTGAACGCGGTTCGGGATGAAGACGTAGGGCGAGTTGGCCCGGATGTCGAATCCACGGACGTCCGATTCGCCGCCGCCGTAGATGCGTCCCTGGGGCGGCGCAACCTCTCCTCCGAAGCCCGCGGTGTGGGCAAGCTGCACGCGGTAGCCGAGCACGTTGTGGCCTTCGCGATTGATGCGGAGGCCCTTCATCGGGAAGAACTGGCGGTAGGCGATAGCGGGCGAGTAGTACTTGACGTTGCCGCCGACGCCGGCGATCTGCACCTGCGCGCTGAAGTCCTTGCCGTTGTGCGGACCGACCGCGCGGTCGAGCGAGGAGAAGGTGAAGGTAGGGGTGACGACCGAGGTCTGGATGCCGTTCAGCTGGTTCTGCCCGGCGACGCCTGAGCGGAAAGCGAGCGACTGGAAGACGTTCTGGGTGTTCTGGTTGAACGTGGTGACGGACGACCGTGAGAACGAGTAGGAGGCGCCGACGCGGGTGACGCCGGTGCGCGAGAAGAGGTGACGCAGGGGCTCGGACAGCGAGAGCGTGATGCCCTTGGTCGCGGTGTTGTAGTTGGTGAACTGCGAGTTCTGAGCGTCGTTGAAGTTAGCCGAGTTGGCGCCGGTGGCGCTGTAGGCCTTGGCCGGGTTGTAGTCGTACTTCGAATCGAAGACCTGGATGCCGAGCGAGATGGGCTTGTTGCGCAGGTAGGGCTCGGTGAAGCCGAAGCTCAGGTTGCGGTTCAGGTCACCGATGTTTGCGACCAGGGAGAGCGTCTCGCCGAGCCCGAGGAAGTTATTGGTCTCGTAATTGAGACCGATGAATGTACCTGATAGGCCAGACAGACCACCGTTGAGGCCGATCGAGTTCTTGCCCTTCTCCTTGAGCTTCAGCAGCAGGTCGACGGTGGCGTCGTCGGTGTTCTGGCGTGATTCCGAGTCCTGCTCGGCCTTGAGCGCCTCAAAGTAGTTGAGCTGATTCAGACGCAGAAGGGAAAGATCCCACAGGCGCGCGTTGTAGACCTGGCCCTCTTCAAGCAGGAGCTCGCGGCGGATGACCTTGTCTCGGGTGATGGTGTTGCCCTGGAACTCGATGCGCGAGACGTGAAAGGCCTTGCCTTCCTGGCAGTCGACGTCGAGGTAGACAAGTTTCTTGGCTTCGTCGATACGCGGTGTGGGGGAGCCGACGAAGTTGATGTAGCCGAGCTCGCCGTAGGCCTTGCGCAGCTGTTCCAAGCCCTTCGCGAACATGGTCCGGCTGAAATATTCGCCGTCCTTGTTGGCGAACTGCGCACGCAGCACGCGGGTGTTCGAGACCGCCTTGTTGTTGGTAAAGGTGATGCCGCCTAGGCGATAGCGCGCGCCCTCCTCAATCGGGATGAGGACGTCGATCTTCTTGCCATGCGTTGGGCGCAGGGTAAAGGGGTTGATGCCGTTGGTGTCGCGGACCTTGGTCTTCGGCTCGGCGGTGAGCGCCTTGAAGTAGCCGCGATCCTGGTAGACCTGGCGGACGCGCTCAGCATCTTCGTCGAGCTTCGAAGCGTCGAAGGTGCGCGAGAGCAGGTTCTCAAGGAAGATGGAGTGCGGCACGCCAATTGGCTTGAGGTTTACCATCGCCTGGCGCAGGGTGCGGTCCGGCAGGCTCTGGTTGCCGTCGAAGAGGATCTTGCCGACCTTGACGGTGGGACCTTCCTTGATGCGGAAGGTGACGGCGACAGCTGCCGGCGGGATGGTCTTGATCTCGGTCTTAACCGTGGCGAACTGGTGCCCGTGCTCGGCGAGCAGTTCCTTCAGCACGGTCTCGGCGCGCTTGACGCGGGTGGGATCGTACTGGCTTTCGACGGTGAGACCGACCTTCGCCTTCTTGAAGCGCTCGGCGATGTCCGAGAGTGAGACGGCGTTGTTGCCGGTGTACTCAAGCGACCGGATGGTGGGCTTTTCGCGGACGTAAACGACAAGCTGGACGCAGGCCGGGGTGTCAACGCGCTCGATACGCACGTCTTCAAAGTAGCCGGTGTTCCAGAGCGAGTTGAAGTCGCGCTCGACAATGGCCGCGTCGTAAAGATTGCCCTGGTGCGAGAAGAGGCGCGCGAGGACCGATTCCTTGGGAATGCGGCGGTTGCCGATGACCTGCGGCTGGCAAAGGGCCTGGGCGTTGCCGGTCTGGGAGGCGTCCGCGGCCGGCTCCTGGGTAGTCTGGGTGGTGGTCTGCGCGCCGGGCTGGGCGGGCGTGTTCGAGGATGGTGTGATCGGGGTGCTGCTGGGTGCGGACTCGGCGGCGGGGGTCGCCGCCTGGGTCGCCGTTTGGGCGGCTGCCGACGTCAGGCCCCATGCGCACGGGATAAGCGCCGAAAGTGCGAGGATGGCAGTCAATGAGCTCCTCTGGAGCTTCACGTCCTTGACGTCAGGGCTTGGTGCGAGGGGGGTCTCAACCCGGCTCTCTGGGGCAGTCTCCACGTTCAGGGACTTCGCCCGTTCGTTCACTTGGTTCTCGGTAAAGATACGCACACCCTCACTGCCTTATTGATCAAACCTTTGCTTCCGAACACGTCCCGGACGGAATCCTGGGGGGAATCTCGATTATAGGGGAGCCCGTGCCGGGTTGCGAGTTTCAAGCGCCTCGCTGAACCAGTTCAGGCAGGATTGAGCACTGACGATTCCGGTTGGACGAAGCGGTAGAGGAAGCGTTAGGGGCGGTGCGTTTGAAAGCTGGCGGCGGGTCAACGTACGACCCTTGCATGGATGTGGCCGTGCGGCTCGTCGGTGGGCATGAAGATCTGGTTCGGGTTGTCCTGGCCGAAGCGCGAAAGGTCGACCGGGATGTTGTGCCGGTTGGGCATGGTGAGCTCGAGTTCGGTGATGGCGGGCTCGGCGGCGAG
The DNA here is from genome assembly GCA_964247475.1 of uncultured Acidobacteriaceae bacterium. Lineage (GTDB taxonomy): Bacteria > Acidobacteriota > Terriglobia > Terriglobales > Acidobacteriaceae > Edaphobacter. Next base: position 17,699 of record CAXTUS010000008.1, on the reverse strand, counting down.
CGCGGCCTCGGCCATGGCGTAGAGGGTGTGCTGAACCGAGAGGCTGTTGTGATTCGCGAAGGTGGTCAGCAGCGCGTCCATGATGCGTTTGCGCGCGGCTGCATAAGCGGCGTCGTCCTCGAGGGGTCGGGCATAGCTCCAGACGATGGTGGCTTCGGTGCCCAGCAGGCGGTCGTCTGATTCGGGCAGCGTGGTCCAGGCGTCGCGTTTGAAGCCGGTAAACGCGGAGTGCGCGGTCTTGAGAATGACCAGGCCGCGGATACCTGAGCGAATGGTTGGCGGAGAGCCGGGCCTGAGGACGAGTTCGGCGGTCGTCACCTCCGGCCCGCGCTGCAGAAAGGCGGAGCCGTGCTGCTGGCCGTCCGCCTTCAGACGAATCCACGATTTTTCCTCGATCACAATGCGAACCTGTTGAACCTGTGGATTCCGCTCCGTCAGGATGTGGGCGAGGTCGCGGGCGTAGCCCTCGACTGTGGTGGAGGAGGAGTCGCGCGCAGCCGAGTAGACCGTGTTCTTCATGGTGTCGGTCGCCATGATGCCGCTGTTGTCGCCACCGGTGAAGCAGCGTGCGAAGTCGCCTTCGAGATAGAGGCCGACGTTCCACTCGCGGACCTCGTGGTGGCCTCCCGTGCGTGTGACCTTCATGAGGCGGACGCGGGATTTGCCGTAGTGGTTCTGCTGGAGCTGAGCCATGGATTCGCCTCGCGTTCTGAACTTCAGGTGCCCCGGTAGGTGGTGTAGCCGTAGGGGTTCAGCAGCAGCGGGATGTGATAGCTGGTGCCGTCGCGGTCTACCTCAAAGGTGACAGTGACCTCAGGATAGAGCGTGCGTGCGAAGTACTCGCCGGTATCGAAGGTGAGGCGGTAGCGGCCGGCGAGAACGCGGGCGGCGGTGAGCAGCTCGCGACAGCGGCCATCGGCGTCGGTTTCGGCGGCCTCGCAGATGAGCCACGCGTCGAGCTCCCAGCGCTCGAGGCGCACCTTGAGCGCCGGAGCCGGGCGGCCGGCCGAGGTGTCGAGGACGTGGGTCGAGATGCCACTCATGAGGCCTCCTGAGGGGGTTCGTGGTGAGTTGGCGACTCCAGCCACTTCTTCATTCTGAACTCTGTGATCAGCCATTGCTGACGCGCGGCTTCGCGCAGCTCGGTGTTGCGGTCGTTGTTGAGGCGGGCTTCAAGGAGGGCGAGCAGTTCGGGTGCGGTGCGGCCGCTGGCGAAGACGAGGTAGAGGAAGCCGAAGCGTGCTTCGAAGGCCCGGTTGCCGGCGGCGAGCGCGTCTTTGACGGGATCGAGGGTTGCCTGTGCGGCTCGCTGCTCGGCAGCCGAAGAGCTTGCGAAGGCGGGGTGATTGCTGACGTCGGCGCGTTGCTCCCCGATGCGCGGATGACAGCGAAAGGCCGTCAGCCACTCCGCCTCGGGCAGTTCGAACCAGGCATCTTCGGCTTCGCCGAGCAGGGCGGACGGGCTTGGGAATGGGCGCCGGGCGACCAGCGTCTCTGCCCACTGGGGAGAGACGCAGCAGGCCAGCAGGGCGTGCTCAGCCACGGCAGGAGGCGCTTCGTTCCACGACCTCAGGGCGTGACTTTCACTTTGAAGAGCCTGGCTCATGCGCTCAGCCTCGCCAGTGTTCCGGCAAGGACGGCCACGCCGCGGGCGATGTCGCCGGGGGTGGCGTACTCGTCCGGACGGTGGCTAACGCCGCCGCGGCACGGGATGAAGATCATGGCCATCGGCGCAAGACGTGCCATGAAAAGCGCGTCGTGGTAGGCGCGGCTGACCATGCGGACGCTTGCGATGGCCTCGTCTCTGCAGGCAGCGGCGATTGCCTCGAGGACTTCGGGGCTTGCGGCGGCGGGTGCGTCCTGATTCAGCCAGGTGTGGCGGATGGCGACGCCGCGACGGGTGGCGATCTTGCGTGCGGAGTTTCCGATGGCTTCGAGCACGGCATCGCGGCGCGGCTGGTCGATGTCGCGGACGTCCAGCGAGAGGGTGACGCGCGAGGGTACGCTGTTGACGGCGCCGGGGAAGACGTCGCACATGCCAACCGTCGCTACCGTGTCTTCTGAACCGGTGGCAAGGGCTGCCGCCTCGACAGCCTGGATGAGCTCCGCGGCAGCGACCAGCGCGTCGCGCCGCACCGGCATCAGCATCGCGCCGGCATGCCCCCCTTCGCCTTCGACGACGACGCGCAGGCTGGCCGGCGCGGCGATCGCGCTGACGATCCCGATGGGAACTCCGGTCCGTTCCAGCTCAGGCCCCTGTTCGATGTGCAGTTCCACAAAACTCGCGTACGCGTCTGGTCGAAGGGGTACCTCGTCGAGTGAGCCGGAGAAGCCGGCGGCTTCGCGCACCTCTTCAAGGGTTGCGCCGGCCGCATCCCGAAGCGCCCTGGCGTCCGCTGGCGGAAGCGCTCCTGAAAGCACACGGCTGCCCAGGCAGCCGATGCCGAAGCGCGTGGGCTCCTCGCTGGTGAAGAGGATGACGTCGATCGAACGACGTGGCCGCAATCCCCGGGTCTTGAGCGCGCGCACCGCTGCCAGCCCGCCGAGCACACCGACTGTTCCGTCGTACATGCCGGCGTTCGGGATGGCGTCGATGTGCGAGCCGGTGGCGACAGCTGACGCGTCGGGGTCGGTGCCCTGCCAGCGGAAGAACGTGTTACCGATGGCGTCGCGGCGGATCGCCAGTCCAGCCTGCCGGGCAAGGTTTTCTACGTAGGCGCGGGCCGCCAGGTCGGTCTGGGTGAAGACGACGCGTGTAACCGCTGCCGTGCCGTCTTCTTCCAAACCTCCTGATCCCTCCAGCCCTTTTGACACTTCGGAGAATGTCGCCAGCGCGCGCAGCTCTGCGACGAGCCCGGCGGGGTCGAAGGGTGCTGTCACAGGGACGGTCTCCGGTTCCAGTCCTTGTAGATCAGGTACTTCGCCGGCGCGGACGGATCGGCGCGAAACCACTGCGGACAGTAAGAGCCCATCCAGATTGCATCGCCTGGCTCGACATCGTGGAAGTCGCCATCGAGGCGGTAGGTGCCTGCGCCTTCGAGCATGATCAGGCCATGCTCCATGACGTGGACCTCAACCTGCGAGAGCGCGGCGCCGGGGGCGTAGGTCATGGTGTTGACGGCGAAGTCGAAGCCGGCCTCGATCTCGGCTGGCAGCAGCGACCGGACCAGGACACCAGGGTCGCTAGCGAGGGGCACGGCGATGGCGACCTCCTCATGCCCGACGAAGGCGTTCGGGGCGAGCACGCGGGGGAGCGGTTCATAGCGCTTTTCAAAGACGATGATGGTAGCCGCCGAGAGAGCGCTGAGGGCGTTGCCGCCAAAGATGTAATGCCCCGGCCCGAGGACCGGGCGCTTCCCTTGAATCTGGCCGAGGATCTCGCCCGAGAGCACCCAGACGAAACGCTGGACCTGCTCCGGGCCTGTGTGATCGGAAGCTGCAGGCAGGACGCCGCCGGCCTGGAGCTCAACCGTATACATGAGGAACTTCGCGCCGAGGGCGGGCGAAGCATGCACGATCGCGGAGCCGTTCTTCAGGCCGGGCAGCGGCGTGCGCACAAAGCTGTCGGGAGCGTGCAGCAGGTACGCCGTCCGCAGAGCACTGCGGGTCTCGCCCATCCTGCCATTCACCTCGGATGCCCTCATCGTTCAACCTCCGCAACCCCTGGCGCGTGTCCGAGTCGTCTCAGCATCTGCTGCAACACGTCGATAGCCATCGCTACGTCTGTCTCCTCCACTGCTTCTTCGGGATGGTGGCTGACCCCAGCGGGTGTCCGCACGAACAGCATGGCGGCGGGCACATGGGGGGCGAGGATCATGGCATCATGCCCCGCGCCTGAGACCATCCTATGCGGCTTCGGGTTCGTCGCCCCGAACAACGTGCACAAATGATCGTCCATCGGGACAGCATCCTGGCGGCTGGTCTCCTGATGGGACAGGCTGACGCCTCGTGCTGCGGCCTCACGGCTGGCGGCTTCGAGGAGCGCCTGGACAGCCTCGGCGCGCCGGGCATCGTTCGCGTGCCGGACGTCGAGAGATGCGAGGACCTTGCCCGGGATCACGTTCGCCGCGCAAGGCTCTACCTTGAGGACGCCGACGGTGCTGACGAGCCCATCGGTCGCGCGGGCGTGCTGCTCGACGCGGCTGATCCAGGCTGCGGCGGCGGCCAGGGCGTCCTGACGCAGGGGCATCGGGGTGGTGCCGGCATGGTTGGCGCGGCCGGCAAAGGTCAGTTCAAGACGGGTCTGGCCGATGATCGAGGTCACGACGCCTAGAGGCAGGTTGAGTGCTTCAAGGACCGGCCCCTGCTCGAGGTGCACTTCGAGGAAGGCGAAGGTACCGGGGGTGAGACGTGCATGGGTGAGGGCTTCGGGGTCGAGGCCGAAGTGGCGGATCGCGGCGTCGAGACGAATGCCATGGCTGTCCGTGCGCGAGAGCTCTTCGACGCCGAGCGAACCCGCCAGAGCGCGGCTGCCGATGAACGGCATGCGGAAGCGGATACCTTCTTCTTCCGCGAAGGCGATGACTTCGATCGCGAAGGGAAGTCGCTCGCCGTCGAGGGCACGCAGCAGCGCGAGCGGGATCGCGACGCCGAGGATGCCGTCGAAGGCGCCTGCATCCGGTACGGTGTCGATGTGCGAGCCGAGCAGGAGGATGGGTGCGGCTTGGTTCGTGGGCGGCTGGCTGGCCGGATAGAGGCCGCGCAGGTTTCCTGCTGCGTCGACCCGGACCTGCATGCCGAGGGCCTGCATCTCCGCGCGCAGCAGGGCATGCACCTGGCGCGTTGCGGGCGACAGGAAGAGCCTGGTAATGGTGCCGGGTACGTCGGTGAAGGCTGCGATGCGTGCGCAAAGATCGAGCGCATAGGCGGCGGGCGTCGGCTTCAAACGACAACCTCCCGCCCGTGCGCTTTGTTCACGAAACTGCCCTCTTCAAAGACAACATCTCCGCGCACCAGCGTACGCCGGACGACGCCTTGCAAGCGGCGACCGAGGTAGGGTGAGACCTTGTGGCGGAAGTGCAGTTTGTCTTCTGTCACTGTAAGGGTCCGATCGGGTGAAAATACTACAACGTCGGCGTCTGCGCCTATGGCGATCTCGCCTTTCCGTCCGCTGATGCCTGCGAGCAGTGCCGGCTCTCTGCCCAGCCAGCGGGCGAGGTCGCTCAGGGTGTGGCCCCTGGCCGCTGCGGCTGTCCACAGAACGGGAAGCGTGAGCGACAGGCCCGCGATGCCGCCCCAGGCTGTTTGGAATGAACCTTCTTCGAGCCCCTTCATTGCGGGCGGGCAGGGCGAATGATCGCTCGCGACGAAGTCGATGGTCCCATCGGCGAGCGCGTCCCAGAGCAGGTCCTGGTTGGCGCGGGAACGGATGGGCGGCGCACATTTGAAGAGCGTGGCGCCGTCGGCGATCTCTTCGGCGGCGAAGACGAGGTAGTGGGGACAGGTTTCGACCGTAAGGGGCAGGCCCTCTGCTTTGGCGGCGCGCAGCATGGGCAGCGCATGTGCGCTTGAAAGATGGACGATGTGGACGCGCGTACCGAACTCGCGGCAAAGACGGATCATGAGCGCGATGGCTGTGAGTTCGGCTTCGTCCGGGCGTGACTGAAGGTAGGTGTCGTAGCGTCGCCAGTCAGCGCCTTGAGCGATCAGCGCGGCAGCGGCCCGTTCACAGGGAGCAGCGACCTCGGCGTGTACCAGCAGCGGCAGGCCGGTGGCGGCGATCAAGGGCATGGCTGTCCGCAGGTCGGCTTCGTCAATCATGCCGAACCCGTCGCATCCAGGGTAGATCAGGAAGCACTTGAAGCCCGGGACACCGGCCGCGGCGAGGGCCGACAGGTGGTCCTGGTTGCCGTTCACGGCGCCTCCCCAGGGACGCCAGTCGACCCGGCACTGGCTTGCTGCGGCACGCCGCTTTGCTTCGAGTGCGGCGAGCGTTGTGGTCTCGGGCAGGCAGTTCAGCGGCATGTCGATGACGGTGGTAAACCCGCCCGCGGCTGCGGCCCGGGTCGCGGTGCGGAAGCCCTCCCACTCGGTCCTGCCGGGCTCGTTGATGTGAATGTGTGCGTCGATGAGGCCAGGCAGGAGGGCGTCGTCGCCGAGGTCTTCCACGACGACGCCCTGGGGTGGGGTGTCGTCGATCTGTACGATCCTGCCGGAGTCTGAATCGATGACGACGCAGGCTGGCCGTACGACGTCGGTGAAGACTACGCGGCGCGAGATGTAGGCGGTCCGTGGCATGCGGGCGGTCCCCCTAACTTACGCCACTTTCTTCAGACAAATTCAGAGATGGCTTAGGATTCAAGCTCGGCAGAGACGGTGTACTCCGCCGCTGACTTGTCCCAGACGATCGTCAGCACGTTTGGCTGGCAGCAGACCTGGCAGTCTTCGACGTACTGCTGGCGTGAGCCGCCGGACTCATCGACCGTGGTCTCGACCCACTCGCCACAGCCTGCGCATTGGAAGTGTGCTGGGTGCATCCCGGAGTTGTTTTCCTTACTCCGAGATGTTGCCGTAGTCACGCGCAGGGGCGCCGGCGACAGGCTTGCCCTCCTGCACGTAGTTGCGATTCCACTTGGGGATCTCGACCACGTAGGTACCTGGCCTCTCGATGATGGCCTGGCAGCCAAGGCGGCTGTTGAGCTGAATATCGGCTGCGGTCTCCATGCGATCGAGCTCTTTGTCTTCGGCTTCCGAGATGCCCTTTGCGCCTTCCTGCACCCACAGGTGGCAGGTGGTGCAGGCGCAGACACCGCCGCATGCGTGGTCGAGGAAGATGTCGTAGTTTTCGGCGACGTCGAGGAAGCTCATCGGCTCGCCGTGGCCTTCATACGGCATCGATCCAAAAGGAAACTCGACCGTCTTGTTCTCGGGCAGGAAGGTGACGCGCACGAAGCCGTCGGCTACGGGGATGGAGAGATCAACGGCTGGGAGCGTTTTCGCTTCGGACATGATGGTTCCATTCTAACTGCGGTGACACGAAGCGCTTGCCCCGCGAAGTGGTCGCCGCCGCCAACGAGGGCGCTGTCCAAAATGGCTCGACGGAAACAGAGTAGGAAACCGCATCCTGACGCCGGAAATGCGGTACTCGCGCATGCCCCGATGACCACTTCAATCTTCGGTCGATTCTCCGGGCGTCTCTACCTTGTGCTCGGCCTTGGCGATCGCGTTGTCGTACTCGGCCGGCGCAAAGGCGTGGGGAGCGGAAGGATCGGCGCCGAGTCCCTGGCCCATCTGCTCGCCGGCCGACGCCATTGTCTGACCCTTCATTGCGCCTGTGACCGCGGAATCCATCATGATCTCCGCGAACCTCCGCGTGGCTTTGTCGAGGCGCTCGATCGCCTGGCGGATGATCCTGTAATCACCGCCCATGATCGAGGCCTTCAACTCGTCATGCGCCGCGGCGATCCTGGCGAGCTCGTCAGAGGTGAGCTGCTGCCAGGCGGGGTGCTTCTTACCCTTGTCAACCGCCTCGAGGATGGTGTTTGCCTCGTTCTTCGCCTCGATCACCTGCCGCTCGGTAATATCCTGCTCCGCCATATCAAAAGACTCCAGAATCATAGATTCGACCTGCTCATCGGTGAGCCCGTAGGTTGGCTTGACTTCAATCTCGGCCTCGGTGCCGCTGCGTTGCTCGCGCGCCGAGACGTGCAGGATTCCGTTCGCGTCGATCAGGAATTTAACCTCGATGCGCGGCAGCCCGGCGACCATCGGCGGGATTCCTTTGAGGTCAAAACGGGCTAGCGATCGGCAGTCCTTCGCCAGCTCGCGCTCACCCTGTACGACGTGGATCGCCACGTTGGTCTGGCCGTCGACGCCGGTCGTAAAGTGTTCCGTGGCACTGGCCGGGATGGTCGAGTTGCGCTGGATGATCTTGGCGACGACGCCGCCGAGGGCTTCGATACCGAGCGAAAGCGGCGTGACGTCGAGCAGCAGCAGGTCTTCGGTCGCGGTCGAGCCGCCCGCCAGGATCTGCGCCTGGACTGCCGCGCCAAGCGCGACGACTTCATCCGGATTAAGCTCCGTATGCAGCTTCTTGCCGCGTGCGTCGAGATCGAAGATGCCGGTCACGAGCGCGCGGACCGCGGGGATGCGTGTGGAACCGCCGACCATAACGACCTCATCGATCTGGGCGGGGGTGAGGCCTGCGTCTTTGAGGGCCAGCTTCACCGGGGCCGCGGTGCGCGCGACGACTGGCTGGATCAGCTGCTCGAACTGTTCACGGCTGATCTCGCGCTGGTAGTGCCGGCCGTTCGGGAGAGGGACGTTCAGGGTTGCGGAGTCGCGATCGGACAATGCGATCTTGGCATCGATGACCGCCTTGCGCACAGCCTGGATCGCCTCGGGATTGCTGCGGATATGTACACTCTCGGCGCCGGCAATGTCGTCGAGCGCGATTGCGATCAACAGGTTATCGATGTCGTCGCCGCCCAGGTGGGTATCGCCGCCCGTCGCAATTACCTCGAAGATGCCTTCGTGCAGCTTCAGAATCGAGATGTCGAAGGTCCCGCCGCCGAAGTCATACACGGCGATGATGCCGTCGCGCTGCTTGTCAAGACCATAGGCGAGTGCTGCCGCCGTCGGCTCATTGACCAGGCGCAGGACCTCAAGCCCGGCGATCCGGCCGGCATCCTTGGTAGCCTGGCGCTGGGCGTCGTTGAAGTAGGCAGGGACCGTGATGACGGCTTTCGTGACGGGAGCGCCGAAGAAGCGCTCGGCGTTCTTCTTCAATTGCTGCAGCACATAGGCAGAGATTTCGGGCGGCGTCATGGTGAGGCCCCCCACGTTCAGGCGGAGAACTTCGCCTGGCTTCGCGTCTTCCGCAAGCTTGAACGGAAACAGCTTCAGCTCCTGCTCGATGTCGGCAAGGTCACGCCCCATCAGCCGCTTGGCGGAGTAGACGGCTGAGCCGGAGTCTGACATCAGGGTCGCGCGTGCGGCATTTCCGACGGCCACGCCGTGGTCGGTCCAGGCGACGACTGACGGAACCAGGCGTTCGCCATCCTCGCCCGGGATCACCACCGGTGTGTTGTCCTGCATGAACGCCACCAGCGAGTTGGTCGTGCCCAGGTCGATGCCTACCACAATGCTGCGTGCCTCTGCCATTCGTTGAGTTCCCCTTCTGCTGCTGTGCGCCTCGGCTGCGCGTTCTTCGTGACGCCCGGTCATCTGTTGCGTTCTGCTGTCTCGTTGCACCCTGCTGTTTCAGAGTGTTAGGCCTGGTACAGGGTTCGATGCGTGCCGATGCCGGGCGGCGCCACGATTGAGATGCGGCGCAGGACAAGGCGATCTTTTCTATTGTCCTCTAGGCGATTTTTCCATTGTCCTATACTTGCGGTCTCTGCGGTGTTTTCTGGCTTAGAAGCCAGCCGACCTGGGGGAAGTGCCCCATGGCGACGCCAGCAACAAGAGACCAGGGATCCTCAGTGCGGCAAGCAGCAGCGGCGGCAGCATCGCCAGTTACCGTCCGCCTGCGCTGACGCGATGCGTATGCCGCCACCGGGTGGCTGACGCGGGTCCCTCGGAATCATCGTGCCAACTTTTCAGGAAGGTCCTGAGGGAACAGGCGCGCATGCGCAGTCGGTCTTCAGCAACAAGCCGGCAGGGCATGGTGATGCCAGGCTCGGCCTCGAACGGCCTCAAGTGCACCTTCCCTGGTGCATCCCGAGGACACCCGTGGCCGCTCGATGCAGATGGTGACGCTGGTTGTTGAGGGTGCGGCGGAGATCTACAAGCAAGCGCAAGTGGCCGGTGCCGAAATCGTCAGCCGCTTGCGCGAATGCCGGGCAGTGCCAGCGCTCTTGCTGCCCCGGCGTTGAGAGATATCTATGTCGATCGAAGAGAGCAACCCGCAGGGCCCAGGGATATGGCTCAGCTCAGCGATCCAGCGTGAGGCGCCTTCCCTGGTGGCCATGCGGGAGCAAGACCCCTCGTGCTTCTTTCCAGTCAGAAGAGGGATCGTGGTAAGTTTCCGGGATGGAAAAGAACCCGTACGCTCACTGTCTTGGCGAGCAGGACGCTCGCGTCGTCTTCGCATCTACCCCGGGGCTGCTGCACCAGGCCGCGTGCGAGTTGACGCCTGAGCAGATTGAAGCGCCGATCGCGGACGGTAAGTGGAACCCGCGTCAGATTGTCGCCCACATGGCCGATTGCGAGATCGCGTTCAGCTTCCGGCTGCGGCAGGTGCTGGCCTCGCCCACCGGAAGTCCTGCCCTGCTGCAGCCGTTCGATCAGGATGCCTGGGCGGAGCATTACTCCGGCTACTACCTGCCTTCGGCGCTTGAACTCTTCCGCTCTCTTCGCGTCTGGAACGTGAAGCTGCTGGGAATCCTGAGCGAAGCGGAGCTCGAACGAACCGGACACCACCCGGAGCGCGGTGGGCTTACCTTCTACAACATCCTTGAAACGGTAGCCGGCCACGATCTGAACCACCTGGTTCAGCTGCAAAAGCTTGCCCGGGCTGACGAGGCCGGCTAAGCCGGTCGGGCGAGTAGCCGCAAGCTTCCCTGGAAGGACTTCGCTTCAGGCGGCGGCCCTCCTTTGGCGGCGGGGCACTGCGTGGATCCCGAGAGCTTCCACCGCCTTTCGCTCAACCACTCCAAGCCTGTACGTACATCCCAGGATGCTCATCAACATGAGGAACTCCGGAATGCGCATCCACAAAGCGTGCAGGTGGAGCGCTTCCAGCCCGCGCTGCAGATAGAACAGGTAAGCAATCAGCACAAGCACCGCTTGAGCAGCCGGTTGCCGCCTGTGCTTCAGCGCGTAACACAGCGGCAGCAGCAGCACGACCGCGTCATACGCATGGTGTTTGAACAAGCCGTAGCTCATGGTGGCCATGATGGCTATCTGCCACTGGACCGGCTTGTGATGATTGCGGCCGAAAGCGAAGTAGGAGACAGCGACACAGGCGCTGAGCGCAGCCAGCAATTCCAGGCTGTTGCGCGCGTCTTCGCTTCTGGAGCGCAGCAGCGATTCGAGCAGGTTCATAAGGTTTGGATCTGCTGGGCCGGCGGTGAAGCCATGACGGGCCACCGCAAAAGGCTCCAAGGCCAGGCGCAGAATGGCCGCAGGGTCGTGTCCTCCGGTGATCCAGAGCCAGACGGCAACGACGGCCAGCAGGGCCGGCACCGCGCTCAGCAGCACAGCCTTGACGCCGCCGCGGAAGAGCAGCAGCAGCGCGAGCGGCGGCGCAAAGCTGTACTTTAAGAAAGCGATGCCGGCAACGAGTGCGCGCGTTCTCCCGACCGCGCGCCCCCTGCCGACTACACCCACTTCGCGCCCCGCACCCAACTGCGACGGGAACAGGGCAAGACTCCACACCAGGAGGACAAGCAGGCCCTGCTGACCGTTGCCGATGGTGTTCCGGGTTGCCGTCGCTGTAAGCATCAGGCAGATAACGACGCATACGCTGCGCCAGCGCAGCCCATAGCTTCGGCCGGCGATGACGCTGCAGACGACCGCGGAGACGATGTTCAAGAGCGCCCAGAGCACCTTAGCGAAAAGCAGTGGCAGTAAGCCGACGGGCAGGATCAGCACGTAGAGAATAGCCAGGTAGTTCGGAACCTGAGAGGCAAGGAAGTGGTGGCCGGGATCGCCCGCCAGGTACTCCGCCCAAGGGTCCCCGTGGGCGAGCAACACACGTTCGCCGCTCCATTGAAAGTCCTGGCTGCGGTGGATCGCGTTGATCAGACCGACTGCAGTCGAGACCAGGGCAAGCGACAAAAGCAGGAGGAACAGCAGACGCCTTGCCTTTGATCCACGTTCGCTCTCAAGGAACTCAATTGGAGACATAGGGCGAACTTACACCCGGTGCGCTCCGGACGGCGCAGACCGCGGAGCTTTATTGAAGAGCGGTTCCGAAGCGGAAACGGCTTCCCATTCCGGAGCTGACGAGCGTTGCCAGAACGGGACAAATCGTAGCTACTCGAGAGCCTGATTGACGTCACGAACCAGGTTCCGGAGGTAGCTGCGCTTGTTGAGCAAGGTGACCAGGGAGTCCTTCACCTCATTCTTCGCAGCGATATCGTCGGTATCGATGGCCGCGTCCCAGCGGGTCCAAAGTCCTTCGAGCTCACGCTGGGTCTCGGCCATCTTCTGATCAAAAGCGCTAGCAGCGTTTTCGAGATCGCGGCGCAGGTCAGGGTCTGCATCGTCGCCCATCTCTTTCGCGGCCTTCATCTCCATAAGCTGCATGTTCAGCTCGAAGACCTCTTCGAGAAGCTCGGGCGGTATGAGTTGTTTCTTTTCGGTTCCGCTGATACGAGCCGCGTCAGTGGCGGATTTTGATTGCTCTTCAAGCTCTACACCTTCAAGGGTGAGAAGGTACTGGGTGCGTGCGATGGGGTCTTTGAGGGTGCGATAGGCGTCGTTCAGCGTGGAAGATTCGGCGAGTGCGGCCTCCTGCTCGGCGGCCGTGTGCGCAGCGAAGCGGTCCGGGTGAAGCTTGCGCGACCGGGCGTAGAAGTCCTTCTCAAGCACCGGCAGATCGATATGCAGATGCCGCGGCAGAGCAAAAATCTGAAAGAAGTCCATACCGTTCAGCATAACCTTCCTAAGCCGAGCAGCCCGCGTAAGGCTCGTCATCCGCGCGAAGGACGCCTTTGCCGATGCTCCTGCATCCAACTCGGCATGGAATACAAAACCCTCGGCAATACTGGTCTCCTCGTCTCTACCCTCTGCCTTGGCACCATGACGTTCCACGGCGGTGAGGGGTTCTGGAAGAAGGTTGGCACAGTCGACCAGGCGGGCGCCGACGACCTGATGAAGGCATCGATCGATGCGGGCATCAACTTCTTCGACACGGCGGACGTGTACTCCGAGGGCGAGAGCGAAAAGATCCTCGGACAGTCTTTGAAGAATCTCAAGATCGCCCGCAAAGATGTGGTGATCTCGACCAAAGTCTACGGGCGGACAGGACCTGGACCGAACGATGTGGGCGCCTCGCGCGGGCACATCATGGATGGCGTCGAGACCAGCTTGCAGCGGCTTCAGACCGATCACATCGATCTCTACCAGATTCATGGAAACGACATGGTGACTCCAATTGAGGAGACGCTGCGGGCGCTCGACGCTCTGGTCCAGCAGGGCAAGGTGCGGTACATTGGCGTGTCGAACTGGGAGTCGTGGAAGATTGCCAAGGCACTCGGCATCTCGGAGTTCAAAAATCTTGCACGCTTCGACACGCTGCAGGCGTACTACTCGATCGCAGGGCGAGACCTTGAGCGCGACATCGTGCCGCTGCTCCAAGCAGAGAAGACGGGCCTGCTGGTGTGGAGTCCGCTCGCCGGCGGTCTGCTGTCTGGCAAATTCAGCCGCGAGAACCAGAAGCCCGAGGGCACGCGCCGGTCTGAGTTTGACTTCCCCATCGTTGACAAGGAACGCACCTGGAAGATCCTTGATGTGATCGCGCCGATCGCCAGCGCGCATAGCTGTTCGGCGGCTCGTGTCTCGCTGGCGTGGCTGTTGACGAAGCCGTTTGTTACGTCAGTGATTATCGGAGCCAAGCGTCCTGATCAACTTGAGGACAATCTGGCCGCGGTCGACCTGAAGCTCTCCGATGCTGAGCTGAAGCAGCTGGACCAGGTGAGTGCGCTGCCGCCTGAGTACCCGGGCTGGATGCTGCCCTTCCAGGGTGCAAACCGTTTGAAGAACGTACCGCGACCGGAGTAGCTGCACCTCATGTAGCTGCACTTGAAGTAGCTGCATCTGGAGTAGCTGCAACTGGAGCAGCTGACAGCCTTTCCGCTGAGTAGCTGACAGCCCTCCCGTTCCAGCGAGTGGGGGGCTGCAACAAACGTAGTTATTTAGGGAGTTTCATGAGCATCTTTAGCAAGAGTGAACCGGCAGGCGGCGCAACCGATCAGAAGATCAGCGTCATCGCGCAGATCCATGCGAAGGCCGGCAACGAGGACAGGGTCCGAAGCATTGTTGAGAAGCTAGTTGAGCCTTCCTTGAGGGAGCCTGGCGCGATCGCCTACAAGGTCTTCGAGGATAAGCACTATCCCGGCAGCTTCTTTACGTACGAGGAGTGGGAGAGCGAGGCTGCTCTCGACCAGCACCTGCTGGTGAACAAGGAAGCATTGAATGGGCTGAAGACACTTCTACAACAGGATCTGCGGATCAGCGTTCTCCAGCCGACCGCGTAAGCGGCGACTGATGCTCAGGCTGAAAAGCTGGACCCGCAACCACAGCTTTTGGTGGAGTTGGGATTGATAAAGTTGAAGCCCTGACGCATCAGGGTCTCTTCAAAGTCGAGCACCATGCCGGCCAGGTATATATAACTTTTGGGATCGACGAAGATGCGGACCGGCTGTGCGCCTGAAGGATCGTTCGGCGTCTCGACGCCTTCGCCGAAGATGAAGGTGCGGTCCCGGTCGCGTGGCTTTGTATCGAAGCGGATGTTGTAGCTGAGGCCGGAGCAGCCTCCGCCGGTGATGCCGACGCGCAGCCCACCATCGACCGGCGAGATACCCTCTTTGGCCATGGCGACGCGGATGCGCTTCAGAGCATTCTTCGTGATCTCAATCGCCTGCTTGGCTCTTGGCTGCTGGCCTTCAGCGGCTAAGAGGACCATCCCGGAGAGGGGATCTTTCGCCGGCTGAGAACCGGCGGCGTGATGCTGCGCATCCCGCTCAGCCGCTGTTTGTAACGTCACCATCGCCATCAATTTCCCCTTACCGCTCTTCGCTACTCTTACTCAAGGCTTGCGTCGCAAAGAAGAGCGACGCGACCCGGCGGACGTAACGGGGCCGCGTCAAACTTTGATCCTTCCTGCTGCAACCAGAAGTTTAGTGAGCTGCGCCGACAGCGACGTCCGCTGTCTCGGCGACGTTGTTCTTCTTCTTCCAGTCGCCAATCGCTGCGCGAATCGCATCTTCCGCAAGCACTGAGCAATGAATCTTGACGGGAGGAAGCGCAAGCTCCTTCACGATATCGGTGTTCGAGATCTGCAATGCCTCGGCCACCGTCTTGCCCTTGACCCACTCGGTTGCGAGCGAGCTCGAGGCGATCGCTGAGCCGCAGCCGAAGGTCTTGAACTTTGCATCTTCGATGACCTGAGTCTCGGGGTTTACGCGAATCTGCAGACGCATTACGTCGCCGCACTCCGGTGCTCCGACCAGGCCGGTACCGACCTCGTCCAGGCTCTTGTCCATCTGTCCTACATTGCGAGGATTGCTGTAGTGATCGACTACCTTATCGCTGTATGCCATGTCGTTTCTCCTGACGCCTGTTCGTTACTTCTCGTTAGATGATGCTGACCCTAAACTGTTGCCGAAGGTTTGACCATTCAGACCCTGGCTCTCGATGCGTCTCCTGGCTAAGCACCAGGCTTGTCTTTCGTCCACAAAGCCGACTCTGGTCCTCTTTCAAGCGCAGGCACCGCACGCTGCAATTCCATGCTCCGTGCCCGCACCTCCAGCCTTAGTGCGCCGCCCACTCGATCTTTGAAAGGTCGATGCCTTCCTTGACCATCTCGTAAAGCGGACTCATCTCGCGCAGGTGCTTGACCACATCGATCACCTTGTCGGATACGTAGTCGACCTCTGCCTTGTTGTTGAAGCGGCCAAGCCCGAACCGGATGGACGAGTGCGCGACATCATCGCCCAGGCCGAGCGCCTTGAGCACGTAGCTTGGCTCGAGCGTGGCCGAGGTGCAGGCCGAACCCGATGAGACCGCGATATCGTTGATGCCCATCAGCAGGCTCTCGCCTTCGACGTGCACAAAGCTCATATTCAGATTGCCCGGCAGGTGGTGATCCATGTTGCCGTTCACATGGACGTAATCGAGCGCATTCTCGAACTTCTGCTTCAGGTAGTCGCGCAGTTCCTGCTGACGCTTGCCCTCGACCTCCATCTCGGCGCCCGCGATCTCGCAAGCCGCGCCCAGACCGACGATGCCCGGGACATTCAACGTGCCCGACCGCATGCCACGCTCGTGCCCGCCGCCGTTAATCTGCTCGGTGATCTGCACGCGCGGGTTGCGCCGACGCACATAAAGGGCTCCGACACCCTTCGGGCCATAGATCTTATGTGCGGTCATCGATAGCACATCGATGTTCATCGCCTGCACGTTCACGGGAATCTTGCCGACGGCCTGGACGGCATCTGTGTGGAAGATGATCCCCTTCTCATGGCAAAGCTTACCGATCTCTTCAACCGGCTGAACCACCCCGATCTCATTGTTGGCGAACATGATCGTAATCAGGATGGTCTTTTCGGTAATCGCTGCCTTCAGCTTGTCGAGCGAAACGAGACCATCGGTCTCGACCGGCAGGTAAGTCACCTGGTAGCCCTGGCGCTCGAGCTTCTTGCAGGTATCGAGGACGGCCTTGTGCTCGGTCACCTGAGTGATGATGTGGTTCCCGCGCTCCTTGTACATCTCGGCGATCCCCTTGATCGCCAGGTTGTTCGACTCGGTCGCGCCGGAGGTAAAGATGATCTCCTTCGGCGTGCAGCCGATCAGCTTCGCAATCTGCTCGCGTGCCTTGTCGACCGCCTGCTCCGCCTCCCAGCCGAACTGGTGGTTGCGGCTGGCGGCGTTGCCGAAGACCTTGCCGAAGTAGGGCAGCATGGCATCGAGCACGCGCGGGTCCATGGGTGTGGTCGCGTGGTTGTCCATGTAGATCGGAAGCTGCACGCCGGGCGGCAACGGCTCCTTCGACTCTGTGATGACGAGCCCGTTATGGGTCATGTCGGACGTCTGTTCCATCTGCTCCGCTACCTGCTCATTCATACCGTTAGCTCCTGATGTCCCTTGTTGCGATCTCTGAACGACTACTGTTGCTATCTCTGATTTTCTAATCTTTGAACTTCCCTATTCGAGCTCGGGCGCTCACCGCCGGGCCTTACAGCGCGATTGAAACCAGACCGCCGCCTACCATCACGTTCTGCCCGTGGTGCTCAGGGTCCGGAACCTCGATCAGGTCGCCGATCTTGATTGCGCTCAGCAGGTCTTTGATCGAATCATTCACCTTGCGCAATGGTTCTTTGATGGTGCAATGTCCCGCGAGGTCGCACGTTCCGTGAATCGTGATGCAGCTTGTGATAAACAACGGACCGTCGATCGCCCGTATCACTTCAAACGCCGAAATGTCGGCCGCTGGCCGTGCCAGCGCGTACCCACCGTTGGTTCCGGCATGCGACACCAGAAGCCCCGCACGTGCCAGGGTCTGCAGGATCTTCGCAAGCAGCTGCGGTGGAATATGGTAGGCATCGGCGATATCCTTGGCCGACTGCGCGTAAACCGTCTTCGACCCGGCGCCTGCCACATTCGCCGGGACGAGCGCCTGCTCTGCCGTATGTTCGGCCAGGTACTTCAGGGCCATCAGCCCATAGTCCGCTTTTTTGGTCAGACGAAGCATCTATTGGAGACCACTCCAGTCCTAGATAGTGTACGGCGCGGGCATCCGCAGCGCAACCGATGGCGCTTGAGACAAGAAGAAAAGCGCACAGGTCGCGGGCGCGAGCGCTTCAGGGAGCGGAGCGCCCTGAGCGCTCAGGAGGCCTGGGTCTTCCTTCCACTCTGTCCGGGCGGCAGCGCTCCCGCCGGCCGGAAGTGGAGCCTGCCCGGTTGTCAGGACGCGGTTGTTGTTGCCTCGATCGGCGTCGACACCCTGCGGATCACGATCCAGGCATACTGCGCCGCGGACAATGGCGCAAGCACCGCGATCAGGCGCAGCAGCCCCCCATTCACCCAGGCTA
>CAXTUS010000007.1:0-59905 GCA_964247475.1 uncultured Acidobacteriaceae bacterium | reverse complement strand
GGTGTTGATCTTGAGCACCTTGGACCCGGCTACCACGGTGACGACCGGACCATCCACCGAGCGGACCAGCCCGCCGAGGCCGTTGCGCTGCCACTCGCGCTGTTCGGCGGAGTTGCGCGCGGCGATGTCGGTTGATTTCATGAGCACGACGCGCGACGCCACCAGGTGATTGGAGGCGTCGTTAGTGCCGGTTGCGAGGATCCGGTCCCCGACGGAGACATCTTCAAGCTTTGCCGGGACCGCTGCCTTCAGGTCGGTGCTGCCCGGGGGCAGTTCGAGCACCGGCGCATCGGGCGCGACGTTGACGGTCACCTCTGCGCCGGCAGCGGTTTTGAGCGTCACGGCGTCGCCGGCGATCGCGGAAACGGTTCCAAGCTGGCGCGCAGCCGCGGGGGCCTGAGCTTCCAAATGGGGGATTGCGGGCGCGAGGACGGACGCGACCGCAGGCAGGACGGAGAGCGCAAGCGCGTATCTCAAACGTAGGTAGAACATACGAGGGTCCTTCTTCTTTGGGTCTCGCCCGAAGGCTCTTCTGGTCCGCTGAAAGGCTCTGTGCGGTTAGACGCACTTTCATCCTGTGATTACTACGGCCGCGGGAGCATAAAGTTTCCGCAAGAACACACTTCTTTACGGGGTGTGGTCTTGTGATAACAACTACTTGCGAGGCGCGCGGCCACTTCTTCTACCTGGCTCCAAGTAATTCCTTCACGGCGCGATCGAGCTGATGGTCGGTGCCTGCGGCAGTCTCGCCTAGTTCACGATCGACTTCAATGTCAACCGGACGCGGGTGCATCTCCATGTCCTGGCCGCGGGTGTCGCGGATGCGGGTGGAGGGCAGGCGCAGGGTTGAGCCGTCGATCAACGAGGTACCTCCGGTGAAGATGATCCAGCCGGCGGTCGGCTCGCCAACCACCTTTCCTACCTTCAAGGTGCGGTAGCCTTCGGTGAAGTCCTCGGCGTCCGAGAGCGAGCGCTCATTGGTGACCAGTACGGTCGGCAGACCGAGGGCTCGCTGGCCGAGACTCTGCCGGCTGGGGAAGGTGGAGCCCAGGGTGCGCGGGGTCATCTCGAGGTAGTTCCGGCGGGTGAAGACGTCGAGCGCATAGCCGTTGATGTAGCCACCGTTGTTGTTGCGCACATCGATGACGACACCCTGCTTCGCCTGGTTCTGCGCGTCGAGATCGAGGTAGAGCTGCTGCAGTGAGGCGTCGCTCATATCAGGCATGTGGACGTAGCCTATCCGGCCGCCCGAGACGCGATCCACGTAAGCGCGGCGCTCCTCGACCCATTGGCGGTAGATCTGCCCGGCGGCGGCGGCGGTCGGAACCGGGCGGACGATGACCTCGCGCAGCTTGCCCGCGCTTTCGATGCCAAGGGGAAGCCGCTGGCCGATGGTGTCTTCAAGCATCTGGTCGAGGTTGCGGCTGCCGACCGCGTCGCCGTTGACCGAGACGAGCTTGTCGCCCGGCTTGATCGAACCTTCGATCGCGGCTGGTGACAGCGCGATGACCTCGCGGACGATGAGTCCTTCGCCGGCCTCGTAGCGTTCGCGGTCGAAGCGCAGTCCAAGCTTGCCTACCTGCACGCCGCGCTCGGCCGCGCCCCGTGCGGCGCCGATGCCGGAGTGCGAGGCGTTGAGCTCTCCGATCATCAGGTTGATGTTGCGGCGGAGTTCATCCGGTGTGCGCGCCCCGGCGACGTAGGGCTGCCAGTCGTCATGCAGCTTGCGCCAGTTCTGACCATTGAAGGCAGGGTCGAAGAAGTTGCGGTTCAGCTCGCTCCAGGCCTCTTCAAAGACGACCTTCTTCTCTTCGTCGAAGTCGACCTGGACGCGCGCGGTGACGGCGAGCGGCTTGGGTGCGCGGGCATCGAGTGAGATGGTGCGAACGCCGTCGTTCTCGAGGTAGAAGACCTCTTTTGAATCGGGTGTAAACGCGTAGGCGCCTTTGCGGCCGGGAGTGGAGGTGAGCTGCTTCGCGATCGCCGGGTCTTTCTGCAGCTCGTCGAGAGGAAAGGTGTAGAGGTTCTGCTGATTGGCGGATTCGGCAGTGAAGACGAGCGTCTTGCCGTCGGGCGAGATGACGGGCGACTCTGCGCCGAGACCGAGCGGAAGCAGGGTGAGGCGTTCGCGAATCCCTGCGAAGACGATCTTCACCGGGTCCGGCTTCTTGTCAGGATTGGGCTTCTTGTCTGTCTTGTCTGTGTCCTTTGCCTTGTCTGCGTTCTCTGACTTGCCTGTTTCGCTCAACGCCTTCTCTGCGGGTGCGTTGTCTGACGGGGCGGGCGATGACGGTGAGGAGGGTGTTCCGGGTGCCTTCGAGGGACGGAAGAGCTCGCGAAACTCATCCTCTTTGAACTTCGGTACATGAGGCAGGAGGTCGATGCGTGCCATCTTCGGCTCTTCGCTGCGCTGCGCGGTATCGAAGAGGATGTACTTGCCATCGGGCGACCAGGCGATGCGATCGTTGGCCGATTCACCATTGGCAAGGAAGCTGATGGGGTGCGGCTCGCCCCCCGTGGCGGCGACCACGGCGAGGTTGCGGAAGCTGCGCTGATCGATCGCGGTGTAGGCGATCCACTGGCTGTCTGGCGACCAGGCAAGCACTGCGCTTTCGAGCTGACCTTTGACCAGGGTCCTATCGGCGGGCTTGCCCTCGGGCCTGTTCTCGGGCTTGGCCTCGGGCTTGGTCTCGGTGCTGGCAAGGTCGGCGGGAAGGCTCAGCAGCTGGAGTTCGTGATCGTCCTGGACGTAGGCGATGCTTTTGCCGTCGGGCGCCCATGCAGCACCGTGGACGTCGCCTGCGGCGCTTGTCAGCGCACGTGCGTGGCCGAGCTCTTCGCCGGGCTTGAAGGTGTAAAGCTCAAGCACGCGCGAGCCATCTTTCTTTTCTGCGGTGTAGATCAGCGACGTCGAGTCTGGCGACCAGCGTGGATTTGTAACCGCCACAGTTTCTGGTGTGGATTTCAGATGGAGGCCTTCACCGCCGTCTTTCGAAGACGCGGCAAACAGCTGCCCGTGAGCGACGACGGCCAGCTTTTTGCCATCGGGTGCGAGCGCGAGCGCGCGGAAGGATGTCTCGGTGGTGTGGGTGATTGAAGCTGCGCTCGAGCTGCCGCGAAGCTCAATCGGAATGCGCTCCGCCTTGCCCGAACGCAGGTCCAGCCGGAAGATCGAGAAGTCACGCTCAAAGACGATCGTTCTGCCGCCAGCGCCGATCGACGGCCAGAGCACGCGTCCCTGTTTGAAGTGCGTGATCTCTTTTGCGGCCGCAGGCGAAGCAATGGAGGCTTCCCATAGGTTCTCCGCACCGCCGGCATCGGACATGAAGTAGAGTTTGCGCCCATCGCTCGACCACATGGGCCACGCATGCTTGGCGTTGGCGGGCAGCAGCTTCTGATAGCCACCGGTCTCTGCGACGGGCTTCAGCCAGATCTCGCTTTCGTCGATATGGCTGTGTCCGTTGCGCCACCACTGCAGGCCCGAGATGCCCTTCTCGATCAGCGCGATGCGTGTGCCGTCGGGCGAAGGAGCCGACTCAAACTCGTTCATGTAGCGTTCGCGCGAGACCTCGAGCGGCGTACCCCCGGCAGCCTTGACGCGGAAGATATCGCCTTGATTTGCCACGTCGTTCGCCCCGGACGTGAAGTAGATCCATTGTCCGTCTGCGGACCAGCCATCCAGCCGATCGGCCACATCCGAGTAGGTGAGCCGGAGCAGCTGGCCGGTAGCGAGGGTAAGGATGTAGATGTTGCCTGCGCCGGTGCGCGTCGAGACAAAGGCAAGCCTGCTGCCGTCGGGCGAGTAGAGCGGCCGGGACTCGGTAGCCGGATGCGTGACCAGCAGATGCGCCTCTCCACCGGCCGCTGCGACCGCCCAGATGTCGCCTCCCGAGACGAAGGCGATCTCATGACCATCGGGTGAGATGGTGGGATCAGAGAGCGAGGGGCGAGCGGACTGGGCCCAAACGGGCACACAAAGCGCAAGTGCCATGGGGAGGAGGGGAAGGCGCATGGCAAAAGTTTACATGCGCTACCCCGGTTCCCCATGGTCCAGCGCTGGCTATTCTTTCTCGGCGGAAAGGATGGCGAATCCATCCGGTGGAATGGTTACGTGTTCGTCTTCGATGAAGGTGCTGTCGGCGATGCTGGCAAGCAGGAGCTCGTAGTCCTTCGACACTCTGAAGCTGGCCGGCGCAGCTCCCAGGTTCGCAAAGACGCTGACAAGATTGCGGTCCATGCGAAGCCACTTGTCCTCTTCATTGAAGTGAACCTTCAGGTGTCCGCGGTCACCGTCGTTGAGCGAGATCGAGTTCCTGCGGATCTGAATGAGGCGTGCCGTCCACTGGAACATATCCGCATGCATGGGCTCTTCGACTTCAGCCCAGTTGAGGCGCGAATTGGTGAAGGTGGACAGGTCTTCGGGGTTCGGGATCTGGGCTTCGTCCCACCCGAACGCGGCGAACTCTTTCTTGCGTCCTTCGGCGACAAGCTTCGCCATTTCAGGGTCTTCATGATCGGCGAAGTAGAGGAACGGTGTCGAGGCCGCGAACTCCTCGCCCTGAAAGAGCATGGGAACAAAGGGTGCGGTCAGCACGATGCCAAGCGCCATCTTGGTGCGTGGCACCCCAACGATGTGCTCGAGCCGGTCGCCGGTTGCACGATTCCCTACCTGGTCGTGATTCTGGATGAAGCCGATGAAGTGATGTGCGGAGAGCGAGTCCACCGGGCGACCGTGCTTTCTCTGGCGGTACTCGGAATACACGCCGTCGTAGACGAACATGTCCTTGAGCGACTTGGCCAGGCACTCGAACTCGCCGAAGTCGCTGTAGTAGCCCTTGGTCTGATCGCTTTCAACGTGGAGCAGGGTGAAGAGCGCGTGGTGGAAGTCGTCCGACCATTGCGCGTCCATGCCAAAGCCATTGGCTTCGATCGGGCGGACGATGGTGGGGTTATTGAGGTCGGACTCTGCAATCAGCGAGAGCCTGCGTCCTACCGTGGCGGACAGGTTGGTGACTCTTGCGGAGAGCTGTTCGAGGAAGTGAACCGCGGAGCGATCCATGAGTTCATGGACAGCATCGAGGCGCAGGCCATCGACATGGAAGTCACGCATCCACATGAGCGCGTTATCGATGAAGAAGCTGCGCACCTCGTCAGAGCCCTGGTCCTCCAGGTTGACCGCATCTCCCCAGGGTGTCTGGTGCTTCTTGGTGGTGTAGTTTCCGTACTTGCCGGTGTAGTTGCCGACCGGCCCGAAGTGGTTATAGACCACGTCGAGGATGACCCCGATGCCCTGCACATGGCACGCGTTGACGAAGCGCTTGAAGGCGTCGGGACCGCCATAGCAGGAGCTTGAAGCGAAGAGCGCGACGCCATCATAGCCCCAGCCGCGATTGCCGGCAGCCTCGTCAACCTGGATGACTTGAACATTGCTGATGCCGAGATCGTACAGGTACTTGAGCCTGCCGATGGCGCTGTCGAACGTACCCTCCGGCGTAAAGGTGCCGATGTGCATCTCGTAGATGACCGCGCCCGTGAGCGGCGGTCCCTGCCACATGGCGTCATCCCAGTGAAATGCGTGTTGATCGTACACGCGCGACATGCCGTGTACGCCCTTCGGCTGCCAAAGGCTCCTTGGATCCGGGTAGGCTGTCTGATCGTCGTCCAGCAGAAAACCGTAGTCGTCCCCGGCATTGGCGTCCCCGATATCGGCCTTCCAGTAACCCTTGTCATCCGGTCCGACCATCGGGTATTCCCGTTCACCTAGCTTGAGGCTGACGCGCTTCGGGATAGGCGCCCAAATCTTAAACAAATGCATAAACTCTTTCTCCTTGTTCTATGCGCGAACCAGCAGGGCGACCGGGAAGCCGAGCATCAGGTCGGCAAGCCTGGTCGTGCCGTTCGCGTTCGCGGCTGTATGGATGCTCGCGCCGGTGAAGCGGTTGCGCCATTCCCCCGGTGGCAGGTCGATGGTCGTGTCGCCCCAATCCTGCGCGAGTGAAAGCGGATGCCGCGGGGCAACCGTGATGACGTTGTCGCCGCGCATGTAGGCGATGACGTGCTCGTGCTTTGAACCCGTTGCGAGCAGCGGCTTGTAGGCGGCATCGGCTCCGAAGAATTCGGGATGCTCGCGACGCAGCGTGAGGCAACGGTGGACGACGAACATCTTGGGCAGACCTTCGTCCATCCGTGCGAGCACCTGGTCGACGCTCAACGTCTTCAACTCTTCAAGCAGACTCGCGCGCAGGGTGTAATCAACCGGGCGACGATTGTCGGGGTCGACCAGTGAAAGGTCCCACAGCTCCGCACCCTGGTAGAGATCAGGCACGCCGGGTGCGGTGTGCTTCATCAGCGTCTGCGCAAGGGAGTTGATGCGACCGGGCAGGATGATCTTCTGGACGAAGGCTTCCAGCTCGGAGACCCAATTGGGATCGCCAAGCAGCCCGTCGATGAAGGAGTTCAACGCGTCTTCGAAGTCCTTGTTATTGGCAGTCCATGTGGTCTGCTGCTTCGCCTCGCGGGTGGCCTTCTGCATGTAGGCCCTGGTGCGTTCCTCATCGATCGGCCAGGCGCCGATGAGCGTCTGGTAGAGGAAGTACTCGGTGTTGCGATCCGGAAAGCCCTTCTGCTTGCGGGCTTCGTTCAACGTGGTCCATCTCGAGATCACATCAGCAAATTCGTGCGGGATCTCGCTCAGTACGGCAAGCCTTGCACGAACATCATCTGCCCGCTTGGTGTCGTGCGTCGAGAGCGTTGTCATGGTGAGAGGATGAGTCGCCTGCATCCGGCTGTGATAAGCGTGGAACTGCTCAATCGAGAGTCCGTCGCGTCCGGGATCACCACCGACCTCACACATTGCGGTCAAGCGGTTGTAGCAATAGAAGGCGGTGTCTTCGACGCCCTTGGCCATGACCGGCGAGGTGAACTGCTGAAAGCGCAGGACAAACTCCGACTCGAGACGCCCGCTCGACTCAAGCGTGAGCACCTGTTCGAAGAAGTCGAACAAGCCGCCGTCGATGTCGGTGCGCGCCTCCTTGGCGCAGCGGATGGCCTGGGCGATGAAGTGCCTGTCTTCTCCCGTGATCTCGTTCCGTCCGGGAAAGGCATACGTCCGATAGATGGCGAAGCAGGCCGCTACTTCGCGGATGGCACGGCGTATGTCGGCGCGCGTGTAGTCCCGATGGTTGCGATGCGTCTCGCAGATGTTGACGAAGATCGAAGCCAGGCGATTGACGTCTGACCCCAGGGCCTCCTGGCTTACGGCGATCTTTTTGTCATGAGCGATCGGCGGGAAGACGGTCGGTTCCCCGGTGAACTCGCCATACACGCGGCTGAGCTCAGCCATGCCCTGTGGCTTGACCATCATAGCCAGTGCAACGTTCAGGAAGTCGTAGCCGCTGGTGCCCTCGATCGGCCACTCTTCGCGTAGAAATTCACCCGCTGCGAGGATCTTTTCGCCGATGATCCAGCAGTCGGGGGCGGCCTCGCGCAGCCGCCCGAAGTATTCGAGCGGATCTCTCAGGCCGTCCGGATGATCGACCCGCACCCCGTCAAGCACGCCGCGCCTGAGCCAGTCGAGGATCAGCGCGTGGGTCTCTTCAAAGACATGGGGCCGCTCCATGCGCAGGCCGATGAGGGTGTTGACATCGAAGAAGCGCCGGTAGCCGAGCTGCTGGTCCGCAGTCTTCCAGTACGAGAGCCGGAAGTTCTGCGAGTTCAGGAAATCATCGAGAGCATCATGGTCGGCGTTGAGCTCTCGCACTGCGCGGTCCATGGCTTCGCAGACGTTGGCTTCATCGGCGCACAGCCGGACCAGAAGCTGTTCGATGACGACCTTGTCGCGATGCCGCGCAAGCACGGTGCGACGATCTTCGAACGAGGGATTGGGCAGCCGGCCGAGGGAGGCCGCGGCGAAGCTGAGCGCATCGGAGTTGGCATAGACGGCTGCCTTGGCGAGGATCGCAGGCAACGACGTGGGCGCGACGGGCAGCACCTGTCCAGCGGCCTCGACCGAGAACTTTGCGCCCTTGCGGGAAACCTTGATGTCGCCCTTCTCGAGCACCCGGCCGTACTGGTCGGCAAGGATAGGCACCAGCACCTTGTCCCTGAGCCGCTCTTCCTGCGGATTCCAGTCGATGTCGAAGAACGAGGCGTAACGGCTGGCCGCGCCATTCTCAAGCACGTCCCACCAGAAGCGGTTCTGGCTGCCGATGGCCATGTGATTCGGGACGATGTCGAGCACCTGTCCGAGGCCGTTCTCGCCGAGCGTCTTCGAGAAGCGCTCGTGCGCCACCGCGCCACCGAGCTCTTCATTGACTCTCTGGTGATCGATCACATCGTAACCGTGCATGCTGTCCGGGGCAGCCTGCAGGTAGGGCGAACTGTAGACATGCGAGATGCCGAGTGCCCAAAGATAGGGGGCGATGGCCGAGGCCTGATCAAACGTGAATCCTTTGTGCAGCTGCAGCCGATACGTCGATGTCGGCGTTTTTACCTTATTCATTGCAATACACCTGTCTATGATGAGTACCTTCTTAGGTGCCAGCCTGACGGCGGGGGTTGTAACCTAGCGCCTGCTGCGCCGGGACGCTGCGCCGGACGGTGGAGCCTCTGGCTTCCATAATCCTGACAGCGTGTAAGCCGCATGGGCGAGCGTGATGTGCGAGAACGCCTGAGGAAAGTTGCCCACCATGCGCCGGTTTTCCGTATCCCACTCCTCGGACAGCAGACCGACATCGTTCTGGATGGCAAGCAGACGTTCGAACATGCGCTCCGCGTCTGTCCTGCGACCGATTAACCAAAGATTGATGACCATCCAGAAACTGCACGCCAGGAACACGCCCTCGCCCGGCGGCAGCCCGTCGCTTGAGGTCTTCGTGTCATACCGCTTGACGAAGCCATCTTTCATCAGGCGGCGCTCGATCGCCTCGACGGTGCCGATGATGCGGGGATCATCCATCGGCAAAAAGCCTACCAGGCCGATGCGCAGGCACGAGGCATCAAGTTCCTTCGACCCGTAGGCCTGGGTGAAGGAGTTGAGCTTTTTGTTGAAGCCCTTGTCGCAGACCTGCTTGTGGATCAGCTCGCGATTTTTCTTCCAGCGCTTGATGTCTCCTGCGCCGTCGTACTGCTCGTAGTGCTTGATGGCGCGATCGAGCGCGACCCAGGCCATCACCTTCGAGTGTACGAAGTGCTTACGTCCTCCGCGTGTCTCCCAGATGCCGTCATCGGGCTGATCCCATACCTGGCAGAGCTGATCGATGAGCCTTGCCTGCAGTGCGCTGGCGGATACCTTGATGTCGTCTTCAGCTGCCGGCATGCGCGAAAGCGCGGACGCGACCTCGCCGTATACATCGAGTTGAAACTGGCCCGCGGCAGCATTGCCGATGTTCACCGGCTTCGAGTTCTCGTATCCCGGCAGCCAGTCCGCCTTCCATTCCACCATCTGCCGTTCACCGCGGATGCCGTAGATCGTCTGCAGCTGGTCGGGCGCGCCCGCGATGGCGCGCAGCAGCCAGCGCCGCCATTGAACGGCCTCCTCCTCATACCCGGCGTGGAGCAAAGTCAGCAGGGTGAAGGAGGTATCGCGAAGCCAGCAGTATCGGTAGTCCCAGTTGCGCACACCCCCGAGTTGTTCCGGCAGCGCGGCGGTCGCCGCGGCGACGATGCCTCCGGACGGCTTGTAAGTGAGCGCCTTCAGGGTCATGAGCGAGCGGCGTACCTGCGCTTCGTACCTGCCCTCGTAGGTGTTCCTCCTGTTCCAGCCGCTCCAGAAGTCCATTGTGTCGTTAAACGCATGATGGGGATCGACCTGCCTGGGATCGGAGATGGGCGGGTTGGCCTCATCCCCGGTTGCTGGAGTGTAGGTAAGGACGAAGCTCTGCTCCTGCCCCTGCTTCAACGTGAACTCGGCGACCGTCTCCATGCCCTTCCCCTGCAGCGGCACCGAGGTGCGCAGCACCGCCATGTCGGGGCCGGAGATGGCGCGCAGACCACCCTCGAACTTCGTGACCCACGGGATGGTACGTCCATAGTCGAAACGGATGGCGAGGCGCATCCCGATGGCGACCTTGCCGCGGGTGCAGCGAAGGATGCGAACGACGTCGGAGTATTCGCCTCGAGGCGGCATGAAGTCGACCAGGACAGCGGTCCCGGTGGCGGTGTCGAAGGTCGTCTCGACGATCATGCTGTCCGGCAGGTACCGCCGGGAGGTCGCCTTGATCCTGCCCGTCGGCTGGAGCTGCCAGAAGCCGTGATCGGCAGTGCCGAGCAGCGCGGAGAAACAGGCGCTCGAGGAAAAGTCTGGCCAGCAGAGCCAGTCGATCGACCCGTTCAAGCCCACCAGGGCTGCGGTCTCACAGTCGCCGATCATGGCATAGTCTTCGATTCGTCCTGCGTGCAGGGGTAACTGCTGCTTCTTGCGCTTGATCACTTGAATCCTTCTGAGCCTCGTTCCGGGGAGCCGGGAATTGCCCCGGGTTTCGCCCGGGCGGTCCGCAAACCCTGAACCGCTTCCCTGCATCTCTCTTCGTGAAGCTGCTTGGAGTGTTGCCTTACGTCTTGGATGCAGGGGCTGGCGCCGGGAACCTTCCCTTGGTGCCACGGTCTGCGTTCAGCCTTCACGTACCGCTAAATTTTGGACCTTGAAAGCTGAGTGGATGAAGCCTGCAGAGGGTCGTAGCCGTGTTGTTATAGAAGAGATTAAGCCCCAGGTGAACTGCGGCCGGTACCCGGTCTGCCGCATCCTGGGGGATGATGTTCGCATCTCGGCCGCCGTGTTTGCCGATGGTCATGACCTGGTGGCAGCCCGCCTGCTTTACCGGCACAAGTCGGAGCGGCGCTGGCATTCGGTCGCGATGGAAGCCGGGGACAATGATCTTTGGTCGGCCTCGTTCCCAGCGAATCAGCTGGGCTGCTGGAAGTTCACCGTGCAGGCCTGGGTCGACCACTTCGAAACCTGGGTAAGAGACCTGCGCAAGCGCCTTGAGGCTCAGCCCACGGAAGCCCATCCAGACCGGCCTTCGCAGAACATCCCGCTTGCCCTGCGCACGGGCGCGAACCTGCTCGAGCAGGCCGCCAAGCGTGCAAAGGGGACGGACGCCGCGCAGCTGACGGAGGTGACCGCTTCCCTGCGCTGGATGGCGGACCAGAACGCCGCCTTCTATGAATACCCGATCACCGAGGAGATCCGCGCGCTGGTCGATCGCTACCCGGACGTGGCGTACGCGACCAAGGCGGAGCCTGAGCTTTCGGTCTGGGTGAATCGGGAACGCGCACGCTACTCGACATGGTACGAGTTGTTTCCCCGTTCGGCCTCGAAGATCCCTGGTCGGCACGGTACGCTTCGGGATGTTGAGGCTCAGCTGCCGGAGATCGCTGCGATGGGCTTTGACATTCTCTACATGCCGCCCATTCATCCCATCGGTTCCGCCTATCGAAAGGGGAAGAACAACTCGACGACGGCGCTCGAGGGCGACGTAGGCAGTCCCTGGGCTATCGGCGCCCCACGCACCAAGGATAACGAGGGTGGCCATAAAGCGATACTTCCCGAGCTCGGAACCTTTGAAGACTTTGACTCTCTTGTCGCCACCGCAGCGAAGCACAACATGGAGCTCGCGCTCGACATCGCCTTTCAATGTTCGCCCGATCATCCCTGGGTGAAGGAGCATCCGGCGTGGTTCATCACGCGTCCTGATGGCTCCATTCAGTACGCGGAAAACCCGCCGAAGAAATACCAGGACATCTATCCGCTGAACTTCGAATCAAGCGACTGGCGCGGGCTCTGGGACGAGTTGAAGTCTGTGTTCGAGTTCTGGATCAAGCGCGGGGTCAAGGTATTTCGCGTTGATAATCCTCATACCAAGGCGCTGCCCTTCTGGGAGTGGTGCACCAACACGCTGCGCGAGGATCATCCCGATGTGATCTTCCTTGCCGAGGCCTTCACGCGGCCTCACGTGATGTACTCGCTGGCCAAGGCAGGCTTCACCCAGTCCTATACCTACTTCACCTGGCGCACTACGAAGCTTGAGCTGCAGACCTACCTTGAAGAGATTACGAAGCCGCCGGTGAGTGACTTCTTCCAGCCTAACTTCTGGCCCAACACGCCGGACATCCTGCACAAGAGTCTGCAGGAAGGTGGCCGCGCGGCCTTTATGCAGCGCCTGATCCTGGCTGCGACGCTGACTGCGAACTATGGCATCTATGGCCCGGCCTATGAGCTTGGCGAGAACGCACCCGCGGTGCCTGCTCCCGGCAAGACGGAATCAGAAGAGTACCTTGATAGCGAGAAGTACGAGATCCGCCAGCGCGACCGCAACCAGCCGCACTCGCTGGTACCCCTGATTACCAACCTGAATCACATCCGCCGCGCTAATCCGGCCCTGCGATCGAATGGCTCGCTGGTCTTCCATCCGGTCGATAATCCGAGCATCATGTGCTATTCGAAGACCGGGCACGACCCGCTTACCTTCGCACAGAACGGCGGCGATAATGTGATCCTGGTCGTGATCAATCTCGATCCGGTCAACGAACAGGCAGGCTGGGTCGATCTTGATCTCAAGCAGCTGGGCATACCGCATGGTCAGAACTTCAACGTGGAGGACCAGCTGACGGGCACGAGCTACACATGGCATGACCGGTCGAACTACGTTGCGCTGCGTCCTGACGTCCAGCCTGCTCATGTCTTTCGCGTCACCAGGATCACGGCTTCTCCGACAGAAGCCTGAACCCCGGATCGGGGTTCTGTTCGAGCGTAAATAGAATGCGTTTCAATCTTGGCCAAGAATAACTCTGGTCGAAAAGGCGCATCCTAGTCTTCAGGAGAAATACTTACTTGAAGAAGCTCGGCAGCGCCTCCGACCCGCTCTGGTACAAAGACGCGATCATCTACGAGATTCACGTTCGCGCCTTCGCGGACTCGAACAACGATGGTATTGGCGACTTCCCCGGCCTGATGTCTCGCCTGGACTACCTTCAGGACCTTGGCGTGACCTGCCTCTGGCTTCTGCCCTTCTTCCCTTCTCCCCTGCGCGACGATGGGTATGACATTGCGAACTACGTCGATGTGAACCCGTCTTACGGAACGCTGAACGAGTTCAAGCAGTTTTTAGACGCGGCGCACAAGCGCAACATGCAGGTGATGATCGAGCTGGTCATCAATCACACATCTGATCAGCATCCCTGGTTCAAGGCCGCGCGTCTTGCGCCTCCCGGTTCTCCCGAGCGCGACATGTATGTCTGGTCCGACACCGACCGCATGTATGAAGGCGTGCGCATCATCTTCACAGACACGGAAAAGTCCAACTGGACATGGGATGAACAGGCCAAGGCCTTCTACTGGCATCGCTTTTTTTCGCACCAGCCCGATCTGAACTTCGATCATCCCCGCGTGATGGAAGAGGTGCTGACCGCGATGCGCTTCTGGCTGGATATGGGCGTCGATGCGCTGCGGCTCGATGCGATCCCCTACCTGATCGAGCGTGACGGCACCTCCTGCGAGAACGTGCCGGAGACGCACGTGAAGATCAAGGAGATGCGCAAGGTGATCGATGAAGAGTATGGCAATCGCCTGGTGCTGGCTGAAGCGAATATGTGGCCGGCCGACGTGCGTCCCTACTTCGGCGATGGCGATGAGTGCCACATGGCCTTTCACTTCCCGCTGATGCCGCGCATCTACATGGCGCTCCGGCAGGAGGACCGCCTGCCGATTACAGACATCATGGCCCAGACCCCGGATATCCCGGAGTCGTGCCAGTGGGGCCTGTTTCTGCGCAATCATGACGAGTTGACGCTTGAGATGGTCACGGACGATGAGCGCGACTACATGAACCTGGCCTACGCCGCCGACGCGCGCATGCGCATCAACGTCGGCATCAGGCGCAGGCTGGCACCGCTGGTTGACAACAACCGACGGCGCATCGAGCTGCTCAACTCGCTTCTGCTCAGCTTTCCCGGCACGCCCATCATGTACTACGGCGATGAGATTGGTATGGGCGACAACATCTACCTGGGCGATCGAAATGGCGTGCGTACGCCGATGCAGTGGAACTCCGATCGCAACGCGGGCTTTTCAAAGTGCGACCCGGCCCGGCTCTACTTCCCTGTGATCATGGACCCGATCTATGGCTACCAGGTGATCAATGTGGAGGCGCAGCTTTCAGATCAGTCCTCATTGCTGCACTGGACGCGCAACATGATCGCGCTGCGCAAGCTCTTCCAGGTCTTTGGCCGCGGAACGCTGCGCTTTCTGCATCCTGAAAATCGCAAGATTCTGGCGTACGTGCGCGACCTGGCGCGCGAAGACGGCACGCATGAAACGGTCTTGTGCGTTGCGAACCTTTCGCGCTTCGCGCAGCCGGTGCTGCTCGATCTTCCCGAGTTTGCGGGCTCGATCCCGGTCGAGATGCTGGGGTATGTTCCGTTCCCTCCCATCACCAGCGGGCAGTACCCCTTGACCGTGGCACCGTACTCGTTCCTCTGGTTTGAGCTCCAGCCAGCGCCTGAGCGGCCGCTTGCGGAGCCCGCTGCGCTCGATGCGAGCCCGGTCGAAGAGGTCTTTGAGGAGGTTGCGTTGACGCTGCTGAGTAACGGCTGGAGCGCGCTCGCTTCAGGCCCCGGCCTAGCCCTGCTTGAATCGCGGCTGCCGGCGTGGATCGTCCGCCAGCGCTGGTTTGGCGCAAAGACACGTCCCATCCAGGGCATACGCGTCGCTGACTTCGTCGCGCTGCCTACGTCATCGACCGTGGCAGCGCATGCCGCTGCGGGGCAGACATCGCACACGCCTGACCCGCACGCCGTGGGCGCCGCTCTCTTCTTCTTCGAGATCCAGTACAACGAAGGGGAGCCGGATCTCTACCAGGTGCCGCTTGCTATCTCTTCGGGACGCGATCTCGAGACCATCACCTCACAAAGCCCGCTTTCGATCATCGCTCCGTTGACTGCGCCGACCGGCCCCGCCATTCTCCACGATGCCACCGTTCGTGAAGATCTCCGGCAAAACCTGCTGCGTCTGATCGACGACGGGAGTTCGGTCGCTTCGCAGACCGGCACGCTGACCGGCTCTTCTTCATCAGCCTTCGCCGAGGTCCGCGGCAACGAGGCGCTGCCTGCGCGAATCAGCTCTGCCGAGCAGTCGAATACCAACATCTTCTACGGCGGAAAGATGCTGATGAAGCTCTTCCGCCGCATCCAGCCGGGGCAGAACCCTGATGTCGAGATCGGTCGCTTCCTGACCGAGGTAGCGCACTATCCGCGCATCGCGACCTTCCTCGGCGAGATCACCTCGACGCCGGGCGAAGCGGGCGGCGAGACGACCACGACCGCCATGCTCCAGGAGCTGGTGAGCAACGAAGGCGACGGCTGGCAGTGGACGCTCGATGAGCTTGGGCGCTTCTACGACTCCGTGCTGACCTGCCCGCCGCCATCATCCGAGGGTGAAGCCGCGACACTGCTGTCTGATGGAGCCATCCCGAAGGAGGCGCGGGAGCACGCCGGGCTCTACCTTGAAGCCGCCGCGCTGCTGGGCAAGCGTACCGCAGAGCTCCACCTGGCGCTTGCGACCGAGACAGACAACCAGGCATTTGCCGCCGAGCCGTTTACCGCGGATGACCTGGCCTTCGACGCACGCCGGGTCGAGCGCCAGATCTCGAAGACACTGGAGGCGCTGCGTGCCGGCATGTCGAACCTCGCGGACCTGACCGCGGATGCTGCCGCAACCATCCTGAGTCAGCGGCTCGAGCTCTTCGCGCGTGCCCAGGCACTGACCGCCGCATCTGCATCCGGCAAGCGCATCCGCATCCACGGCGACTACCACCTGGGCCAGGTGCTGCGTGCGAAGAACGACTTCGTGCTGCTTGACTTTGAAGGGGAGCCGGCGCGTTCGCTGGCTGAGCGCCGCCGCAAGCAGTCGCCGCTGAAGGATGTGGCCGGCATGCTGCGCAGCTTCTCCTACGCTGCCTACTCGGGGCTCGATCAGATTGTTCAGCGGCGCCCAGATAACGCAAAAGCGCTTGAGCCGTGGGCACGGCTCTGGGAGCGGGCCGCCTCTTCCGCATTCCTGAATGCCTATAAGGAGACCTCGGCGGCCGACCCCGGCCTGCTGCCGGAGCGGTCCCAGGCTCAGGCCCTGTTGAACGCATACCTGCTCGAGAAGGCGCTCTACGAACTGCTGTATGAACTGAACAATCGCCCCAACTGGGTCCGCATCCCACTCGCCGGCATCCTCGCCCTGCCCAGGGGAGACGCGTAAGATGGATTCTTCCCCGCGCCCGCTGAGCCCGTCTGGCGCGGCTCAATCAATACTGACTTTTCTGCCATTCCCAACCTTGACGAGACCAAACTAAATGGCCACGACCAGCCCCACCACGGAAGTCATCGAGGACGCCGCGAAGTCCACCAGCGCGCTCCTCGTCTCGTTGACGTCGCTTGACCACGACGCCTTTGAAGTCGTTCTGAACAACATCGCGGAGGCTCTGCCCGGGTATGATCTCGTGGTTGCGACACCCGACGTCTCCGGTTTTCAGACGACCAAGGGGGTCAGGGTTGCGGGCTACACCCCGAGCGTGCCATCGCCGGCTACCTGGACTCTTACGGCGGCCGACTTCCTGAACGCCTACGACCTTGCGCAGAAGCATGAATCGCGCGCGATCCTGGTGCTGGGCGCAGAAGCACACACGCTTGCGCCGGCGACCTTGAAGACGCTGGCGCAGGCCGTGCTTGAGGGCAAGCTCGATCTTGCGCTGCCCCACTACCAGCTTCCGCCGCGTGCTGGCCTGGTCAACTCCGCCATCCTTTACCCGTTGACGCGCTCACTCTTCGGCGCGCGTCCTCGCTTCCCGCTGGCTATCGATCTTGCCCTTTCTTTCCGCGCCGCCGAACGGCTTGCCACCGCGGCCCAGCGCGCCACGGCAGCCAACCAGCCGGAGGCGATCCTGTGGCCGGTGTCGGAGCTCGCAACCGCAGGCTTTGCCATCGACGAGGTGCAGGCGGGATCGCGCACCATCCCGCAACCGGTGGGACAGGATCTCAACTCTGTGCTGGCCCAGGTGTCCGGTTCGCTCTTCGCCGATATCGAGGCCAAGGCGACCTTCTGGCAACGTGCCCGTACGGCGCAGCCGGGCCGCCTGACTGCTGCTTCCTCGGATCTGAGCAACGCAGGGTCGATCGAAGACGTTCAGCCGATGATCGACTCCTTCCGCCTGGCCTACGGCAACCTGCACGAGATCTGGTCGCTGGTCCTGCCGCCGCAATCGCTCTTCGGCCTGAAGCGGCTTTCAGTAATGCCACCCAGCAGCTTCCTGATGCCGGACAGCCTGTGGGCGCGCATTGTCTTTGACTTCCTGCTGGCCTATCGCCTGCGCACCATCAACCGCGGTCACCTGCTTGGCGCGCTCACCCCGCTTTACCTGGGCTGGGTCGCGTCGCATATCCTGCAGACTGCCAGCGGCACCGACCCCGAACGTCACGTCGAGGCGGTGGCTGCCGCCTTTGAAGCAGACAAGCCTTACCTGGTCTCAAGATGGCGCTGGCCCGACCGCTTCAATCCCTAGGCGGCGCCTGCCTTGGATCGTTCCACGGCGGCGCTCCAGAAAGCCCGCGTTGAACATCATCACTTGCACCCAGCACACGCATTCAGGAGCTCAGGAACATGCAGATCACCACGCAGCCGCTTCAGCCCGACCAGTACCAGCCCTTCCCGAGCCAGCCCGTCTACCCGGGCTACCCTCAGCAGGACGCCGGGGTGCTGCACCACATGTCCGCCGCTTTGGCCGACTCCGTCAACCGTGTGCTTGCCCTGCTCGTCTCGATCCTGCCCGGACTGCTCGCGTTCATCCTCGCCATCGGCATCCTCGCAGCCATCGGTGTGGCGCTCAGCTGGGCGCTGCGCAAGCTGCTTACCAGCATGAAGTTCGATGAGCGCATGGCGCGCAACAATGCCAGCGGCATCTCCGACTGGTCGCCTTCGCATTCACCTACCGCGCTCGTCGGACGCGTCGCCTTCTGGGGCTGTGTTCTGCTTGGCCTGGTCATCGGCATCTTCTCGCTCGATGCCTCCTACTCCTCGACCGGCTCGGTGCTGAGCGCTTCCCTGCTGCCCTATCTCACGCACTCGGTGGGCGCAATCCTGATCCTGTTCATCGGCAACCTGATTGCGCGCTTTCTGGCCCGCACCGTGCTGATCGGCGCCGTCAACAACCAGCTGCAGTACGCACGCTTCCTGTCGATGGGAGTAAAGTGGCTGGTTCTCGTCCTGACCGCCGCGATGGTGCTCGATCATCTGCAGATCGGGGGCGCGGTCGTAGAGCTTGCGTTTGGCATCCTCTTCGGTGGCATCGTGCTCACCCTTTCGCTCGCGGTCGGTCTCGGCTCGCGCGATCTCGTCAGCCGCTCGCTTGAGGCCGCCGCGGACAAGAACCCGAACAGTGCTGCAGCCGGGAGCTTCAATGCCACCACCTCGGCAGCAAACCCGCCGGCAGAGTCACTTCGTCACTTCTAGCGACATCGCTGCGACAGAAGCTGACGCGTAGGGTGTGACAGAAGCTGGCCCTTCCTCGTGACAGAAGCCACTCCGTCCGTGCGTCAGAAGCCACTCCATCGAAAGGTCGAAGAACAATCGACAATCAGGTTGGGGACACCTCCCCCATGGCGGTCTAAGGTTTTTCTACCTTCGAGATGCCGTCCGGAACAGAGGTGAACGCCCGCTGACTCAGCCGGGCTCCATGACGGATGTATCAGGGAATCAGATCCTTCAGGTGCAACCGTCTCCGTGCCAGTCCAACTTGATGAGGAGAGTTCCCCGGCCTACCCGGGCTGGCAGGTGACGCTGGCCGCTTTTGTCGGCGTCATGGTCAGCTTCGCGGCCATGGTGCCGTACACCTTCAGCCTCTTTCTTGAACCCTTGCACGCGTCCTTCGGGTGGACGCGCGAGGCCATCTCGAACGCCTTCGCGATCACCGCCTTGACCGTCGCAGCCTGCTCCCCAACCATCGGCACCCTGCTTGACCGGCTGCCGCCACGCCGGATCATCCTGCCTGCAATCCTTGTCTTCGCCGCAGCCATGGCGTCGCTCGCGCTGCTCCGCGGCCACATCGCCCTGTTCTACGGAACGTACCTGGTGCTCGGCATCGTCGGCAACGGTACTGCGCAGCTTGCCTACTCGCGTGCCGTGCTCACCTGGTTCGAACGTCGGCGCGGACTTGCCATCGCGGTCATGCTGACCGGCAGCGGCACCGGCGCCATCGTGCTGCCGCTCATCGCGCAGCACGTGATGACGGCGCATGGCTGGCGCGCCTCCTACCTGACCCTCGGCGCACTTGCCCTGATCGGTTTCCCACTTACCGCCATGCTGGTTAGGAACCGGCCAGCCGCAGCCAACGCCACTTCGCCTGCGGTCATGGCAGGGGGCGTGGCCGGCGTGCTGCGGACGCGGGTCTTCTGGTTCATCGCCCTCCCGGTCACCCTTTCAGCCTTCAGCCTGAACGCAGCCATCGCCCACCTGGCCGCGATGCTCTCCGGGCGCGGCATCACGCCTGCTACCGCCGCGCTTGCGCTCTCGGTCATGGCCCTTTCCGGCATCATCGGCCGGCTGATCACCGGTCACTTCATCGACCGCTTCTTCGCCCCCACGGTTGCCATGATCGTGATCGCGCTGGCCGGTGCCGGCGTGCTGGTCGAAGCCTACGCAACGACGGCTGCCACGGCTCTTCTGGGCGCATGCCTGATGGGCGCAGGCGCGGGCAGCGAGGCGGATGTTACCCCGTACCTGATCGCGAAGTACTTCGGCCGAGCCCGCTTCTCCACGCTCTACGGCCTGAGCTGGACAGCGTACGCGATCGGCGGCGCGATCGGTCCGGTGATCATCGGCCATGCCTTCGACCAGGCCGGCAGCTACGTCGCCGGAACCATGGCTCTGCTTGCCATTCCCTGCTTCATCGCTGCTGTCCTGCAGTTCGCCCTGCCTGCCTATCCGGCTCGAACCGATCTTCAGTCGCCCCCTCCGGTGGAGCTGGAAGTACACGCCGAAGTCGCCCTCTAACCCACCTTTAACCCAACCTGAAACCGCGCCAGCAACCTGGAAGAGGTCCATACTATGCCCCACATCACGCTGCCAAACCTGCCCGGCATCCGCGGGCTCATGGCCTTCCGGCCCGAAACAGCGAAGCCGCTCAACGACCTGGTCGAGGCGCTGCTGGTTGCCCCGAACTCGCTCAGCGCCGGCGACCGCGAACTGATCGCCACCTACACCTCGTCCGAGAACAACTGCCTCTACTGCCAGTCCATCCACGGAGCCATTGCGGCTGCCCACATGGACGGCGACGAGGCCCTGGTGCAGTCGGTCAAACGCGACTTCGAACATGCAGCCATCACCCCGAAGATGAAGGCGCTGCTGGCCATCGCAGGCAAGGTCCGGCAGGACGGGAAGCTGGTGACCCCTGACGATGTAAAGCGGGCACGCGATCAGGGCGCCTCCGACCTTAAGATCCACGACACGGTGCTGATCGCTGCGGCCTTTTGCATGTACAACCGGTACGTCGATGGCCTGGCCACTGTCCAGCCGAACGATCCGGAGCTCTATCGCACCCGCGGCAGGATGGTAGCGCGCGAGGGTTACGTCGCCGCAAGCCGCACCAACGTCGTCCCCGATGCCGTCCTGACAGGAGCCCGCTAGATGCCGCACATCAACCTTCCCGAGGGAGTCCCCGGCATCGGCGCCGGATTTGCGTTCCGGCCGGAAACTGCACAGCCGATGCGCGCGCTCGCCCATATCCTGCTCTTCGAGCCCGGCCCCGATGCCAGTCTCAGCTCGCTCGATCGTGAGCTGATCGCCACCTACGTCTCTTCGCGCAACCTCTGCTTCTTCTGCCGG
Source organism: uncultured Acidobacteriaceae bacterium (assembly GCA_964247475.1). Classification (GTDB taxonomy): domain Bacteria; phylum Acidobacteriota; class Terriglobia; order Terriglobales; family Acidobacteriaceae; genus Edaphobacter. Next base: position 39,045 of record CAXTUS010000007.1, on the reverse strand, counting down.
ACCAGTCACGGCGCCGCCGCGGCAAGCCATCCGGGGGGCAGCTCCCAGCTTGTCTCGGCGGTATGCAATGACCCGGCGACGGCCGACATCACACCACGCCTGCGCGCGCTGCTGGCGATCGCCGGACGCGTGCAGGCGGATGCCCGGACGGTCACGCCTGACCTGGTTCAGACCGCGCGCGATGAAGGCGCCACTGACCTCAACATCCACGACACGGTGCTGATCGCAGCTGCCTTCTCGATGTACAACCGTTACGTCGATGGCCTTGACACCTGGCAGCCGCGCAACGAGGAGATGTATCGCGAGATGGGCAGGCACCTGGCTGAGCATGGCTATAGCCAGGTGCGGGAACCGGCGCACTTCGGGGCCTAGGGCGCCGGGGCCGGAAGAGCCCGGGCCGGAAGCGCCTCGCGCCATCACGACGCTTACGTCGTTGCTCGCGGCAACATCAAGATGCCCTCAACGTTGGATGGCCACTCCCACGATCGTCCTCGCTTCAAGGGTATGGCGCTATGGTCCTTCAGCCCAGGATCATGAAATGCTGGAAAGGTCAGGAGGCAGCATAGCCACCGACGGAAAAGAGCCGATACAACATGCATGACTTTCTGGTGGCCTGTGCCTTTATTCTTATGATTGTTCTTCCCTGCATTGTGACCATGGGGTCAGGCGCCCTTGAAGAGGGCGACGAAGCCTAGGCGTCGCACCGCTCCTACCCGAATCTGAGGCGAGCAGCGGCCAGGCTTTCGGGCCGATCGACGTCCAGCTCTCCCCCGTCAAGCGGAATCGTCAAGGCTCCTTCCAGCAGATCGCGCGCTCCCTTGTCGCCTCTAAGCCGCTGCAGCTCTTCGAGCCGCGAGCAAGGGATGAAGGCGGGTACCCCGCACCTGCCGGCGTACCCCGAACCCACCATCTCGTCGCCTCGCAGCCCCTCCGCGATCAGCTGCAGCAGATGCTCTGCGGTCACCGCCGGCTGATCACAGGTCATCAGGACGACACCGTTCAGATCGCGGCGCAGCGCTGCAATCCCCGCCCGAACCGAAGAGGCCATGCCGTCGGACCAGCCGGGATTGATAACGATGGCCGCAGGATCGAGCCCGCAGACTGTGGCGATCTCCTGCGCATGGGCTCCAAGCACAGCCAATACCGGATCGCATCCAGCCTCGGTGGCACTGCGCAGCGCTCGTTCAAGCAGACGCTCGCCTCCCACCCGTGCCAGCTGTTTCGGCTCGCCCAGCCGCGTGGAAGCGCCGGCCGCAAGCACGATCGCGGCTACCTTCAACGAGCGAGCTCGAGCGCGCACTGTGTCTGCAGGTAGCGTGACGCACCGCCTGCCTTCACCTGCTCGGCTACGTCGGCGGCGCTCAGCCGTAACGAGTTCCCCAGCCGTCCATGCATCACGCCGTGCACCTCGGCCACGATCGAAAGGGCGATTGCCTCCGGTCCGTCTCCACCTAGATCCATGCCGACCGGGGCGAACAACCGTTCGCAGCACGCTTCCACACCGCGGCCCAGCATGGCGGCCGCTTCGCTTACCAGCAGGCTGCTGCGATGCCTTGCGCCCAGCAGCCCCAGGTACCTGGGACCGATCTCCAACATGGCCACGAGGAACTCGCGATCCTGCTCATAGCTGTGGGTCATCAGGACGACCGCGTCTTCGGCACGAACATCGAGCCTTGCGCCTGCGACGCCAGGTACCATCACCCGCTGCGCCTTCGGGAAGCGGGGTGAGGTGGCAAGCCGCGAACGCGTATCCGCCACCGTGACCGCGAACCCGACGCCGGCGGCAAAGTCCACGAGGGGCATCGCGTCGTCCCCGGCACCCAGCACAAAGAGCCGCTGCGGAGGCGTCAGCATCTCGATAAAGCGTCCGTCATATTCCTGTCCCGGAACCAGAACGCGCGCGCAAGCTACCTTCTCGTCGGTTAGATCCTGACTGCGAAAGACCACCTGGCCATCGGTATCGAAGATGAGGCGACGCAAGCCGCGTCCGTTCCCAGGCATGAAGGTGACGATCTTGAACTGGCTGCCGGCGAGCGAGCCTGCGAACGCGGAGACAAGAGCGGCGCCCTCGGCGCTCTCGGTACTTTCAAAGAGGAGTTCGACCGTTCCGCCGCAGCCGAGACCGAACGGAATCTCTGCCGTGTCATCGAAGAGGGTCGAGTAACGCTCGACGCGAGCGCCGTCGCGCACCATCCATGGCGCCTTCTTCAGCACCTCGGTCTCCAGGCAGCCGCCGCTCAGTGTACCTGCATGGCGATCCCCGCAGACCAGCAACCTGGCGCCTGGCCTGCGATAGGAAGAGCCTTCGATCCTCACCAGCGAGATCAGCACGCCCGGCCCGGCGGTCTTCAACAATTCGACGATCTGTCTGCGCTCCAGCATAGCGTCCCAGTCTCCACCCAGGAATGAGATGCAAAGGTTCCGGCTGCGCTTCAGTCCGGTTGCGCTTCGGTCCGGCTACGCCTCCCTGTCGCCGCAGGGCAGCCCGTCGCCAGTGGAAACCGTTTACTGGCGCGAGATGCGTGGCTGCGGCCGTGGACCTCCGGGCATCACATGCTCGACCGGGGCCGTCACCATACCGCTGGTGTCCTTCATCGCGGCGATTGCCTGGTCGTAGCGGCCCGCGAGCGAGTTCCAGCGGATTACTGCCAGCTCCTCGAGCATCTTCATTCCGTCCTTGAGGTAGCTCATGCGGCTGCGTTCGTCATGACCCCAGGTCACGGGCACTTCGGCGATCACGTACTTCAGCTTCTGTGCGATGAAGAGAAGTTCAGGATCGAAGCCCCAGCGTTCGATCCTCTGCAGCCGGAAGACAATCTGGGCAGCCTCGCGGCGGAAGGCTTTGAAGCCGCACTGCGTGTCCTTGAAGGGGAGGCCCATCACGTGCCTTGTGATCGCATTGAAGCAGCGTCCAAACAGTTGCCGGTAGAGCGGCTGGTTGACTGTCTGCCGACCTCGGTCCATCCAGCGCGAGCCGATGGCCACGTCGGCGCCCGCCTCGATCGCCCGCAGCAGATGCGCGGCCTCTTCCATCGGGGCCGAAAGGTCAGCATCGGTGAAGAGGACAACATCGCCCGCTGCCTGGAGCAGGCCGTTGCGAACAGAGTACCCTTTGCCCCGGTTTCCAGGATTCTTGATCAAATGGAGCCTTGCGTGCTCATCCATCCAGCGCTCAACGATGGCTGCAGTGTCGTCACGCGAGCCGTCATCGACCACCAGGACCTCCGCGTCCCACTCCTGTGCCTGAACACAGGAGAGAACGCGCGCGAGCGTAGCCTCGATGCGGGCGCTCTCGTTATATGCGGGAATCACTATGCTGAGCTGCGGATGTGCCATGCTGCACCTTTCACTACCAGTCACTGCTTGGACGCCAATTCCAGGTTCCGTAGGGTTACCTTGGTGCGGAAGTCCCCCTGCCGCCGTTCATCATACTGCAACACGTAGACGGATGGATATGGAGCCAGGTTCCAGGATTCCATAGAATTCCCATACTGGTACACTCGGCCCATGCCGGACGAACCTATCCAACCTCCGCCGCCTCCCTACGCTCCCCGCGCCTCCGCTTATCCTCCGGCAGCAAATTTCCCTCCTGCATATGCCGGGTATCCGACATACCCTGTGCGCAAACCGCGTCCCGGCTGGTTCTGGCCCGTGATCATCCTGGGAATCGCCGCGATCCTCGGCCTCGCGCTCTGGGCGACCGCCTACACCGTCATGCACGGTTCGGCCTCAAGCACCGGCACCTTTGGCGCGGACTCGATCGCGGTCATCGATGTTGACGGGGTCATCGTCGATGCCGAGAAGATCGACACCCAGCTGCGCAAGTTTTCGGACGACGATGCCGTCAAGGCGATCATCTTGCACATCAACTCGCCCGGCGGGGGCGCTGCTGCCTCGCAGGAGATCTTCCACGAAGTCCTTCGGATACGACAGGAGAAGCACAAGAAGATCATCGCCTCGGTTGAGTCGGTCGGCGCTTCGGGCGCCTACTATATTGCCAGCGGGTGTGACCGGATCTACGCGAACGACGCTTCGGTGGTCGGCTCGATCGGCGTCATCATGGAATGGACCAACTATGGCGACCTGATGCGCTGGGCAAAGCTCAAGTCGGTGGTGATCCATGCCGGTGAGCTCAAAGATGCCGGCGACCCGACCCACGACATGACGCCTAAAGAGGCCGCCTACTTCCAGTCTCTGGTCGATAACATGTATGGACAATTTGTTGACGATGTCGCCTCCGGGCGCCACACCTCGGCCGACAGGATCCGTCCGCTGGCAACCGGGCAGGTCTGGACCGGCCAGCAGGCGCTGCCACTCGGCCTGATCGACAAGGTTGGCGGGTATCGGGTCGCGCTGATCGAAACCGCGCGGCAGGTCGGCATCAAGGGCGAGCCGAATGTGGTTAAACCGGCCTCCGCGAAGAAGGGGCTGGCCGCCTTGATCAACGGCGATGGCGACGACCTCTTCTCGAACCCTGCAAACATGCTCAACCGGGCGCCCGGATTCTTCTTCCTCTGGAAGTAAGATCCGGCGGCACTTCGCATCGACGGTATCGCTGCAAAGAGCCGGGCTGGGTGAGGCTTCAACTTTTCTCCCAACTTTAGGAGTCCCAGCGCAAGCCTTCTTCGTCTTCTAATCGAGCGTACGCCGAACAAACTACATACGGTTCGAGGAGAAGCACTTTGACGAAGGCAGATCTAGTGGACAAGGTCACTGCACTCGGGGACCTCACCCGTCGGGACGGGGAGGTGATCGTGGATCTTTTGTTCGATTCTGTCATTGGAGCCCTCAAGTCCGGAGACAAGATCGAGATCCGCGGCTTTGGTAGTTTCAGAACGAGACAACGCAACTCGCGCACCGGTCGCAATCCGAAAACTGGTGCAAAGGTGGATGTCCCGGCCAAGAAGGTGCCCTTCTTCAAACCGTCGAAGGAGCTGCGCGACCTGATCAACCCGGCGGAGGCTGCCAGCCGTTCCTCCATCTCGCGTGAGACGCGGGAAGCCGTAGCCCTCTAGGCCCCCCAAGAAAAGTAATCTGGTGCCCTTCCTCAACGCTGCTGCAGGCGCCGAGGAGGGGCTCACCCGCCTGGTCCTGCGTGGGGGAACTTCTCTTTCCCCGCAGCTGGTAAAAACTCGTATGCTGTCCTCAAGCCATGGCCTACGACCTTTCCCCTTCAACTCGAGTCGAGCTGCAGCCAGCCGTTCGAACCACCGCGCTGACTCGCACCTTTCAGGACTTCAACGCTGTCGACCACATCGATCTGACCGTGGCGCCGGGCCAGTTCTTCGGCTTCCTGGGCCCGAACGGCGCCGGCAAATCGACGACGATCAAGATGCTGACCGGCCTGCTCGCACCCACCAGCGGCTCGATCGAGATCCTGGGCGAAGACCTGACTCGCAACACGGTCGAGCTGAAGCGACAGATTGGCGTGGTGCCGGAGGGCCTGGCGCTCTTCGGCCGGCTGACCGCTCCTGAGTACCTCAACTTCGTCGGTCGGATGTACGGTCTTGACCCCGCGATTACGAAGCAGCGCGCCGGGGAACTCCTCGACTTCATGTCACTAACCGGAGATGCGAAGAAGCTCGTCACCGATTTTTCGCACGGCATGCAGAAGAAACTCGCCCTAGCCGCCGCCGTCATCCATGGCCCCAAGGTGTTGTTCCTCGACGAGCCCTTTGAAGGCGTCGACGCGATTGCGGCGGGCACGTTGAAGGCCATGCTGCAAGGGATGATCGCACGCGGCGCCACCATCTTTCTTACCTCGCACGTGCTCGAGATCGTCGAGCGCCTGTGCACCCACGTCGCCATCATCCAGAAGGGCAGGCTGGTCGCCCAGGGGTCGCTCGAAGAGCTCCGCCAGGGCGTCGAAGCGCGCCACCCCGCAGAAGATGGACAGCCTGGCCGCACTCACAAAGCGACACTCGAAGAGATCTTCCTGAATGTGCTCGGGGCCGGCAACTCCACCGGCGTGCCCGCACCCGAGCAGGAGCTGTCATGGCTGGGGTAAGCCACACCCTGGTTCCGATCTCCGCCGGGCAGCAGTTTCGCGCGATCGCCTTTCTGCGCTGGCGCCTGTTCGCCAACGGCTTCCGCCGCAAGGGCGGGGCCGGAGAACTGGTGGCGCGCATCATCGTCTTTCCAGTCGCCGTGATCTTCGTCTTCGCTCCGTCCGTCGGGGCGGGCTTTGGTGGATACGCCGCCGTGCGTTACGGCAAGCTCGACCTGTTGTCCGTGATCTTTTGGGGCATCACGCTGCTGCAGATCTTCGTCAGCATCAACCTGTCGCCTCCGGGCCTGAGCTTCAATCCGGAGTCGCTCATCCGCTTCCCTGTCAGCTTCCCCAGGTATCTCACGGTCCGGCTGTTTCTCGGGCTGCTCAGCGCGTCGACGATCATCGGCACCTGCTCTATGCTTGCGGCGGCGCTTGGGGTCGCGATCGCACAGACTTCGCTTGCCGCAATCGCCTTCGGTGCTGCAATCCTGCTCGCGATCACGAACATGCTCTTCATCCGCATGATCTTCGCCTGGATTGATCGATGGCTTTCGACGCGGCGGGCACGCGAACTCTTCACCGGCGTCATCATCGTCTTCTCGATCGGCATCCAGTGGGTCAACGTCACCTTCAACTCCGGTTTCAACCATCGTGATCCTGCCGCCCAGCAGCGCAAGGTCGCCGCCGCGATGCATCTCTACCACGCCACCCAGACCATCACCAACCGCTTTCCCGCAGGCCTGGCAGGCATCTCCATCTTCAACATGGCGCATGGCGCGCGGCTCAATGCCTATGCCAACCTTGTCGGCATTGCCCTGTTTGCCGCGCTCTTCCTCGCGGTCTTCGCATGGCGCATCGAACGCGAGTACCGGGGAGAGAGCCTGTCCGATTCGGGCAGCTTCGCGCGGCCTCAGGAACCTGTCGCCCACCTGGCGGCAAGCAGCGCACCGGCGCTTGCCGATCCCGCCGGCAGCTTCGCGGCAGCAGCGCCCGCGCGAACGCCCTACCTCCCTGCCGCACTGACCGCATCCTTCTACAAGGAGTGGATCTATGTCCGGCGCAACACGGCGCAGCTCTACGGCATGCTTGCTCCGATTGCCATGGTCTTCCTCTTCGCCGGGCGCATGGGCAATCAGTTCGCCCGCTCCGGCTGGACCTTTCCTGCTGCGATCGCCTACTCGGTGCTTGGCATCGCGGCGCTCGCCTACAACTCCTTCGGACTCGACGCTGGCGGCGTCCAGCTCTTCTTCCTGGCGCCGGTCCGGATCAGGACGATCCTGCTCGCCAAGAACCTCTTCAGCTTCGCCATTGCAGCCCTCGAAGCTGTCATGGTGTACCTGGTTCTGTGCGTCGTTGCGACCCGGCCGCCCGTGCTGATCACGATCGCCACCCTCGCGTGGCTTGCCTTCGCCGTGCTCGTCAATGTCACGGTCGGCAATATCCGGTCGATCACAGCGCCGAAGAAGATGGATCCCGGTAAGCTCTCGCGGCAGCAGGCCTCGCAGCTCAGCGCGCTCATGTCGGTCGGCATCATCCTCGTGGTTGCCGCTGTCGGCTTTGGCCTTATCTACCTCGGCAACTCCCTGAAGCTTCCCTGGTTGCCCATTCCTATCCTGTCCGCGCTCGCGCTTGCCGCACTCACCTGCTACGTCGCAGGGCTCAATCGCCTGGATCTTCTCGCGATGCGCAACCGCGAGAACATGGTTGAGGCGCTATCGAAGGCAAGTTAGCCTGCGTTCGCCGTCACCCGGAAGATTGCCTGTGCATTGGAGCTGTCAAAGCTCAGGTCAAGCCGCGATTCGCCTTCATCAACCGGCAGCGGCAGCCGCGAGATGAACTCGTAGAACGAACCCGCAACCTCCTTCTCGATCAGCGTGCCATCTTCTGCCCGGAAGCGACGCATGACGCGCGCCGCGAGGAACGCCGTCTGCCGCACGCGGCCGGTCTGCGAGGTTTCGACCGTCGCCTTGATCGCGCGGCCAAGCGCCTTCTGCTCCTCGGCCACCTGGTCTACGTTGGGGACGCGGTCGGTCGCATGGTTGAAGGCGTTGCCCTCGGTCGAGATCCAGGCCATCTCCGCAGATTCAGCAAGCAGCGCCTCGTAGTCGGCCAGCGATCCGTCGTCGTGCTGACGCTCGAAGACCCTGGCGAGCAGAGGCAGAAGCGTGACCGCGCTGGCGACCGGAAGCGAGCGATCCTGTTCGAGTTCATCGAGCAGAGCCTTCGCCTCCGGGATCAAGGGATCCTGAGAGGTCGAGGTCACCCGCCTCACCGCTGCCTGGAACTCCGGCGAGAAGCGGTCCGGATGCAGCTCGCTGATGAAGAACTGCGCCAGCGCCTCGGGGTACTCGACCTGCGCATGCGAGCGTCCGGTCATCTTCAGACGTTCAAGCGGGTACACGCCGTTGAGCGCGTAGCCAAGCGGCCTGAGGATGCGTGTGACCGCCTGCTCACCGGCCGGCAACGCACCCATGCCGGCAAGCGCCACGGTGCGGACAGCACCATGGTCGTGCATGATCTTCCTGCCCTGGCGCAGGCAGTCATCCGCGTAGGCCTTCGCATCCGGCACCCGGTTCGTCAGGTCCTCAAACAGCATCATGTTCAGCGCCTGGGCGATGCCCGCACGCGAGATGCGGTCTCCGCTCTCTTCGAGCAAGCCCCCGGGCACCTGCAACACGGCAAACAGCCGCCCGGCACGCTCCGCACCCACCACACGTCCCAACACTTCTTCGAGCACGCCCGTTTTCTCTGCGATCGTTTTCACTGCCGTCGTTTTCTCTGCCATCGACTTCTCCTTCTTCCGCTAACGCGCAGCCAGCGCAATGCACTCTTCCATGATGTCGAGGGCGACATCCATCTCCTGCTGACAGATGACCAGCGGAGGGCAGATGCGGATCGTGCTTTCCCCGCAGCCCAGCAGCAGCAGGCCGCGCTCGAACGCAAGATCGACCACCGTGTCGCGCAGCACGCCGGCCGGCTTGCGTGTCTGCTTGTCCTCAACCAGCTCGACGCCGATCATCAGCCCGCGGCCACGCACATCGCCGACCACCGCGTGCTGCGGCACCCAGCCCTTCAGCCGTTCGAGCACCGCTGCGCCAACCGTGGCAGCATTCCCCATGGCCTCGCGCCCGATGATGTCCATGGTCGCAAGCGCGGCGGCCAGGCAAAGCGGGTTGCCGCCGTAGGTGCTCGCATGCGAGCCCGGCACCCAGTCCATCACCTTCGCCTTCGCCATGCAGATGCCCAGCGGCATGCCGGACGCAATGCCCTTCGCGCTACAAAGGATGTCCGGTTCAACGCCCGAGTGTTCGATCGCCCACCACTTGCCCGTGCGGCCCGCACCCGACTGGATCTCGTCCGCCACCAGCAGGATGCCGTGCCGGTCGCAGATCTCGCGCAGCTCCCGCAGAAAGATATCGGGCGGCACGATGTAGCCGCCTTCGCCCTGGATCGGCTCGACGAAGATCGCCGCAACCTCTTCGGGCGCGACCGTCGTCTTGAACAGCTTTTCCTCGATAAAGCGCGCGCACCCGAGCCCGAAGGCGTCCTCTGCCTGCGGCCCTCCGCTGCAGCCGCGATAGGCGTAGGGATATCGGACGTGGGTCACGCCCGGCACAAAGGGCCCGAACCGCCGCTTCTGCTGCACCTTTGAGCCGGTCAGCGAGAGCGCGCCCATGGTCCGCCCATGGAAGCTGCCGAAGAAGCTGATGATGTTCTGCCGCCTGGTGTGATAGCGCGCGAGCTTTATCGCACACTCGACCGCCTCGGCGCCGGAGTTGCCGAAGTACACCTTGTGCGGCCCTGCCATGGGAGCGATCGCTGAAAGCCGCGCGGCCACCTGCGGCATCAGCTCGTAGAAGAAGTCCGTGCCCGACATGTGGATCAGTTCAGCGGCCTGCTTCTGGATCGCAGCCACTACCTCCGGATGACAGTGTCCGGTTGAGGTTACGGCGATGCCCGCAGTCAGGTCGAGAAATTCATTACCGTCGACATCCTCGATCCGACAGCCGCTTCCGCGCCTGACCACCAGGGGATGGCCGCGGGTGTAGCTCGGGGACGTTAGCCGCAGGTCTTCATCGATCACCAGGGCTGCGCCCGGGCCGGGCATCTTCGCCGATAGTTCCGTCACAATCTTCGGGCCAAACCGGGCGTGCACCTCTGCCGAAGCCTGGCGCACGGGCGCTTCCATCTCCAAAAACATGCTGATCTCCTCACGGGTTCTTTGTCAGAACAGAACGGCTTGAAGCGGGGAGCGCACCCGGAGCGAGGATCCTGCGAAAGAGACGGTCGAGATCCGGCATACGGCGCGCTTCACACCACAGAGTGTTCGCGGGGACCTGGAGGCTAATCGCCGGAGAAGAGATTGGGCCGCGTGCTGCTCGGCAGTGCGCGATCCCGCTGGCCGTCGACGTACGCACGCAACGTCCTGGCCTCCACGGCATGTCTCGCCTGGGTATGTGGCCGCGCAGGATCTGCTCGAAGGGTCATGCCGAGAGTGTTCGTCCTGCTCCTGATTGCCACGCGGATTCACCAGTTGCCGCCGAGTATAGCGCAGCGATCCTGACGCGCGCCACAGAATTGCCAGCCGGGTGAAGTGTTGAGGAAAAGGCGTTCCCGTTTCGAGATCGACCCCGGCGAAGCGCCCAACCTCGGCCGGCAACACGCCGCCGCACCGCGCCTCGATGTTGCTCACCGGCTTAGCGATGGGCGACGCCGATCATCCCCATTGCGCGGCCTGTCACCCCGTGTTCTGCGCGGTGCGAGAAGTACTTCCGGCTTCCATCTGCAAAACGCGCACAGGCTGTACATGCATCGAGCACCGTGACCGCATCGGGGTGCAGCCCGGCATCGACAAGCTGCCGACGGTTCGCCTCCGCAAGGTCAAGATGGTCCCGGGCCTCGCCGGAGAAAAGCTCCGCGGCATAGCGGAACGCTCCGCCAAACTGCGCCTGAAGCTCTTCCCCCACCACGTAGCAGCAGGCGCGGATGCTGGGTCCGACGGCGGCTACCAGGTCGCCCGGATCAGTCCCGTACTCCGCCCGCATCCTGGCCACTCCAATCCCCACGATCCCTGCGACCGTTCCACGCCAGCCCGCATGGAACGCCCCTACCACCCGCCTGCGCGTATCCGCCATCAGCACAGGCACGCAATCAGCCACCTGGATCCCGAGCATCACGCCCGGCTCCCGGGTCAGCATCCCGTCGGCCTCGGGCAGGTCAGGCAGATCGCCGCAGATCGTCACCACGTCCGCCCCATGAACCTGCTTGATCACGCCGAGCCTGGCGCTGTTCGCCGCTTCACGCGGCTCAGTGACCGCCTCAAGAAAACGGCGCCGATTCTCGAGAACAATCCCTGGTTCATCATCCCGGGTGAACCCGAGATTGAGAGTGCGTCCTCGATAGACTGTTGTAGCGCCATGGGCGCGCGTCGAAAAACCATGCCGCAGCCAGCGATGATTCATCCAGGCGGGCACTTGCTCGACGATCAGCTTCTCCATGGAATCAGTCTACGTAATCAGTCTACGCACACCACCTTTAGCCTCATCAAGCGTCCAATACCGGTCGATGTTTCGCATGACCAAAGGCTAAGTCCTTCAAAGCGGAACACTTGAATAATATTTCTGCGCAAAACGGCCGCGATCAACTTTCCACCGCATCATCATCAGAAGCCGTTGCATCATAAGCGCGTGGTCTGTAAGATACGCCGATTGAATTCATAGGAAAACCATTTTGCCTAATCCCAGCACTCATCTCCGTTCCCGCATCTTGAAGGTCTGCGTCGCGATCACCGGCAGCTCTGCCGCCGAGATGATTGACAAAGCGTCCGCCGCTGCGAAAGAGACGCCGTTCCTCGAGTTTCGCCTGGACTATCTCGAAAAACCTGCAGCCGCCCTGCCAAAGATCAAGGCCTTCCTGGCCGAGCACACGGCCGTCACCGCGATCGCAACCTGCCGGCGAAGCGAAAACGGCGGCCGGTTCGACGGCACCCTCGCGGCTGAGCTCGATGTGCTGGTCAAGGCCGCTCACGCCGATGCCGGCGAAGTTTCTTTCCAGATCGTCGACCTGGAGCTTGAGTCCGCTGAAGCGCTGAAGAAGCTCGACTTCGCCAAGCTTCGCGACACCGGCGTAGGCCTGATCATCTCGCACCATGACTTCAAAGAGACCCGTGATCTCGAAGGCATCTACGCACGCATCGCGCCCTTTACGCCGGATTTCGCCAAGATTGTACCCACCGCCAAGTCGCTCACCGACAACGTAACCCTGATGAGATTCATCGAGAAGGTCTCGGACACGGCTGCGATCGTCGGCATCTGTATGGGCGACGCGGGCATCATCTCGCGGGTCCTCGGCCTGCGCGCCGGCTCCGCCTTCACCTTCGCCGCCGCCTCGGTGGGAGACGAGACCGGCCCTGGCCAGATCGCCGCCCGCACCCTGGTTGAAACCTACCGGATCGAAGAGGTCGATGCTGCCACAAAGGTCTACGGTGTCGCCGGCAACCCGGTCAACAAGTCGCTTTCGCCCATCATGATGAACACCGCCTTCCGCCGGGAGACGGTCAACGCGGTCTACCTGGCACTGCAGACCAGCCAGGTGGAAGACCTGGTCGCCTTGATGGGACAGGTCCCGGTGCACGGCGTTTCGATCACCATGCCGCACAAGCAGGCCATCCTGCCGCACCTCGCACACATGGACCCGCTTTCGAAGAAGATCGGCGCATGCAACACTGTGCTGCGCCAGGAAGGTAAGCTCTACGGCTTCAACACCGACGTCGCCGGTATCCTGGCACCGCTTGCCAAGCGCCTCGACGTAAAGGGCTCGAAGGTCCTCGTCCTCGGCGCGGGCGGGTCTGCGCGTGCGGCGGTTTTCGGTCTGCGCGACAAGGGCGCCGATGTCTTCATCCTGAACCGCACGCCAGAGACCGCGGCGAAGCTCGCCAAGCAGGCGGGCGCGAAGGTCATCAAGCATGAAGCCGTCGCGAAGGCAGGATTCGACGTCATCCTCAACGCCACGCCCGTCGGGATGGCCGGCCAGAAGGCTGCGCCTCTGCTAAGCGCCGAAGACCTGAAGACAAAGTACGTCTTTGACCTGGTCTATAATCCGGTCGATACGCCGCTGATCCGCCTGGCACGCCAGCAGAACATCAACGTCATCACCGGGGTCGAGATGTTCGTGACCCAGGGCGCGCGCCAATTCGAGATCTGGACCGGCAAGCCAGCGCCCGAGGAAGAGATGCTGCGCGTCGTCATCCACGCGCTCAAGCAGCAGGCCGACGCCCTGGCCGCGGCGCCGATCGCGCCTGAAGCAGCTGATAAGAAGCCGAAGATCAAGAAGGCATCGTAGGTTCAACAGCAAGTACGTCTTCAACGCGGACATCGACCACTTCGCAGGGTGGGGACGCTTGCGCGCATCACGGCTGAGGTTTACCCCTTTGCAGCGTGTGCGGGCCAGCGACCACTCTCCACGAAGCGGCGCCCGTCCGGCGTCAGGACGTACTTGTTGATTTCCGAAGAAATCTACTTCACGCCGAGCTTGTCCAGCATGAAGGCGTAACGGCGGTCGCTCTCCCTGATCTGGTCATAGCGGCCGCTCGACCCTCCGTGTCCGCCGTGCATATTGATAAAGAAGACCAGCGGCTCATGATCCGTCTTGCTGGCGCGCAGTTTGGCTACATACTTGGCAGGCTCCCAGTACATCACCTGCGAGTCGTCGAAGGACGTCTGCACCAGGATCGCCGGATAGGGCTTTGCCTCGACGTTGTCATAGGGCGAGTAGGTGCGCATGTAGTCGAAGGCCGCCTTGCCTGCAGGATTTCCCCACTCCTCGTACTCCCCTACCGTCAACGGCAGGCTCGCATCGAGCATGGTATTCATCACATCGACGAACGGCACCTCGCACAGCACCACCTTGAACAGACCCGCAGGCGCCAGGTTCGTGACCGCACCCATCAGCAGGCCGCCTGCACTCGCACCTTCGATCCCCACCTCGCCCGGCTTGCCATAACCTGCACGCAGCAGCCCCTCCGTCGCCTCGATGAAGTCCGTGAAGGTATTGCGCTTGGTCATCATCTTGCCGCCGTCGTGCCACGCCTCGCCAAGCTCTCCACCGCCGCGGATGTGCGCCACTGCAGCCACCACGCCGCGATCGAGCAGGGGCAGACGCTCTACCTGAAACTCATCGGGGATGATGACCCCGTAGGATCCGTACCCGTAGACAAACAGCGGGTTCTCGCCTCGCTTGAACGTGGACTTCCGGTAGACCACGGTGGTCGGCACCCCGGTTCCGTCCTTGGCCGGCATCATCACGCGCTCGACGGTGTACAGGCTCTTGTCATAGCCTGGCACCTCCTGCTGCTTCAGCAGCTTTGAGCCCCGTGTCTTGACGTCAAATGCAAACGTCGAGGGCGGCGTCACCGGGGATTGATAGCCGTAGCGATACGTGTCGGTGTCAAACTCTGCATTCCTGGCTGCACTCGCCTCGTAGGCCGGCTCCGGGAAGCTGATGTTGTGCGCCTCGCCGGATCTCGGCAGCCCGGACTTTGTCTCGACCATCTGCAACAGGTCGAGGCCTTTCACGCGCTCATTCACCACGTAGAAGTCCTTGAACACTTCAACCCCGGAGATAGGGACCTCATGCCGGGCAGCCATCAGTTCTTTCCAGTGCTCCTTGCCGGGTGAAGCGACCGGAGCCACCACCAGGCGGTTTGCCGGGTCCGTGTCATTCACCAGCAGGTAGAACAGGTCGTTCCCCTCATCGACCGTGTAGCGCACGTTCTCCCTGCGCGGCTCGATCATGGTCCAGCCGGCTTCGGGAGTCTTCGCCTCGAGAAACTGCCACTCACTCGTGATGTGGCTCTGCGCCTGCAGAAGGATGTACTTTCCATCGAGCGTTCGGCTTACCTCGACTTCAAACCGCTCGTCCTTTTCGTTCGCGATGTCAGGATCAGCCGCGGCGTCGGTCCCCAGCAGATGCCTGTGTGCCCGGTCGCTGCGCTTGGTGGTCGCGTCCTCGGTCGTATAGAACAACGTCTTGTTGTCCGGCGCCCATGCGAGTGAGTCCACGCGCTCGGCCGTGTCCGGCAGCAGCTTGCCCGTCTTCAGGTCTTTCACATGCAGCCTGTACTGGCGGAAGCCGACGTTGTCCGTCGTGTACGCCATCAGGTTCGAGTCGTCGCTCACCTCCACCTCGCCCAGCGCCATGAACTTCTCACCAACGGCCAACTCGTTCACATCGAGCAGAACCTCTTCCTGCCCCTTCGTTGGGAAGGCCCCCGAGCCCTTCTTCCGGCAGACCACCGGGTACTGCTTGCCTTCAAGCGTTCGCTGGTAGTACCAGAAGCCATTCTTCCGGTAGGGCACCGTCTCATCGGTCTGCCTAATGTGCGCCACGGTTTCGGTGTAAAGCCTGTCAGCCAGCGGCTTTTCGCTCGCCGTCGCGGTCTCGGCGTATGCGTTCTCGGCCTCGAGATACCGGTGGACTTCGGGGTTCGCGCGTTCGCGCAGCCAGGCGTAGTCGTCGACCAGCACCGCGCCGTGCAACGGCTTCTCGGTGTGAATCTTCCTGGCGATCGGAGGCTGGGCGCCGGGTGAAGCCTGAGCCGAACATGGCAGCGGATCGACAAGGACCGAAGCAGCAAAAAAGAAGAAACCAGCCAGCAGAGCCTGTTTATGCATTTCCCGCATTCTAACCCGAAGCGCAAGGGCGACCGCGCCCTTACTGAAGCGGCTCGTCGCCGAAGACCGTCTGCCCCGCCGGCTTGTACAGGCTCTTCAGCAAGCCGCGGCTGATCGGGTAGCACTCGCATGCCACGCGCTCCAGGCCCTCTCGATTGAGGATGCGCACGGTTCCCCGCGCGTAGTCGATCAAGCCGCGATCATGCAGCTTGCCTGCGACCTCGGTCACCGTCGTGCGCCGGCTGCCGATCATCTGCGCCAGGAACTCCTGGGTCAGGCGCAGCACCTCCTCGCCCGTCCGGTCCTCGACCACCAGCATCCAGCGAGCCATCCTCGACTCGACCCCGTGCAGACGGTTGCAGCCGGCGATCTGGCTGATCATCAGGCACTGGTATTGCGAGTACGCGGTCACGATGCGGCGGATCGCCTCATCCTCGGCGTACAGCCGTTCAAACGCCTCCATCTCCATACGCAGCGCGGTACCGCTGATCTGCATAAAACAGCGCGTTGGGACCGGCGCCGGCCCGCGCAGATGCAGACCCTGGGGGACGCCTTCGCGGCCCACCGTTGCAACCTCCGTCGTTCCTCCGTCGAGCATCGTGGTCCCGATCGAGGCGATGCCGGAGGTGACGAAGTGAACAAACCGAGGGGCCTCCTCCGCATCGTACAGGCGCTCCTTCAAAGCCATATCGACGGGCTTCAACTGCAGCATCAACCTGTGCCGGGAAGCTTCGGGCAGGGCATCAATCAGGACATTCGTCAGGGGGTAGGGCATCCGGTCTCCGCAAAGCTGGGCAAACTCATGGAATGGGAAACTGCCTCATGCTGCTCGTGGCCAGACGGATTTCTGGCACATAGATACCATAGCGCCTGTGGCTGCCGGCGGTCGCACGCCTTTCACCCGGACCTCCGCCGCCGCGACTCCTACCCGGCTGCCACCTCGTGTTACCCTCGCCCTAACCGTTTCGATCATCCGCCTTACCCCGCCGCTCGGAGGCCTTCCGCTTGCCATTCCGCTCGCTTACCCTGTTGCCGCCCCTGCTCGCATTCAGCTTTGCAGCCGGCCGCGCCCAGACGCCCCCGAATCCATCTTCGACCGCCGACCTCGTCATCAAAAATGCCACCGTGATGACCGCCTCGCACGGGACGATTGCGAACGGCCAGGTCTGGGTCCACAACGGCAAGATCGCCGGAGTCGGCGCCACGGTGAACGCACCGTCAGGCGCTACGGTCGTCGACGCCACCGGCAAGTACCTCACGCCCGGCATCATCGATCCCCACTCGCACTCTGCGCTGGGCAACGACGTGAACGAGGCCACCAGCCCCGTTACCCCGTCCATGATGATGATCGACGCCTTCGACAACGCCGACGCCGCCCTCTACGACGCGCTCGCCGGCGGGGTCACGACCGAACTTCTCCTGCATGGCTCGGCCAACATGATCGGCGGCCAGGCGGTCGTGATCAAGAACAAGTTCGGTTTGTCCAAGCAGCAGATGCTCTTCCCCAATGCACCGCGTTCGATCAAGTTCGCCTCGGGCGAGAACCCCAAGCGCGTCTACGGCGGGCGCGACATGCTGCCCTCAACCCGCATGGGCAACTTCGAGGTCATGCGCCAGGCCTTTGAAGACGCCAAGGTCTACATGGCATCCTGGGACGCCTACGACGCCAAGATCAAAAAGGGCGGCAAGGATGCAGCCGACGCCATCGCACCCAAGCGCGACCTGAAGCTTGAAGCGCTCGCAGACGTTCTTAAAGGCAAGCTCCTGGTTCAGATCCACTGCTATCGCGCCGATGAGTTCCTGACCGAAGAGGCGATCGCAAAGGAGTACGGCTACAAGATCCACGCCTTCCACCACGCCCTCGAGATGTACAAGGTGGGCCCCGAGATCGCGAAAGACGGGACCGGCATCGCCACCTTCGCCGACTGGTGGGGTTACAAGGACGAGGCCGCCGACGCCATCCCGTGGAACGCCGTCATGAGCATGCGCGAAGGCGTCCGCGTGGCCCTCAAGTCCGACTCGAATGACTATGTCCGGCGCCTGAACCAGGAGGCCGGCAAGATGGTCCACTACGGCGGCGCGACCGAAGACGAGGCGATCGCCATGGTGACCCTGAACGCCGCATGGATCATCGGCGTCGACAAGGTCACAGGCTCTATCGATACCGGCAAGGATGGTGATCTCGTGATCTGGAACACCAATCCCCTTTCCACCTATGCGCGCGCCGAGAAGGTTTATATCGATGGCGACCTCTTCTTCGATTCAAGCCTCCCGGGCTTCGGCACCACCCACTTCTCGGGCGTTATGCATACGGCCGGCTTCGGCGGCAGCGACGACCAGGGAGGCAACTAGATGACAAGGCACACCCCGGCACGGCTCGTTCGCCTTCCACGCACCCCACGGCGGCCTTTGCGCAGCCTCCGCGCGCTGAGCGTAGTTCCCTTGCTGCTGCCCATCCTGGCCCAGGCCCAAACGCTGGCCCAGGCCCAAACCCAGGCCCAGCCTCCTTCCCAGGCCCAAACCCAGGCCCAGGCCCAGGCGCCAAGCCCCAATCACACGGTCGAGCATCCGCCCTCTACAGTAGCGATCACCGACGGCAAGCTGCTCACCATCACGCACGGGACCATTGAAGACGGCACACTGATCCTGACCAACGGCAAGATCACCGCCGTAGGCCCCGCCTCGACCACGGTCCCGGCAGGCGCGACGATCTTCGATGCCAAAGGCATGACCGTCTACCCTGGCCTCTTCGACTCCGAAACGCAGCTCGGCCTCACCGAGATCTCCTCCGACGAAGCCTCGAACGACCTCGTCGAAACCTCGGACGAGATCATGCCGCACATGCACGTCACCGACGCCTTCCACGCCGAGACCATTCGCATCCCGATCAACCGCATCAACGGCGTCACCACCGCCATCGTCACTCCGACATCAGAAGACTCGATCGCCGGACAAGCCGCGCTCATCCAGCTGTATGGCAAGGATCGCAATCAGATGATCCTTCAGCCCGACATCGCACTCGCCATGAACTTCGATGGCGGGGTCCGGCGGCGAGGCGGGCGCGGCGCAGCAGGCGGCAAGTACCCCAGCACACGCATGGGCGTCGCCACGCAGCTGCGCCAGACCTTCCTTGATGTGCAGAACTACATGGCTGAGCAGGACGCCGGCAGGAAGCCCGACCACAAGGGCCCGGCGCCCAAGCGCGACCTGAAGCTCGAGGCTCTGGTTCCCTATCTGAAAGGTGAAAAGCCGGTCGTCTTTGGCGCCGAGGCCAGCCAGGATGTTGAAGTCGCCATGGCGATCGCCCAGGAGTTCAAGCTGAAGGTGATCCTCAACCACGTCTCGCACGCGCAGTCCGTGCTCGACCTGATCGCCAGCTACCATGTGCCGGTCATCGTGGGCAGCATCTACGACGCTCCCATGGCGAATGAACGCTTCGACGCCGTCTTCTCCATGCCGGCGCAGCTTGCCAAACGTGGCGTAAAGATCGCCCTCTCGAGCAACAGCTCGGACGGACCAGTGTCAGACCCACGCAACCTGCCCTACGCTGCCGGGTACGCGGTGGCGTATGGCCTTCCCTATGAAGAGGCGCTCAAGGCCATCACGCTTAACCCGGCCGAGATGTTTGGTGTAGGCGCATCGCTTGGGTCGCTCGATGTGGGCAAGACCGCAAATGTGGTGGTCGCCAACGGCGATCCGCTCGACGTCCGTACCTCGGTCCGGCAGGTGTTCATTCAAGGTGTGGCTATCCCGATGACAAGCCGGCAGACAGAGCTCCGCGACCAGTACTTGCCCCTCACGAAAAAGCCGTAGGCAAGAGACACCACGCGCCTCCCAGCGCACGCAGTAACGCCGGCCCGGCGTCAGGGCGTACACGTCTTTACGGTTCGCCTTCAAAGAGAAACGGAGCACCATGAAGCCTCAACGATCGTCGCGTCTCCTGTGCGCTCTGAGCGTCCTGCCCTTGCTGCTGCCCGTCCTGGCCTCTTCGCAAAGTCGGCAGCTGCCGTCAGAGACGCCCGCCACCTTCACCCCGCCCGACATCTCCGACTTCACCCGCCGCAGCGTCATGGTCCCCATGCGTGACGGCGTCAAGCTGAACACCGTCATCCTGATCCCGAAGACGGCCACGACCAGCCACAAAGCCTCGATCATCCTGACCCGCACGCCTTACTCCGCCGCTGCCCTTACGGCGAACGCCCAGTCCACCCACCTGGCAAGCTCGCTCTTCGGCTACGACAACGCGACCGACGTCATCATCGAAGGCGGCTACATCCGCGTCGTGCAGGACGTCCGCGGCAAGTACGGCTCGGAAGGCGACTACGTGATGAACCGGCCCTTCCGGGGCCCGCTGAACCCGACCCAGGTTGATCACTCGACCGACACCTACGACACCATCGACTGGCTCGTGAAGAACATCCCCGAGACCTCAGGTAAGGTCGGAATCATCGGCATCTCCTACGACGGCTTCACCACGCTCGCGGCGCTCGTGAACCCGCATCCCGCGCTCAAGGTGGCCGTTCCCATGAACCCCATGGTCGACGGCTGGCGCGGCGACGACTGGTTCCACAACGGCGCCTTCCGCCAGCAGAACGAATCGTACATCTACGAGCAGGCGGGCGGCCGCGCCAACGATTACAAGTGGCCCGTCTCGAACTACGACGACTATGCGATGTGGATGCGTGCAGGCTCGGCCGGCGCCCTCGCGCAGGAACGTGGCCTCGGGCAGATCGGCTTCTGGCAGAAGGTCGTCGCGCATCCCGCCTACGACGAGTTCTGGCAAAATCAGGCAGTCGACCGGATCCTTGCAACGCAGTACGCGAAGCAGGCGCCCACTGTTCCCATCATGCTGGTTCACTCGCTCTGGGACGCTGAAGACATCTACGGCGCGATGGCTGTCTACAAGGCCATCAAGCCGCTCGACACCAACCACATGGTCTATCTATCGATGGGCCCCTGGCACCATGGCGGCGCCATCGACGAAGGCGCGACGCTTGGCCTCGTCAAGTTCCCCGCCGACCCCAGCTATACCTGGCGTCATTCGACCCTGGCTCCCTTTCTTGCGAAGTACCTTGGCGATGTGCCAGAGGCCGAGCCGTCGAGCATCCCCGCCGTTACCGCCTACCAGTCCGGTTCGGACCGCTGGCAGCAGCTGCCCGCATGGCCGGCAGCCCAGCCCTCCGCCAAGCTTTACCTGCACGCCGGGGGCGCCCTCAGCATGAATCCGCCCGTAGGCTCTGAAGCCGCTGAGACGAAGTACGTCTCCGACCCGGCGAAGCCGGTTCCCTATCGCGCCCGTCCCTCGAAGCCCATAGGCTACACCGAAGACAACGGCTGGGCCAACTGGCTCGCCGAGTCGCAGATCGAGCAGTCCGGCCGGCCAGACGTCGCGGTCTTTACCTCGGATGTCCTTGAAAAGCCGCTTACCATCGCCGGCGAACCTATCGCCAACCTGGTAGCCGCGACCACCGGCACCGACGCCGACTGGGTGGTCAAGCTGATCGACGTCTACCCGGACGAGGTCGCCGGCCAGCCGCGCATGGGAGGCTACCAGCTGATGATCTCGGCCGACATCTTCCGCGGCCGCTACCGCGAGTCGCTTTCGACGGCAAAGCCGATCCCCGCCAACACTCCCGAACCCTACGTCTTCAACCTGCCGAACGCCAACCACGTCTTCCTGCCCGGCCATCGCATCATGGTGCAGGTCCAGTCCAGCTGGTTCCCGCTCTACGACCGTAACCCGCAGACCTTCGTCGCCAACATCTTTAACGCGCAACCCGGAGACTACCGCGCCGCCACCCAGTCCATCCTGCATACGCCGGCTCAGCCCAGCTTCATTGCTCTGCCCGTGCTGACTCGGTAAGCGACGGCGCCGCTCTTCTCACCCAGGCCCCGTGCCTTTTACCGAGGGTGAGGTCAGGGGCGCCTCTCTTCGACGGTAGCCAATTGCCTCCCTTTGCAAGGACAGAAGAGCCGCCCCAACCGGGCGGCTTTCAACATCGGTTGAAGTAGGTGGGCTTGGGTCAGGCCGTCTTGCCCTCCGAGGACGCCAGCTCAGCCTCAGCCTTGCGGGTGATCTCGTTCGCGTCCGCATACTTGTCGGCATCGTCGCCGGCCTCGGACCACATCTTCTGCCCGTGCTGCAGGTCCTCTTCCGCCTTTGCGCGGTCGATCTCTTCGGGATGCATCGCAGTCTCGGCCAGGATCGTTACCCGCTCCGGCAGCACTTCGACAAAGCCCCAGGCGACGAAGAACTTTTGCTCGCCGGCGGACCCGCCATGCAGCCGCACTTCGCCAGAGCCAAGCTCTGCAAGCAGCGGGGCGGCGCCGTAGAGTGCCTCCATGTAGCCCGATGCGGACGGCAACTCGACCGCATCGGCGGTTGCATCCAGCAGCACACGATCCGGCGTAACCAGCCGTACCGTCAACTTCCCGTCCTGTAAAGTCTCAGCCATCGTCTCTCGCGGTGACAGGGGCCGGCTCCCTGTAGAAGAAATCCGGCCCCTTCAACCCTGCTGCTAAGCGTTCTGCTTCATCTTCTCGGCGGCGGCGCGAACATCTTCAATGCCACCCTTCAGGTAGAAGGCCTGTTCCGGGATGTCATCGTGCTTGCCTTCGATGATCTCCTTGAACGAGCGGACCGTATCCTCAACCTTCACATATGCACCCGGAATACCGGTAAAGATCTCGGCCACATGGAAGGGCTGCGATAGAAAACGCTGGACCTTGCGCGCGCGTGCGACGGTGATCTTATCGTCTTCCGAAAGCTCGTCGATTCCGAGGATCGCAATGATGTCCTGCAGATCCTTGTAGCGCTGCAGAATGCGCTTCACACCCTGCGCCACGTCGTAGTGCTCCTGGCCGACAATGCGCGGAGAAAGGATGCGCGAGGTCGAAGCCAGCGGGTCAACAGCCGGGTAGATACCCAGCTCCGACAGGGGCCGCGAAAGCACGGTCGTTGCGTCGAGGTGGGCAAAGGTGGTCGCCGGGGCCGGATCGGTCAAGTCGTCGGCGGGCACGTACACGGCCTGCACGGAGGTGATCGAACCCTTCTTGGTCGAGGTGATCCGCTCCTGCAGCTCGCCCATCTCGGTGGCCAGGTTTGGCTGGTAGCCGACGGCTGAAGGCATACGGCCAAGCAGCGTCGACACCTCGGAACCGGCCTGGGTGAAGCGGAAGATGTTGTCGATGAAGAGCAGGGTGTCGGCACCCTCTTCGTCTCGGAAATACTCGGCGACGGTCAGACCCGTCAGCGCGACGCGAAGACGGGCTCCCGGCGGCTCGGTCATCTGGCCATAGATCAGCGCAGCTTTGGACTTCGAGAAGTCCTTCAAATCGATAACGCCAGACTCCTGGAACTCATGCCAGAGGTCGTTGCCTTCACGGGTACGCTCGCCCACGCCAGCGAAGACCGAGAAGCCACCGTGCTGCTGAGCGACATTGTTGATGAGCTCCTGAATGACGACGGTCTTGCCTACACCGGCGCCGCCGAAGAGCCCGATCTTGCCGCCCTTGAGGAAGGGCTGGATGAGGTCGATGACCTTGATCCCGGTCTCGAACATCTCTTCGGAAGTCGATTGTTCATCGAAAGCGGGTGCCTGCCGGTGAATCGGCATATGCACCTTGGCATTCACCGGGCCGAGTTCATCGACCGGCTGACCAAGCACGTTGAGCACCCGGCCAAGCGTTTCGCGTCCGACCGGCACCATGATGCCGTTGCCCGTGTCATAGGCGTTCATACCGCGGACCATGCCCTCGGTCGCCACCATCGCGATGCAGCGCACGCGGCCTTCGCCCAGGTGCTGCTGCACCTCAACGATCACGTCGAGCGGGGTGGGAACGGTGAAGCCCTCACTGGTGATCCGCAGCGCCTGGAAGATCGGCGGCATATTCTTCTCTTCGAACTGGACGTCCACCGCCGGTCCGCTAATCGATATTACTTTTCCAATATTCTCAGCCATAATCTCTTTCAGGGCCACGGCCGTTACAGCGCCGCCGCTCCGCTTACAATCTCGATAATTTCCTTGGTGATTGCCGCCTGGCGCACACGGTTCATGGTCAGCGAGAGCGAGTCGATCAGGTCGCCTGCGTTCTTGGTCGCTGCATCGGTTGCGGTCATACGGGCGGCGTGTTCTGCAGCCGTCGACTCAAGCAGCGCATGGAAGATCTGCGTCGTCACGTAGCGCGGGATCAGGTGCGAGAACAGCTCTTCGGGCGACTGGTCAAAGATGTAATCGACCTCCGCCGTGCCGAACTTCTTGGCCTCGCGATCCATCTCGGTCGTATCCGGCTCGTGCACGCTGATGCCGCCCGTTTCAGCCGCAATGACTGCGGCGTCACGCTGTTCCTGGGTCATCTCCTCGGCTGATTCGATCTCCTGCCTGCCAAGCTTCTTGATAGGCAGCAGCTTTTCCACCACGATGCGCTGGGAAAGCACAGATTTGAACTCGTTATAGACCAGGTACACGGCATCGATCTCGGCCCGCTCGTAGCGCTTGATGATGTCGCGCGCCATCTCCGTCACGTCCTCGAAGGAGGAGCGCAGCAGCAGGTCGGGATGTTCAGCCACCACTTCAACCTGCTCGGCGCGATGGCGAATTACATCGTAGTGGGTCGAAAGATCGTTGTCGTAGTGCTCTTCCGTCTTCTCGTAGTTGGCCGCTGCGTACCTGCGCTTGTAGAGGCCGATCGCCTTCTTTGCAACGGGTTCAAGGTCGACGTTCTGGCCCTTGCTGACGCGGAGGTCGATGAACTTCTGCGCGGCTTTGCCCACGTTCGAGTTGAAGCCGCCGGCAAAGCCCTTATCGCCGGCGATGACGATCAGCAGCACGTTCTTCTCTTCGCGCTCGACAAGCAGAGGATGCAGGATGTTGCCCGTCTGCGGATTGTAAAGGTCGGTCCGGCGTACGAGTGATTCAAGCACGTTGACGATCATCTGCGCATAAGGCCGTGCCTGTACGGCACGTTCCTGTGCGCGCCGCAGCTTCGCGGCCGAGACCATCTTCATGGCCTTGGTGATCTGCCGCGTGTTCTTCACACTGCGGATGCGGCGTCGTAGATCGAGGACGTTTGCCATGATTTACTTGTTGCCCACCATCGCCGATGCGTTCGTTGATTCAGAGCCCCTGGTCGCGTTCGTCGACGCATCCGCAGCCTGCTTCGACTTATCCTTCAGACCTGCCAGGAAGCCACCCTTGTAGTCCTTGATCGCATCCGTCAGCTTCTTCTTGAGATCATCATCAAACTGCTTCTTGCTTGCGATGTCGGTGAGGATGGCAGGCGCCTGCGACTCGAGGTAAGGATAGAAACCGTCCTCGAACGCGCGCAGATCCTTGACCTCCACGTCATCGACCAGGCCGTTTACCCCGGCGTAGAGAATCGCTGCCTGCTTCTCCATCGAAAGCGGCTGGAACTGGGGCTGCTTCAGCAGCTCAACCAGTCGCGCACCGCGGTTGAGCTGGTTCTGCGTGACCTTGTCGAGATCTGAACCGAACTGCGAGAACGCGGCAAGCTCACGATACTGCGCCAGGTCGAGCTTCAACGTGGACCCGACCTGCTTGGTCGCCTTCACCGCGGCGGCAAAGCCTACGCGCGATACGGAAAGACCGACGTTGACGGCGGGACGGATACCCGAGTTGAAGAGGTCGGTCTCGACGAAGATCTGTCCATCGGTGATCGAGATGACGTTGGTCGGGATGTACGCCGAAACGTCACCCGCCTGGGTCTCGATGATCGGCAGCGCCGTCAGCGAACCGCCACCCAGCTTGTCCGACACCTTGGAGCTGCGCTCAAGCAGGCGCGAGTGCAGGTAGAAGACGTCCCCGGGATACGCCTCGCGACCTGGCGGACGGCGCAGCAGCAGCGAGATCTCACGGTAGGAGGCCGCGTGCTTTGAAAGATCGTCGTAGATGATCAGGGCATGCTTGCCGTTGTCGCGGAAGTACTCACCCATCGCGGTCGCGGCAAAGGGCGCAAGGTACTGCATGGGCGCGGGCTCTGATGCGGTCGCCGCGACGACGATGGTATAAGCCATCGCGCCATAACTCTCCAGCGTCTGAACGACCTGGGCAACAGAGGAGCGCTTCTGACCGATCGCGCAGTAAATGCAGATCAGGTTGTTCTTCGCCGAGTTGATGATGGTGTCAAGCGCGATGGCGGTCTTGCCGGTCTGGCGGTCGCCGATCAGCAGCTCGCGCTGGCCGCGGCCGATCGGGATCATGGTGTCGATGGCCTTGATGCCGGTTGCCATGGGCTCACGGACGCTCTGGCGATCGATGACGCCGGGCGCGAGACGCTCGACTGGGAGGCTCTCGGTGGTGTTGATCGGACCCTTGTCGTCGATCGGCTGGCCGAGCGCGTTTACCACGCGGCCGATCAGGGCCTCACCTACCGGCACGGACATGATCTTGCCTGTGCGCTTTACCTGCTCGCCTTCGCGCAGCTCCGCAAAGTCACCCAGCAGGACGGCGCCCACCTGGTCCTCGTCAAGGTTCATGGCGAGCCCGGAGACCCCGCGCGGGAACTCGATCAGCTCACCCGCCATCACCTTGTCAAGCCCATGCACGCGGGCGATTCCGTCGCCCAGCGATACGATCGTGCCTACCTCATCCACCTGTACACGCTGCTCGTAGTTCTCGATCTTCTGGCTCAGCAGTGCGGTTATCTCGTCAGCCCTCATCGTTGCCATACTTGTCTTGATCCTGTCCTCGGCCGCTCTGGCAGCCGCAAATCTGAGTTTATAGGGGAGCGTTAAGCGCTGACCAGCGCCTGCTTCATCTGCTCCAGCTGCGTACGCACCGACCCGTCATACACGGTCGATCCAATCCTCACCACGGCTCCGCCCAGCAGCCCGGAGTCCAGCTTGTAGGTGATCCTTACCTTCTGCCCGGCCAGCTTCGCCACCTGCGTCTCGAGGTGGGCGCGGGCTTCGCCTTCCAGTTCGTGCACGCTGGTCACTTCCGCTTCAGTCACGCCGAGATCCACATCAGCCACCTGATCATACGCGGCCAGGATCACCTCGAGCTCGTGCAGCCGCATATGGTCCATGATGATCGCGAGGAAGTTGCGGACCTCGCGCATGATCCCAAGCCGCTCCGCGATGGCGTCAAGCACAGCGAGCTTCTGATCGTTCGGGATCGACGGGTCCATCAGGATCTCACGCAGATCGTGGCTCGACTCGAAGGTGTCGGCGAAGTCCTTCATCTGCTGCCGCGCGGCCATCAGGTCGAGTCCCTGCTTCTGGGCAACCGAAGCAAAGGCGTTTGCGTAGCGGTAGGCAACAACTCCTGCATCTGCCATTAGTTTTCACCGCCCTTGCCGCCGCCCAACCGCTCAGCGAAGTTCTGCACCAGCAGCCGGTCCGTTTCAGCGGTAATCACCAGGCGCTTGGCTGCCTGGTCGATCGCAAGGCCCGCCGCGTACTGCTGCAGCTGGCGCTGGGCGTGCAGCGCGGCCGAAGCGATCTCCTGCTCGGCGCGCTGGCCAGGATCTTGTTCTTCTCCTCTTCAGCGGCGGCCCGGAAGCGCTGCTCTTCGGCTGCGGCATCGCGCTCGGCCTGCGCCTTCATCTCGGCGATCTGCCCGTCCAGCTTGCCCAGCCGCTCTTCCACACTGTTCAGCCGGAGGCTCGCCTCTTCGGTCGCTGTGCGGGCGTCGGTCAATTCTTTCTGGATCGTCGAATTGCGATCGCGAAAGGTCTTCGGCAGCAGCTTGAAGGCAGCGGCACCGACCGCGATCGCGAGCACGGCGAAGTTCAGCAGCTCGAAGGTGGTCGCGGCCGTTTCCGTGCTCATCCCCATCATGTGGCCGATCTTCTGCACCATGGCGGAGTGCCTATAGGCGTCGTTCTCGTCCTTCTCTTCCTGATTTGCTTCGGGAGAGGCACCGGCAGCGGTCGCACGCTCTCCCCCGGCCGTGATCTTCGCGGCAGCAGGCGCGGCCTCCTGCGCAGGAAGCGCCGGTACAAAGGACATGAGACACAGAGCAACGATCATGCTCGAACCGAACTTCAAGGTTCCATGCTTCAGATTCTTCACTGCGCCGCTCCCGTTCCGCTGACGCCGGCGGGCAGCACGGCCTTCAGAATCTTGGCGCTCAGTTCAACGCTCATGCTTTCAATCTGCTGGCGAGCGACGACGGCTCCCTGTTCGATCTCCTGCCGGGCGCTGCCGATCTTGGTCGCGGTAAGGGCGCGCGCGTCCGCCAGCATCGCTTCGCGCTCGGAAGCCCACTTCGCGAGACGCTGGTCCCGTGCAGCGAAGAGCTCCGCGCGCGCGGCGCGTAGCTTGTCTTCAAAGACAGCGGTCTCGGCCTCGGCTGCGCTCATCGCACCGCGTGCCTGCTCCACGGCGCCCGAGGTCATGGCACGACGCTTTGCAAGCACGGCATCAAGCGGCCGCCGCACTAGGAACCCATACGCGATGATCAGGGCAATAAAGAAACCGACCGTCGGCACCGAGCCGAGGATCAGCTTACCAAGTGAATTTAGGATTGCTTCCATGAATAGGAGGACAGCCCGTCAGGGCCGCCGAAAACCTCTAAAATCCCCGCCGGAACACACCATGTTCCGACTGCAATTTGTGTGCTTTGGAAACTCTTTGAATACCTCTAAGTTTTAGCAAACGCATAGGGGAGTGTCAAACGTACAATCCGCTTACCGAACGGGTTGCGCGGTAAACGAACACGCACTCGCCCTGCCGATCAGCGCATTGCACGCTCGATGAAACGGCGGTAACGGCCTACGAGCGACGCAGGGGCGACAGCATGCAGGAACACCAGGTTGCCCTCGAATCGCTTGTTGCTGACGACGGCCCCGGCCTCGAGCGCAGCCAGAGCAGCACCCTCGGACTGCGGCAGACGGAACTCCGCTTCGGTCAACGGATCAACCACCAGCGCCCGGTCAATGGCAGCCAGCAGCTCATCGAGCCCGGCGCCGGTAAGCCCGGAGACGGCAACTGCGTCCGGTCCGGTCCGAAGCTCGGCTCGCGCTTCAGGCGTCAGCAGGTCAATCTTGTTCAGCACCTCGATCACCGGCTTGCGTTCAACTTCAAGCTCGCCCAGCACCTTTTCCACCTGCGCCTTCTGCTCCTCCATCATCTCGCTTGAGGCATCGCGAAGATGCAACAGGATCTCGGCCCGCTCTACCTCTTCAAGCGTCGCGCGAAAGCTTGTCACCAGCGTGTGGGGCAGGTTGCGGATGAATCCCACGGTATCGGACAGGAGCACCTTGCGCCGCGACGGCAGCGTGATCTGCTTCAGCTTGGGATCAAGCGTTGCGAACATACGCGCACTTTCCAGCACCCCGGCCGCGGTCAGCGCATTGAACAGCGTGCTCTTGCCCGCATTCGTATAGCCCACCAGGGCGACGACCGGAACCGGCACCGCTTCCCTGCGCTGCCTCTGCTGGCGGCGTATGCCGCGTACCGATTCCAGCTGTGCCTTCACGTGGTCGATCCGTAGACGGATGCGCCGGCGATCGGTTTCGAGCTTCGTCTCACCCGGTCCACGCGTGCCGATGCCGCCGCCGAGCTGGCTCATCGCCTTGCCCTTGCCGGCCAGGCGGGGCAGCTGGTACTCCAGCTGTGCAAGCTCCACCTGCATCTGACCTTCGCGGGTACGCGCATGCCGAGCGAAGATGTCGAGGATGAGCTGAGTCCGGTCGATGACCCGGCAGGGCAGGCGCCCTTCAAGATTGCGCAGCTGTGAGGGTGTCAGATCATGGTCAAACAGGACGAGATCCGCCTCGGTCGAAGCCACGACCCCCTCGATCTCCTCAATCTTGCCGGTGCCGACCAGAGTAGCGGCGTCGGGGCGATCCCGCCGCTGGATAACCGTCGCGGCAACGTCTGCGCCTGCGCTGCGAGCCAGTTCTTCAAACTCCGCCAGCGACGCATCGAAGTCCAGCCCGGTCAGTTCAGAGGGAGAAAGATCGGCATCGACAGCGGGCTGGTACAAATCTTCGCGGAAGACCTCGTCGAGCACGTCGGTATTTCCGCCGCTCGAGGCAAGCTCCCGAACGCCACCCCGAGCCGACCTCTGCGCGAGCTTGCGTGCCGCCGTGATCCTGCGCCGCTCGCCGGTAAACTCAACCGCAACCAGCACGGCACGCTCCGGCCGCACCAGGGTAGACCGAATGCGCAGCGAACCGTCCGCAGCAGGTGCGGCTTCACGCTCAGGCTTGATATTCCGTTCGGTCGTATCTGCTCCGCGTCCCCGGGACGCCGTCATCCTCTAATCGCCCGCGGCAGCCGAGGAGTCGCTGGACGCGTGCGAGTTCGCTGAAGACCTTACATCGGAACGAAGCTCCGTATGGGCTCCGGCGCGGCCGCTCACCACGGTAGAGATCGCGTGCTTGAAGATCAGTTGCTCCTGGCTGTTGTTCTCAAGCAGCACCGAATACTTATCGAAGGAACGGATCTTCCCGGTCAGTTTCACGCCACTCACCAGATAGATCGTGATGGGGCTTTTATCTTTGCGAACAGTGTTCAGGAAGGTGTCCTGAATATTCTGTGCCGGCTTGGATTCCATATTGCCGATCTCCCTTGGCTTGCTAACCTGGACTGTTTAGACGCCCAAAAGTGCTGGAGCGTGTGCGCGCTGCATCTGATTGAGCGGTAGTACAGTCAACCCGAACCTGAAAATCACCGCGGGAGCCTACCCCCCACAAAAATACAACCATACGGTGACCGTTACTGAAAGATCAAGCTTCCGCTATGACTTTAGCTTGATCTGGTCCATCCCCACTCCGTTGTACGATGAAAAGGTGCCGCAAGTCTCTACTTTCGCAACCCCCCCTGCGATCTCGCAGCCCGTCGCCTTCCTCGATTTTCTCCGCCAGTTCAGCGCCATCCGGTCCGAAGTCATGCAGGCGATCGAAGCGGTCTGCGCATCGCAGCGGTTTGTACTCGGCCCGGAGGTCGAGCGATTCGAGCACGCCGCGGCTACGGCTTGCGGTGCACCCCACGCCATCGGCTGCGCGAGCGGAACCGACGCCCTCTGGCTTGCGCTGGCAGCGGCCGGCATCGGAGACAGCGCAGAAGCCACGCCGCGGCCGGAGCAGGATGCCGTCATCACCTCACCCTTCAGCTTCTTCGCGTCCGCCAGCTCCATCCTCCGGGCAGGCGCCAGGCCGCTCTTCGCCGACATCGATCCGCTTACCTTCAACCTTGCGCCCGCAGCCGTCGAAGCTGTGCTCCGGCAGGACGCGCTTTCGGCAGAGCCGAGGGTAAGGGCGATCCTTCCCGTGCATCTCTACGGCCAATGCGCCGACTGGGACGAGTTCACCAGGCTGCAGCAACAGCATCCTGGTCTCCGGCTCATCGAAGACGCAGCCCAGGCCTTCGGCGCCACCTGGGCCGGTATCCCGGCCGGTGGGCTGGGCGACGCAGCCGCCTTCAGCTTCTATCCCACGAAAAATCTATCGGCGTTTGGCGACGCCGGCATGCTGACCACACGCTCGGCCGAGATCGACGAACGCGCACGCTCGCTGCGCGCCCACGGCATGAAGCGCCGTTACTTCCACGAGGAGGTCGGCTGGAACTCGCGGCTCGACACCCTGCAGGCTGCCGTGCTCGAGGTGAAGCTCCGCTACATCGAGCAGTGGACCCGGCAGCGACGCGCGCTCGCCGCGAACTATCACGAGCTGTTCCTGGCCGCAGGAATCGCCGTCGCGCCCTCACCCGAGGCGCCGAAATCCATCGCCGACGGGGTGGTCCTGCCCTGGACCCATGCGCGCGCGCGGATCACGTACTGATGGAAGACGTGCCCGGCGCGCCGCGGCGCGACGAGCTGCGCACGTACCTCAACCGACTTGGCATCGGCAGCGAGGTCTACTATCCGCTGTGCCTGCACCAGCAGGAAGCGCTCGCTGGCCTCGGCTACAAGACCGGCGACTTTCCGGAGGCGGAAAAGGCCGCGGCCGAGGTCCTTGCACTGCCGATCTACCCCGAACTGCGCGAAGACGAGCAGCAGACGGTCGTCGCAGCCATACGATCCTTCTACGCTTAGCAGCCTTTCTGCGCAGCACGTCCGGTGATCAGCAGAGCTTAGATTTCGTAGGGTGCACGGCTTCGCCTCGGTTGATCTACCGCCGCCTCTTGTTCTTCTTATCCGTCACCGGTTCGGGATGTGCGATCGGATCGGTTCCCGCCGGCAAGCTGCCTCCGACGCGGCGGATCAGGTTCCCTTCCAGCCGGAACGTGCGCTCCACCGTCTTGGTCGGAATCATCGCGCCGGACGCCGGATCGGGCGTGACAGCAGGCGCATCCGCCGCCAGCACCCTGTACGAGAATGCAGGCAGCTCCATCGTCCCGAGCGGCGGCTTTTCACTCGGGTCCTTCAAGCGCGAGATCCTCACCGGCAGATAACCCTCGATGTTCCGCTCGCGGAAGGCTGTCTCATATCGGTGATGCGCCATGCTCCAGGTAAACACGCGCACCTGGTCGAAGTCGTATGGCAGCCCGGACTTGTAGGAGTTCATCACGGCGACGTAAATGGGTAGGTCTTTGAGCTCCGTCGGTGCGCCTTCGTCATGCACCGTCGTCAGCACGTAGGCGCCAACGAACTTCTGCCCCTCCGAGTACCGCGTCAGCGAGTCCAGCGCGTCGACGTCCATCATGCGGCCGAAGAGCCAGCCCGTGTGCCCTTGCGAATCCCGTACCAGCCACCAGTCTTCCATCGCCGGCGGCACGGGGGCCGCCGCCTGGACCGCGGCTTTAGCAGGCTTGTCCTTGCGCACCGCATGGGTTCCCACTGCTTCGGGAATAGGCTTCTGCTCACGCGCAACGGTTGATGGGTTCACCACCTTGGTCACAATCGAGCGCTTCAGCAGCCTCAGCTTCTCGCCCTCGGGCAGCAGGTAGAACCGGTCCGTATCGCGCCCCGGACGCAGGTGCATGTACACCTGGTCGCGGGTCACGGCGCCGGCGATATCCGGGTCGGCCTTGTGCTGTTCCTTCATCAGGTCAAAGGCGGCCGCCGTCTCCGGCGTTGCGACCGAACGCTCTTCGATCCAGCCGATCTTGCCGTCGCCGGTCTGCACCTTCAGAAAGTGCCGGCCATGATCGAGCACCTTCAACTTGTCGCCGTTCGCCACCTGCGCCACGCGGTTCGACACCGCCGCGACACGATCGCGCAGAAAGCTCTGCTTCGCGGTTACAAAGACATAGGAATCATCAGGCCTGGCCTTGAAGCTTTTGCAGCCGGCAAGTGACAGCAGCAGGACGGCGCCAGCCACGAGCCGCGAAGCCTGCAGCCGCAGGCGGAAAGGGGAGAGCAAGGAAGGGTGGTCCAGTCTCAAGGTATCTTCGGTTCCACCCCTGAGACTACCATCCTGGCCGGGTGTGCTTGAAGTCGGCCGTGCTGGAAGTCAGCTGTTCCAGAGATCAGCTGGTCCGAAATCAGCTGGGTCGAAATCAGCTGTTCCAGAGATCAGCTGGTTAGAAATCAGCTGGGTCGAAATCAGCCGTGCTAGAAGTCGGCCGTGGTCGAGTGGGTTGCGGCAACAGCGATCGACCCCGCCACCCCGCTGCCGTTGACGACGCTTGCAGCCGTGTCGAGCTTACCTGCGGTGGTGCCGTCAAACGAGTAGAGGGTCAGGTCGGACGATCCTCCTGTGGCCGCCGCTACCAGGTAAGCGCCCGTGCTGTCGCGTGCGATGGCCGAAACCGCAGTGCCGGCGATGTAGGGAGATCCAGAGGCAGCGGTCAGCAGACCAGCCGCCACCGCGTAGCCCGAAACGTCCGATGAACCGCGGTTCGCCGCATAAAGATAGGTGTTGGTGCTGTCGAGCGCCATCGAATAGGGGACATCGCCGCTTGCGACGCTTCCGATGGAGCTCAGGATGCCATCCGCGCTGACGCTGTAGGAGACAATGGTGCTGGTATTTGCCTTCAGGCCGTAGCGCCCGATAAAGGCAAAGCCGCTCGTCTTGTCGAACAGGATCGAGTCATCCTCGTAACCATTGGTTTTGAGCGCACCGGCCTGGGTCAGGACGCCTGTCGTGGTCGCGAAGTTATAGAATACGTCGCCGCCCGCGCCCAGCATCACGGCGACGAAGCTTCCGTTCTGCGAGATCTTCACCATGTGCGGCGCCGCTGCGCCACCGCCCGGCACGGGCAACGGGACGCCCGCGCTGCCGGCCAGCGCCAGGGCCCCGGTGGTCGCATTGATCGAGAACACATAGAGTACAGGCGCAGCCGGGATCAGCGCATCGAGGCCGAAGAGCCACTGCCCGTCGGGTGAGGTTTCAAGCGAGACGAAGTTAGCCGTTGCCGTTCCGCCGCCTGCGGTCGTCGCACTCAGGGCTCCGTTTGAACCGACCGAGTAGCATTCGATCGCTCCGTTTCCACCCACGAAGACGAAGCCGTTCTTCCGCGTCACGGCAACCGACGTAGCCGACAATCCATCGGCCAGGGTGATCGGGGATCCGGAGATCGCCGTCAGCTTCGCGGTGCCCACCGCAAACTGGCTGAGCGTGTTGTTCGCGTTAACGACATAGACATAATCGCCGGTAGAACCACCGGTCCCGGTACCGCTGCCGGTACCTGGATTGACAAAGAAGTTGGCGCAGCCTGTCAGCCACATCGAGCAGGAGAGCCCCGCCACACCCAGACCACGCGCCCACGCACTCTTCGTCATCTCGTCCTCAGCTCGTTCGACGCAAGCCACGGTGGAACGGCACTGACTCATCCTAGTACAAAAGCAGACGTGTCCTGCGGCCGGACGGGCACCCCCTAGCAGGACGAGAGCGCCAGCACGCGCCAGCGGTTATTTCCCCAACCAAACGGTCAACAATCCGCAACGAGGACATCTTCGCGGTTGCTCCTGATCAGTTAGGCCGCTCACGTTCGCGCCTGGACGTAAAGCGCTGGTCGATGACGCGCCGTACCTCCGGCTTGTCGTCTTCTTCGCGCCACGCAGTGATCTCGTCCTCGCCAAGCGACCAGCAAAGCAGGACCGTGCGTCCTTCGATCAGGCAGGGAAACTCGAGTCCACCCTGTTCCATCTCGGCGACCTGTGCGCCGATCTCTGAGACTTCTTCAATAGTCGTGCGCGCCTCTTCGACAGCCTTCTCGCGCTCCGCCCGGCGACGCGCCACGGCGGCCACGTCGACGTGCATCCCGCCCGACAGGAAGATGCGCTGGCTCAGCTCCTGCATCTCGTTTTCGATCGTACCCGCCCGCACCGCCGCCTGCCGCGCCTTCAACAGCAAAGCCCCCAGCACAGGCAACAACAAGCGAGCCTCGTCCAACGTAAACGTCTTCTTCACAAGCAAACTCCTAAAGCAACAGCAACTGCGTCCTCATCGCGGACGGCGTCCACCTTGTGGGGTGGGAGCGCTGGCCAGCGTCAGAAGCCAAGGTTTCCTCCATGCAGCCTGCGTGCAAAGCGCTTCCACCCCACGAAGTGGCGACCGTCCGGCGCGAGGACGAGGTTGCCCTTGCCCCTACGACTTCACCTCGAGCATCCGGTCGAGGGCTACCTTGGCCCAGTGTTTCGTTTCATCGGCAACCTTGATCTGGTTGACGACCTTTCCCTGCACCAGGTTCTCAAGCGCCCACGCCAGGTGCGCCGGCGAGATCCGGTACATCGTCGTGCACAGGCAGCCCGATTCATCAAGCGTAATCACTCTCTTCCCGAGCGGCCGAAAGCGTTCCGCAAGCCGGTTCACCAGGTGGATCTCGGTGCCTACCGCGAAGCTCGAACCCGGTGCCCCCGCTTCGATCGTCTGGATGATCTTCTCGGTCGAACCCAGCACATCCGCCTTCTGGCATACCTCCCAGCGGCACTCCGGATGCACCACCACGGTCATCCCCGGCTCGTCCCGGTGGATGCGATCGACATGCTCAGGCAGAAAGCGCTGATGCACCGAGCAGTGTCCCTTCCACAGGATGATCCTGGCCGCCTTCAAACGCTCCGGAGCCACTCCGCCGTTCAGCATGTAAGGGTCCCAAACAACCATCTCGTGCAGCGGGATGCCCATCGCGAAGGCAGTATTCCGGCCCAGGTGCTGGTCCGGCAGGAAGAGAATCTTCTCGCCACGCGCAAACGCCCAGTCAAAGGCGCCGCGTGCATTCGACGACGTACAGACCAGCCCGCCGCGCTCACCGCAGAACGCCTTGATGTCAGCGGCTGAGTTCATATAGGTAAGCGGCACAAGCTTCTCGACCCCCTGCCGCATCAGCGAATCCCAGCAGTCTTCCACCTGGCCGATCTCGGCCATATCCGCCATTGAGCAGCCGGCGTTCAGGTCAGGCAGAATCACCTGCTGCCACGGCTTGGCAAGCACGTCCGCGCTTTCGGCCATGAAGTGCACACCGCAGAAGATCAGGTACTTCGCCTCAGTTTCGGCAGCGATCTTCGACAGCTTGTAGCTGTCACCGGTGAAGTCGGCGAACCGGATCACCTCGTCGCGCTGATAGTGATGCCCCAGGATCACGGCCTGTTTGCCAAGCTTCTCCCGGGCCGCGGCAATCCGCGCGTCCATCGTATGATCCGGCTCCTGAAGATAGTTCTCAAGCGAGCACACAGCCGGCGCAAGCGTCGGCTCTTCCACCTCAACCAGTAATCCGTTCAACCTGCTACCGCCTTCAGTCTCGCCGAGTCGGTCTGCAGACGTGCTTCGCAGTACGCTCGTGAAACGGGGATGTTGAAAGCACTTCCATCACGGTTGCAGTGGATTCGCCGGGCCCTTTCAAAGCAGCTCTCAACCCACGGGGGTGTTGCAACCTTCTCAAGCGTGGCGTCCGTGTAAGCCGGCCGGCCGTCGCTGGTGTATTAGACACAATTGTAACAATTGCGATGCAGGTATTTAGTCGGTTGCGTCCGGCATCCAATCCGTCTCCCGATTTGGCGCGTCCCCTGCTTAGCCGTATCATCATCAGCAGCGCCTGTGTGTGTCGTCCAACCTGAGCAGCAAGCACCAGACACGCACCTCCAAAGACTACCCAGCCCATGCCCAGCTTCGCCGACTCCGCCATCATCTTCGTCCTTGCCCTGCTGCTCTTCGGTCCGAAGAAGCTGCCGGAGCTTGCCCGCTACGTGGGCAAGCTGATGGGCGAGTTCCGCCGCGCCTCCTCCGAATTCCGGCTGCAGATGGAGGACGAGTTCCGCGTCATCGAACAGGCCGAGCAGCAGAAGAAGATCGCCGCCATCGAAGCCGCCGCACCCATCGCGCCGCTCAATATCCCCGAGCCCGAACATCCGCACCTGCAAGCTCCCGGGATGACTGACGCTCCAGCCGAGGCGGTCACCTCCGAGCAGATCGAGCGCAACATCGCTACCTACAGCGCGCCCGGGGTCGAAGAGCTGAACCTGCGCCCGACGCCATCAGAGACCGTCGCCCCTGACCACACGCCCGAACCCCCGAACCGCTCGCGCCCTGCAGAGGGCATCCCGGACCCATCGCCCGCGCCTGTGGCGATTGCCTCAAACGGAGACTTACACATGAAGCCGCCAGCCAGCGGCCTGCCGGTCGCGCGCTCAGCCTCAACCCCGCAGCCGGTCACCTCCGTCTTCGACTCCATCCCGCACGTCGCCGATCCAGAAACCGAGGCCTCCACCCATGGCTGACGTCATCGACCAGGTCCGCACCGGCATCTCCGACCGCGTAGAGCTCCCTGGCATGTCGCTCATGGAGCACCTCGAGGAGCTGCGCAAGCGCCTCATCCGCTCCGTCATCTTCCTGCTCTGCGGCTTCGCCATCGCCTACGCCTTCCACGAGCGCCTTTACGGCATCATCCAGAAGCCGCTCGACGACCTGCACATCCCGCTCAACTTCACCCACCCCACCGACGGCCTCAACCTCTACCTCAAGACCGCCTTTCTCGGTGGCGCCATCATCGCGGCGCCCTTCATCCTCTACCAGGTGTGGCTCTTCATCGCGCCCGGCCTCTACGCGAACGAAAAGAAGTACGTCTTCCCGTTCATGTCCGCGACCGTCGCCCTCTTCATGGCCGGCGCGTGGTTCGGCTACCACTGGGTTCTGCCCGGCGCCATCAAGGTGCTGGTGCTCGACTTCGGCAAGAAGTTCCATCCCATCCTCACCATCGAGGACTACACCCAGTTCTTCCTTGCCGTCATCCTCGGCCTCGGCATCTGCTTCGAACTGCCGATCCTGATGTTTTTCCTTGCGCTCTTCGGCATCGCCGACGCCAGGTTCTTCCTCAAGCAGTATCGCTACGCCATCCTGATCATCTTCCTGGTCTCGGCCATCATCTGCCCGCTGCCCGACCCGGTCAGCATGTGCCTCTTTGCAAGCCCCATGCTGGCGCTCTACGTGCTCGGCGTCGTCGTCGCCTGGTTCGTTCATCCCACCCGCCGCAAGACCAAGGACCTCCCCGCCTGATGATCGTTCCGATTCTTCGCGCAACAGTCGCAACCATCGCGCTCGTGCTGCTGCTTCCCGCACAGCATGCCCAGACCACGGCCAGCAGGGGCAGGATCTCAGGCCCTGCCACCTATCAACTCACCAGGGACCTGCTTAGCGTCGCACCTAAACGCTTCAACGGCTCGCCCGGTCACCTGGCCGCAGAAACCTTCATCAAGTCGCACTTCGAGCCCGAAGCCAAAGACAACCGCTTCTTCACCGACACCTTCACCGCCTCCACCCCGGCCGGCCTTCAGACGATGCACAACTTCATCGTTCGCTACCCGGGCAAGAAGGACGGCTTCATCGTCCTCGGCTCGCACTACGAGACCAACTACCCGCTGAAAGACATCGCCTTCTCAGGTGCAAACGACGGCGCCGCCACGACTGCCCTGCTGATCTCAATCGGTCAGTACCTGCGCGCGCATCCCCCGCAGGGCTACTCTGTCGTCCTTGTCTTCTTCGACGGCGAAGAGGCGGTCCAGACGTGGGGGCCGCAGGACTCGCTCTACGGCTCACGCCACCTCGCCGCCAAGTGGTCGCAGGAGGGCATCCTGCCCCGGGTCAAGGCCTTTCTGAACGCCGACATGATCGCCGACAAAGACCTCGACATCGACCAGGACGCCAACTCCGACCCTGGCTTGATCGACCTGATGAAGACCGCCGCGAAGAACACCGGGCACGCTAGCGCGATCTCAAAGGACAAGACCGGCATCGAGGACGACACCGTGCCCTTCGCGAAGCGTGGCGTCAAGGTACTCGATGTGATCGACTACAACTACGGTCCGCACACGAGCGCGCTGCCGGACGGCTACCATCACACCGCCCAGGACACCATCGACAAGATCAGCGCGCAATCCCTCCAAACCTCCGCCGATCTGTTCCTCGAACTGATCAGGCTGCTCGACCAGCAATAAGGCAGAAGCAACCGCAACCGCGCCCTGATCGCGGGTGGCGACCAGGGCGTGGGGTGGGAGCGCTGCGCGCGTCAACCTCCTTCAACCAGGAACCATCTGT
>CAXTUS010000006.1:62812-65241 GCA_964247475.1 uncultured Acidobacteriaceae bacterium | reverse complement strand
CTACGAGGCCCGCCACCAGGCGGGGATGGGCTAACCCGCCGCCGACTCCGCGGGCGACGGCCACATCGATCTCTACAAGACTAATTTTTCTGACGACACCTCTACCCTCTACCGCAACAACGGCGACGGCACTTTCACCGACACCACCTTCCCTGCCGGCCTCGGCATCAACACCGACGCTCTGGGCTGGGGCGCCATCTTCTTCGACCCAGACAACCACGGCTGGCCTGACCTGCTTACCGCCAACGGCCACGTCTACCCGGAGGTTGATTCCGCGAAGCTCGGCGCCAACTACCGCGAACCCCGTCTGCTCTACCGCAACCTGGGCAATGGCAAGTTCAAGGACATCTCGAAGACCTCCGGTCCAGGCCTTACCGAGCCGCGCTCCGCCCGCGGCCTGGCCGTTGCCGATCTCTTCAACGACGGACGCCAGGAAGCCGTCGTCAACAACCTCTCCGACACCCCCATGCTCCTCGTCAACCTCGCGAAGAACACCAACCATTGGCTCACCCTGCAACTCACCGGGACGATCTCGAACCGCGACGCCATCGGAGCACGCATCATGCTCTCGGGCACCATGGCCGGCAAGCCGCACGCCTGGGTGGACGAAGTACGCTCCGGCTCAAGCTACAACTCATCAAGCGACCTGCGCGTGCACTTCGGCCTGGGTCCGGACGCTAGCGTGAAATCGATCATCATCCGTTGGCCTCACGGCCAGACGGAATCCTATCCAGCACCCGCCAGGCTCGACCAGATCCTCCAGATCAAAGAGACCAAGACAACTAAGGAGACCAAGACAACAGCAAGTGCGCCTTGATTGCGGGCGGCGACCACTTCTTGGGGAAAGCGCTCGCGTACGGATAAAGCTGAGGTTAGCTCTTCAAGGCGACACGTGCCAACGCCCCGACCTCACGAGGTGGCGCGCACGACGTCAGAACGCGGTTGCTGTTGCTTGCCTTGCCTCCCCAGAGAGGGCTATAGCGATCAGGCCACCCGGGGCCTAGAATGACTTCAGAGACTCCATGCTGACGATCATCCACGTGATCCTCGCGCTCATCAACGCAATCCTCAGGATTGTGGCGATTGCGCTGCTCAAGGGAGCCTCTATCGCGGCGTCCGCGCTGGTTGTGCTCCTGATCGTCATCGGGCTGCTGAGTGTGTCGGGCGCCGGCGCCTTTCGCTTCCTTAGACGTAAACGAGACACCTAGCGCGTACCAGCCTGAGGCCCATCGAGGTCGAGCGCATCAGGACGTCGCCTGCGTCCGCGGCCGTCCCTTCTCCAAAGAGCTTTCAACTCCCGCCTCTGCCGGGCTACAACACACTCAGACAGATTGGAGCATTTCCTCCCGCGGATCCTCCGGGTTCAGCTTCGCTAGCTCGCGCAGAATCTCCTTAGAGCGCTCGTCCTGCACCTTCGGCACAACCACCTTGACCTCGACGATCTGGTCGCCGCGGAGCCCTTCGACCGATGCTGATGGAACACCCTTCTCGCGCAAACGAAGCTTCTGTCCGGTCTGCGTCCCTGGCGGGATTTTCAGCTGCGTACGTCCTCCGCCATCATGGGTGTCGATGGTTGGCACCTCGATCTTGGCGCCGAGCGCAGCTTCGGCAACCGTCACCGGAATCACGATCCCGATGTCGTCGGCAGTTCGCTTGAAGAAGGGATGAACTCCCGCCTTAATGACCAGGTAGAGGTCGCCATTGCCGCCTCCGCCTGTGCCTGCATTACCCTTGCCAGCAAGCCGTATCCTCTGGCCGTCCCGTGTGCCGGGCTTCACCCTGAAGTCGAGCGGCTCCTTGCGGCTTAAAACTCCGGCTCCTTCGCAGGTGGCGCAGGAGTTCTGCACCTGCCCCGAGCCTCCGCAGCGCGGGCACTGGATGTTAAACTTCATCCGTCCGCCCATCTGCGTCACCTGGCCTGAGCCATGACACTCGGGGCACTCCATCGCACCGCCGGTCACGCTCTTGCCCTTGCAAGTCGGGCAGGTCTCCTGGCGTTGAATCTCGAGCCTGGTCACGCCTCCCCGAATGGCTGTCCAAAAGTCAATGGAAACCTGGTATTCGAGATCAGTGCCGGGCTGCGGACCGCGCGCCGCGCTTCTCTGGCCCCCGCTGAACATGCCAGAGAAGATGTCCTTGAACGAGCCACCGAACCCCGCCGCGCCTTCCCCGCCACGAGGACTTCCTCCACCCCGGGGCTGTTGGAAGTCCGAAAAGTCGAAGCCGCCGAAGTCGAACGGCACTTCCTGCGTGTTTCCACCCGCACCTCCGCCACGCGGTCCGGCGCCAGAACCTGGCCCGTAGCCTCCACGCGCCGCCGCCTCGGCCGCAGCCGGGTCAATCGAATCCGAGTAGAAGCCAAATTGGTCGAAGATCTTGCGCTTCTTGTCGTCCGAGAGAACGTCGTTCGCCTCTGAGATCTCCTTGAA
>CAXTUS010000006.1:45384-62802 GCA_964247475.1 uncultured Acidobacteriaceae bacterium | reverse complement strand
GGATTGACGTCCGGGTGGAACTTACGCGCCAGCTTACGGAAGGCCTTGCGGATCTCGTCCGAGGTAGCGCCCTTTTTCACGCCGAGCGTGCCGTAGTAGTCCTTCGTCTGTGTCGTCGCCATCTCTGCCTTTCTAAGCCAATCGTGCCAGTAATTCGCCACGCTCGTTAACCGGAGCAGGCTCTATCTCTTTGAGCGAAGCCAGATCTCGCCCGCCGCGCGCGAGGTCAAGCTCGTAGCGCGCCTGCAGGTTCATCCAGAATTCAGGACCCATGCGGAAGTAGTGTCCAAGCCGGATCGCCGTATCGCCACTGATCCCACGCCGTTCGTTCACGATCTCGCTGATACGTGTGGCAGGGACGCGCAGAGCCAGCGCAAGAGCATTCGCCGTCAGATTCAGGGGCACCATGAACTTCTCACGCAGCATCTCGCCTGGATGCACCGGAGGGTCGCGCTCTGAGGTTTTTTTGGCGAGAGAACGCTTCGTGGTGTTCCTTAACTTCGCCGTCGCAGGCATGGCCCGCCCTCCATACAAACAGATTCTTTACTAATCTTTCAAACGAATGTTGATTGGCAGATCACAGCGAGTGCCGTGCAGGACCCAGAGCCTGTTGACAACATAAGGTAGATCGTTACGGTGCATTATTCTTAATTATCTTGCGGAAGATCACCCTCAAGGTACGAAGCCAAGCGACAACTACCTCTTAATCACAGATTTACTTT
This sequence comes from uncultured Acidobacteriaceae bacterium, assembly GCA_964247475.1. GTDB lineage: Bacteria > Acidobacteriota > Terriglobia > Terriglobales > Acidobacteriaceae > Edaphobacter. Next base: position 62,080 of record CAXTUS010000006.1, on the reverse strand, counting down.
TCTTCTCAACCCTTCTGAAGTGCGATCACCCGTAAAGCGTAACACGCGCCGCGTGATACGCTTCGCGTTACATAGCCTGACAGTGCGGGCACCAGAATAGGTTTCTCCCACCCATGATCTTCGTCTCAATCTTTGTGCCGCAGAGGAAGCACGGGCGCCCTTTCCTTCGATAAACATAGTGCGCTTCTTCGCCAAGCGCTTCCCCGCTTCGATGCGGACGGTCTTTGGCATCGGTGGTGACGATCCTGCGATCGACCATAGCGCGCGGCATCAGCCTCGCAGCGTCCTTCCAGATCGCCTTGAGGACTGCTTCCGGGACCTCGTTGCCCGGCCGGAAAGGGCTAACGCGAGCCCGGAAGAGCAGTTCGGCGCGAAAGATATTGCCTAGCCCGGAGACGATCGACTGATCCATCAGCAGTGCGCCAATCGCCGTCTTGCGCCTGCCGATCCGCTCGATCATCTTCGTCGGCTTGTCCCTGTTCAGGGGGTCAGGGCCAAGCCGGGCAAGCAGCGTCTCCCACTCTGCTTCGCTCCAGATTCGGCAATCGGTAGGTCCGCGAAGCTCGAGCCACTGAGTCTTGTCCCAAAGGCGCATCCGCAGGGCGCCTCGTGGTTCAGGCATCGGCTGATGCCCTTCGGTGAAGTCGCCATAAAGCCCCATGTGGACGTGCACAATGCGCCGTGCCTTGACCCCATCCTTGCTGAAGACGCCGAAGTCGTAGCCGAGGTGCTTGCCGACAGCCATCACCGTGGCCAACTTGCGGCCGTCGAGCAGCGCAGCATCTGCTTCGAAACGCCCCTGCGGCGAATCTACATGCACCTTTTTGCCGGCGAACATCGAGGCGTGCAGCTCAGCCCAGCGATGAGTCTCGTTGCCTTCAGGCATTCTGGCCCTCGTGCTCCATCTCCTTGATGACCTTACGCGCCACCTCGCGTACCGCGGCGCGACGGCTCCGGCGCGGGCGTCCGCCCGATTCCAGCTCGTAGCGATAGTGCTCGATGATGCGCTCAGGCGTCCACAGCGCCCAATGATTCGCATTCTTCTCGTGCATACGCTTCAGCTGCAGGTCGTCCATCCGTCGCATCATCGACTGCAGATCGTCATAATGATCTGCGTACATCGACTCCGGCGACTCGATCAGAGCCTGCATATCGACATAAACCGGCTGCGCCCATTCGTAGAAGGTATGCCAGACATCGTAGAGTTCGAGGTGACCTTTCTTGACCAGGAGAGCCTGGTGTTCGTAGAAGTCCAGCACCTCAAAGACTTCGACGGGTGGCGCTTCTAGCTCCCATACTCTGAGCGCCGTGTCGGAGTCAGAGGTGTCAAGACGCGCAACGGCTAGACGGCGACGCGCCGCCACGAAGTTTTCTGACAGGAAAAAGGCGAGTTGCTTCTCAAGGTTATCAACAGCCCGGTACTGCCTCTCGTGACGCAGTTGCAGGGCCGCGTAGGCGATGGCCCCGGCACTTGTAAGTACGAGCACCGAGGTCGAGATCGCCTGCACTTCGTTCCAATCCATGGGCATCTTTCACGTTGAAGACGTTCGCTAGTTCCAGATCTGCGAAGCCTGAATTGCTTCGATCGAAAACGTCTGGTCGGGTTCCATCTGCTGCATCTTCTCGGCGAAGTGCTTCGCCTCTGCCTGCGTGTCGAACATCATCCGGTTATAAAGCTGCCCCGCGCGCAATTGATCGCACTTCCAAAGAGTTTCAGTCATGGCCTTGCCTCCGTGAATGTCATTCCGTAGCAGCTTGTTGATGGAATCTGCGGTCAGCCAGACTCCTTCCTCGACGACGTCCTGGTCGGTTCTCCTTCTGGACCTGCTCATACTTCTTTAGACACCCTTCTTGATCATTTGACGCGGAATGCGCCGCCGTTGGGCACACCGTTATTCATAGAAGCGAAGAGGGGTGTCCCGTTTGGAACGCCCCTCTGTGCCTTCTCTGATAACGACCGTACTTTAGCTGGCATCCTGGCTCTGGTTCCCGGAACCTACCCGGGTTCACTCTTAGCCGCTTCGGCCCGTTCCCATCAGCTTTTACTTCTTGTCGACGTCCACGTACTCGGCATCGATCACGCCCTCTTCGTGCTGCCTGGGCGCATCGTTCGTATCCGCCGTGCCTGCGGCCGATGCGTCGTCGTCAGTGGGTGCGGAGTTCGCGCCCGCCTTGTACATGGCCTCCGCGAGCTTGTGGCTTGCCGTCTGCAGCTTGTCCTTGGCAGAGTTCAGCTCGCTTGCACTGGGCGAACCAGCAAGCGTGCTCTTCGCGTCGGCAAGTGCCGACTCGACCTCGGACTTGTCGCTTCCAGCGACCTTGTCGCCCGCATCTTTCAACATCTTCTCGATGTTGTAGACCAGTGAATCCAGGCCGTTGCGTGCTTCAACCGCATCACGCTGCTCCTTATCCTCAGCCGCGTGCGCTTCGGCATCCTTCGCCATCCGCTCAACCTCTTCCTTGCTGAGGCCGGACGAGCTGGTAATGGTGATCTTTTGGTCTTTGCCGGTCGCATTATCCTTGGCCGTAACGTTCAGGATTCCGTTGGCATCGATGTCGAAGGTGACCTCGATCTGCGGAACCCCGCGCGGAGCGGTGGGGATGCCCGAGAGCTTGAACTTACCAAGCGTTCGGTTCTGGGCGGCCATTGGGCGCTCACCCTGGAGTACGTGTACTTCAACCTCTGTCTGATTATCGGCGGCAGTGGAGAAGGTTTCAGTCTTCTTGGTCGGAATGGTGGTGTTGCGCTGAATCATTCCCGTTGCGACACCGCCCATGGTCTCGATCGAGAGGGTCAGCGGAGTGACATCGAGCAGCAGGAGGTCCTTGACCTCGCCGGCCAGAACACCGGCCTGTACAGCGGCGCCAATGGCGACTACTTCATCAGGATTTACGCCCTTATTGGGCTCCTTGCCGAAGAGCTCCTTGACCAGCTGCTGGATCTTGGGCATACGGGTCTGACCGCCGACCAGCACGACCTCATCGATCTTCGAGGCGTCAATCCCTGCGTCCTTGAGCGCCTGCTTGCACGGACCGATCGACTTCTGGAGCAGATCATCAACCAGCGACTCGAGCTTGGCTCGCGTCAGCTTGCGCACCAGGTGCTTCGGGCCGCTTGCGTCAGCCGTGATGAAGGGAAGGTTGATCTCCGTCTCCTGCGCGGTCGAGAGCTCGATCTTGGCGCGCTCGGCGGCATCCTTCAGACGCTGGAGGGCCATTTCGTTGCCCTTTGAGCCCAGGTCGAGTCCGGCTTCATTCTTGAACTCGGAGATGAGCCACTCGACGATGCGCTGGTCAAGATTGTCGCCGCCCAGGTGGGTGTCCCCGTTGGTTGACTTCACCTCGATCACGCCTTCACCGACCTCAAGGATCGAAATATCGAAGGTTCCGCCGCCGAAGTCGTACACGGCAATCGTCTCATCCTTCTTCTTATCGAGGCCGTACGCGAGCGCTGCAGCTGTTGGCTCGTTCACGATGCGCTTGACGTCGAGGCCGGCGATACGGCCGGCATCCTTGGTGGCCTGACGCTGGGCATCATTGAAGTAGGCGGGTACGGTGATGACAGCTTCGGAGACCGAGGTACCGAGATAGTCTTCGGCGGCCTTCTTCAACTTCTGCAGGATCATAGCCGAGACTTCAGGTGCCGTGTACTCCTTGCCCTGAGCCGAGATGGCGACATTGTCGCCCTTGGCGACGACCTTGTAAGGAACCATCTTCATCTCGTCGCCGACTTCATTCAGACGGCGGCCCATGAAGCGCTTGACCGAAAAGATCGTGTTTTCAGGGTTAGTAATGGCCTGACGCTTCGCAACCTGGCCGACCAGCCGCTCACCCGACTTGGTGAAAGCGACGATTGACGGCGTAGTGCGTCCACCTTCTTCGTTCGCGATGACCTTGGGCTCTCCGCCTTCCATGACGGCAACGCAACTGTTGGTGGTTCCGAGGTCGATACCGATAATCTTTGCCATATGTTTTTAGGTGCTCCTGTGAAGTTCGGGCATTGAAGGCCGGCCCGACTGGTGCCTCTTGCGACATCTTCAGTTATACGATGTGAGTGGGTTGCTGTCAACTTATATGCAACGCTCTACAACGTCTTGGCAAATCTCGGCTTGACATCAACCCATGATGGCGATCTCAGGAGACTTGAACAGATCCAAGGAAGCGTAACCGTGAAGTAGCTTTAGTTCTCAGGGCGCTGAATTTCCTAGCTCGAGATCAGGATTGATGACCGGCGCCATCTGCTGAAAACCGGTCTTTGTACGCGGCAGCGCCCTCCGCAGGGCCGAGACTCCTTGGGCGGCCTGAACACTCGGCTTGGCCGTCTTCAGGTACTAAGCAGTCAGGATCGGCGCCCCTGCATAGTGCTGGAAGCGAGCAGACACTGGGAATGCTAGTTCTTTGCCAGGACGAAGCTGATCCCGATGACTACTGTGGGTTGGCGGGCGGATTTGTCAGCCCCGGGTTGTTCGGCGGGTTGCCGGATGGTGAAGAAGAGGCGGGGCTCGTGGATCCGGGTGTCGTGGAGCCCGGTGTTGTGGAGCTGGGCGTAGCCGAACTACCCCCCAGGTTGCCGAGGCCGCTGAGCGGGGTGCTCGTAACTCCGGTGCTCGAGCCGGAACTGGCCATCACGCCGCCTCCGCCGAGCAGGTTGCCCTTGGCATAGAGTTGCTCGATGCGCGGATCGTAAAGAAACTCCCACTCTTGATATTGGTCCTTCTCGTTGACGACAAGAAAGCCTTGGCCATCTTTGGGAACGCCGACGCCCATGATGGGACCATTGCTGCCAAGCTTGTTGTCTGACGAACCAGAGTTATCGGCCGACGATCCTTTGCTCGAGTCAGAGATGCCGCTGGTACCCTGACCCGCGAGATTAGCTCCGCTCGAGGACCCGGTGCCGTTTGAGGAGTTGGTTCCCGGGTTCGAACCGAAAGATGAGCCGGCGCTTGAGCCAAAGCTCGAGCCGGCGCTTGAGCCGAAGGCCGATCCGGTATTTGAGCCGGACGAGTTGTTCCCGAACGCTGAGCCGTTGTTGGTTCCCAGGGAGTTGTTCCCGAACGCCGAGCCGGTGTTCGCGCCAGGTGCCATGGAGCTTTGCATCCCGGCAGCGGCTCCAAGGCCACCGCCGATACCTGGCAGATCTTCGCCGAAGAACCCCTTGACCTTGGTCTTGTTCTGGCCCACCGCAATCAGCTTCCAGTCATCCTTGCCGGTCATTGGGTCGATGTAGTGCTGGCGGAGGAACTTCTGATTGTTCGATTTTTCAAGGGCCGTCATAGAGCCTGGATAGCTCTGGAATTTCTTGTAATACATGCGGATGCCGCGAACGTACTGGTTGGCGCGATGCTGAGTCTCGATCTCCTTTTCGCGCTTAAGCTGCATGGCTACCTTCGGTGCAGCGACCGAAAGGGTAAGCAGCACCATGAAGACGAGCAACAGCACCCCGATCAGGAGGTAGCCTTCGTCACCCCGGTCGGGCTTCGGCGGCGCCGGTGGAAGGACAGGCTGGTCGCGGCGCGTCATCGTTAGTTGGCCATCAGCGGAAGGCTCTGCTGGTTGTTGTTTGGCACGTCTTCAACGGTGATCGATGTGGCGGCAATCGACACGATGCGGTAGCGGCGCTGCACGATGTCGCCCTGCGAGGCGAGAAAAACATCATCGCCGCTGAGCAGCAGGGCACGCCGGACGCCCATGCGCGTGGCAACTCCGAAGAACTTGAGGTTGATCGGTGGTGGCGGTGGCGGTCCCAGGTTGACGGGGGTGACTGGAGCCTGCGGCACTGGGCGCGCGGGGAAGGCGCTCTGCGCGATCTTGGTAACGGGTTGCGCGTCCGGCCCGGTGCCGAAGATGTTGCGGCCAAGCCCTGCATAGACAAGTGACTCGGCAGCCCGCATGGGACCGTCGTGCAGGGTTGGGTCAAGCTGGCCGTTAACCGTCCCGACCTTCACCGCCGAGCTGCCGGTGACAGAACGGAAGCCTGATGACGGTGATCCCAGGGCAGCGGGGGCGGTCGCAGCGACGGCCGGGGCTGGCGGTGGAGTGGAAGGTCCTCCAAAGATCTGGTCATACAGGTAGTAGAGGGCGAAGATCGCGCACAAACCGAGGACGCCAGCAATGATCAGCTTCTTTCTGTCTTCTGTTCCGGTCTTCAACGGCGGCCTCCTTTCCCCTGTGCGGCCTGCATGGCGGCGGCCTGGCTTGCGGCATCATCGGCGGCCGAAACGACCGGTGTGCTGGCGCGCGACGCCTCTTCATCCGTACTCAGGCCCCTCAGATAGGTAAAGAAGTGGATGCGGAGATTGACCTTGCCTCCCTGCTGCCCGGTAAGTGTCACGCCCCGAATGACGAAGAAGATTCTGCTGCGTTCAAGACCGTTCAGGAACTCGACGAGGCCCCGGTAGTCGCCAGAAAGCGAGGCATCCATCTGAACCTCGGTCAGCTGGCCCACCGAGACGTTGTCAACTGGCTTTTGCCCGTACTGGTTGTTAGCCAGGCGCACGTGATCCTGAAGGGCCAGCGCCCCAAGCTTGCTGGCAATCTCTGAGTAGCTCACCGGGAGCCGTTCCGCGTAAAAGGTATTGGCCTGCTGGTCGGCCGTCCTGAGCTTGGCGTCGATCCCTTCAAGCGGCTTGCCGGTTTGGAGGGCGGTCTGATAGGTAAGCTGCTGCTGGTTGAGCGCGTCAGCGTTCTGGTTCTTTGCCTCCTGGTAGAGAACCACCATGCGGATCAAAAGGTAGAGGCAGATGAGCCCGAGCAGTCCGACGCCCGCCCAGTGCAGGTTGAGGGCCGAGAGCCAGCGTTCGCGTCGCTGACGGATGTTGAAGGTGATGGCCTGGGGACGAGAGGAGAAGAAGGCGCTCATTGTATATCGCCTCCCTTATAGGCCCTGGCAGAAGACCGGGTCTCAGCTGCAATCGCACTCGGCAGTGATTTGTAGCCGCTGAATATCTCGAACTCCACCGCGGTGCTTGGCGCATCCATCGCACTCGCAGCGCCAGCAGCGGCGTTCAGCAGGGTGGGAATTCCTGCACCGAGAGCCCGGGCCTTCTCCGCGGTAAGCGCGGATTCGCCAGCCAGACGCGGATTGACGAAGTGCTGTGAGCGTTCCAGATTACGCACGAGCTGAATGGAGCGGTCGCGATCGCCCGAGACCCGGAGGCGGATCGAGATGACGCCCTCCTTTGAGATGGTGGGATCGATGCTGGTCACCTGCACCCCTGCCGGTAGCACGCGTTCAAGGTCCATCATGACACCGGTCCAGCTGAAACCCTTGGCGGCAAAGAGACTATTGAGGAACTGCGAGCGCTCGAGCACACCCTGATTCTCGGGCCGGCGCATCTTGGTCTGAGCCGCAGCGGTTCGTGCCTGTACCGCGGAGGTCCTGGCCTTGAGCGCGTCCATCTGGGCACCAGCCTGCCTGGCCTGGATCGCCAGAACATGAACCCCCACGCCAAGCCCGCCAGCCAGCAATGCCAGCACTGCCATCAGCAGGCGCAGCCGTGCGAAGAGCGGGCGCAGCTCTACAAAGGGCCGTGAGGCGAGATTGATCGAAATTCTCATCAGCTTCTCAACGCCCCTCTCACGCCTGCCATCCAGCCCCTAGGGATACGCGAGCTGACGGCGGCGCCGACCAGCATGGCGGGTTCGACCATCTCACGGACACGCATCTCGGCCTGGTTGAAGCCAGCTTCTACGAGCAGGGCGCCCAGCGCATCGGCGCCGATTGTTCCGGCGGCCAATACAACGCCCGGGGTCGACTGGAGCGTGTCTTCAAAGTAGGCTGCAGCGACCGAAAGCGCCTGGGTGATCTCGCGGGCGGTGGCAGCGTGGCGCGAAGCCTCCCACTCGGGGACCGTGGTGGCAATAGGCGGCAACATCTGATCCCGTGGGATGAAGCCGAGGGCCTCGGCGGCGATCTCGTCGACGAGCTGAGCGTGCAGGGCCGCCTGAGCCTTGATGTGGTGATCATCAAGGACGCCGTAGCCATTGAGTGGCTCCTGTCGCGCCCACTCGCCAGCAGAGGTATCAGGGTCCACCAGGGCTAGCGGGACGGCCTCGTCAGTGGCCGCATCGAGCGCCAGGTCGACGGTGCGGTGGAGCAGCAGGATGCCACCTTGGACGATCGCAGTGGTGACAGAGGATTCACCGGCATTGACGATCAGGGTAGCGCCGTCCACCTCCGGCAGCCCGGCGCAGGCTGCGAGGGTACTGGGGAGCACGGCGCCCGGCTCAAAGCCGGCCTCGCGGACCATGCCTTCGTACTCACGCAGGACCTCCTTCGGGATAGCGACCGCCAGGACCCGAATCAGATTTCGGGCTTGGGACATGATCTGGTAGCTCACGACGGCGTCATCAGCGTCAAAGGGCAGCAGCTTCTTAAGCCGGAAGCGGACAACCGGGAGAGCCTCAGCGAGCTTGGTGGGGAGCTGATCGAAGTCGAGCAGAAGCACGCGGACGGCGGCGTCGGGCAGAACGACCGTGGTACGGCGCTCCTTGAGAGCGACTGCTTCGAGGGCGCGCTTAAGAGCCGCTACCGTTTCGCGGCGACGTTCAGCGCCCTCACCCTTGAGCCCGGGCGCGGACGCGCCACCAGGGGGTGTGCCCTGCGAGACCGCGGTCAGCACGGCCTCGGCATCCTCGGCGCGCGCGGCTATAACACCTTCCGGCCGAATCTCCACAGCGAGACGGGGTCGTGTGCCCAGAGTTGTCGGGAGTAACGCCATCGTTCTAGAGTACCTTCCGTTCCGCCTGCAGGCGTTTAAGACTCTTTGCTCCGAGGACGATCCAGAAGCCGATCACCAGCAACCAAAAAACGAGGTTAACGTAGCGCAGGGGATGAACGTGCATGCCTGCCGCGTGTAGATCCTTGATTCTGCTGACCCCGGTTATGAAGGATACGATCCCGAGCAGGCTCCAGAAACATGCCGCTAGCAGCGACATCTTAGGACTCATCCGCATGCTTTAGCGACCAGCCTCGATGAAAGTCACCTTGTTGATCTCCTTCAGCGTTGTGACGCCCTCGCGCACCCGGTCAAGTGCGGAGTCGCGGAGGAAGGCCATTCCCTTCTCCTTGGCTTTCTTGCGGATCTCGGAGCCGGGCTTTTTAGCGAGCAGCATCTCGCGGATCTCGTCGTCGAGTTCGAGAAGCTCATGAATGGCCGAGCGTCCGCGGTAGCCGGTGCCTGCGCACTCCATGCAGCCTGCGCCCTCTTTGAAGACGACGCCCTGCCATTCCGAGGGCTCGAGGCCGTTTTCGTACAGTTCGGCGTCAGTGTAGAAGACGTCCTTGACGCAGAATTCGCAGACCTGACGGACGAGCCGCTGGGCGAGGATACAGTTGAGGGCGGAGACGAAGTTGTAGGGTTCAACGCCCATATTGAGGAAGCGTCCGAGCACGTCAACGACGTTGTTGGCGTGGACGGTGGTGAAGACGAGGTGGCCGGTGAGCGCGGAGTTGATGGCAATCTGAGCGGTCTCGGCGTCGCGGATCTCTCCGACGAGAATCTTGTCCGGGTCATGGCGGAGGATGGAGCGGAGGCCTCGGGCGAAGGTAAGCCCTTTCTTTTCATTCACAGGAATCTGTGTAATGCCGCGGATCTGGTACTCGACGGGGTCCTCGATGGTGATGATCTTGTCTTCTTCACTCTTGATCTCGTTGAGTGCTGCGTAAAGGGTGGTCGTCTTTCCGGAACCAGTAGGTCCAGTGACGAGCACCATCCCGTAGGGCTCCTTGATGTAGCGGCGGAAGCGGACAAGGTCCTTTTCAGCGAATCCGACGACGTCGAGCGAGAGCTTGGTGAACTTCTCGCTCATCGATTCTTTGTCGAGCACACGCAGGACGGCATTTTCGCCGTGGACGGTAGGCATGATGGAGACGCGGAAATCGATCAGGCGTCCCTTGTAGCGCACGCGAAAACGGCCATCCTGGGGAACGCGGCGCTCGGCGATGTCGAGCTCCGACATGACCTTGATGCGGGAAAGGATGGTCTGATGGTGTTCGCGGGCGATGGGCGCCATAGCCTGCTGGAGGACGCCATCGATGCGGTACTTGACCAGCAGTGAGTCGTCGAATGTCTCAAGGTGGATGTCGCTTGCACGACGTTCCAGTGCGGTAAAGATGGTGGTGTCGACGAGCCGGATGATAGGCGAGATGTCGTCATCGGCGGTAAGTTTCTCGATCGAGATGTTCTCATCGGTATTTTCTTCAGACGAGAGGACGTCAAAGGCCAGGCCTTCACTGGCTTCATCAAGCACGCGCTGCGACTGCTCGGTCTTCTTGAGCAGGTCGGTGATCTGCGAGAGGGTGGCGACGCGGGTGACGAGACGGGTGCCGAGAAGGCCTGAAATCTCATCGAGAACCATCAGCTTCGAGGGGTCCGAAACAGCGATGGCCAGGCGTCCGCCAGCCTGCTCGAGCGGCACGAAGTTGTATCGGAACATCATGTCGACGGGCACGGACTTGAAGAGTTCATGCTGGATCTTGAAGTTCTTCAAATCTACGAACTCGGAGTGATAGCGCCGCGCGAGCGCTTTGGCCCGTTCCGTCTCGTCCATCCCCATGTCGTTCACGGGAATCGGGATTGCTACAGGTGTTGCCATGGCTGTGAGACTCCATTCGTTGCCAGGTAGTCAACGCGTCTGACGAGATGCGCTTCAGTCTACTTGAGGGGCGCTCCCAGAAAGGGAGAGCAGAAAGCGTGCACGAAGCGGCTGGCCGAGCATCGGATCAGCGTTCCGCATGACGATCCAGCCGTTGATGAAGCTCTACTTCACAGGTCGCCTTTGTAATTCCCGTGTTCAATGTGGTCACTCTAGCAGAGTCGTGGGGACTTCGAGATACAACCTCGGGTGGAGCAGGAACCAATCGAGAGGTCCATGTGCCGTGCGGGTAAACGATCTACCTTGAGGGAGTAATGGTGTTGACGAAGGTTGGCATCGCCAGTTCCTGCTACGGAAAACTCCTCACACGCCTCCTGACGGGGGCGTGCTTTTTTGCTTGCTGTCCGTCCTGGAGAGACAAATCAGGAGCCGGCGGCAGCGTTCAGGCTGAAGATGGGCAGGTAGAGCGCAATGAGGATCACCACCACGACCACGCCCATGACGATGAGGATGAGCGGTTCAATCAGGCTCATCATCCAGGCCAGGTTGGTTTCAACATCCTCTTCGAAGAACTCGGCGACGGAATTCAGCATCTGGGGCAGCGCGCCAGTGCTTTCGCCCACTTCGACCATCTCGATCGCCAGTTCGGGAAATACCTTGGTAGCGGCAAGCGAGGCGGAAAGCCCTCGACCCTCGCGGACCGTTTCAACCGAGCGGTAGACGGCGAGCCCTATCTGTTTCGAATCGATCGCCTTGGCGGCCGTTTCAAGCGACGGCACTAGAGGCAGGCCACCAGTGAGCAGGGTCGAAAGGGTGCGCGAGAAGAGTCCAACCTGGTATTTGACCCAAACGCCGCCGACGAACGGTAGAGAGATCCGGATGCGGTCGACGACCGTGGCTCCTGCGTCGGTTTTGATCCAGCGGTATGTAAGATACCCGACAATGCCGACGACCACGAGCGCGTAGAGGCCATAACTCTGGGCATTCTTACCAAGCCGCATCAGGTAGACGGTCAGCCAGGGGAGCTCCGTGCCGAGCTGATCGTAGAGTTTGCCAAACTGCGGCACGACAAAGGTGATCAGGAAGATGAACATCGCGATGACCATCACAACGAGCACCGCGGGATAGACGAGCGACGATTTCAGCTTCTTTCGGAAAGAGAGCGAGACGCGCTGAAAGTCGAGAAAGCGCTGCAGAACCTCTTCAAGGTTGCCGGAGCGCTCACCGGCGAGCAGGGTGGTGGTGTAGACGAGCGGAAAGCCGCCCTGCGCCTCGAAGGCGGCGGAGATGGACTCTCCCGTTTTCACACGGTTCGCCACATCTTCAAGCTGCGCGCGGAAGTTGAGCACCTTTTGCCGGCGCGCAAGCAGGTCAAGCGAGCCAAGGATAGGCAGGCCGGCCTTGATCAGCGTCAGGAACTGCTGGTTGAAGACAAGGAAGGTCTCAAGTTTGACCTTCTTCTTGCGCGAGTCCGAGCCAAGCAGGCCCTTAGCCTTGACGGAGTACACGTAGTAACCAGACTGGGTGAAGCGGGCGCGGAGTTCGTCTGGTGTCGCGGCGGTATGCGACTGCTCCTGGACGCGTCCGCGGTCGTCTGCCAGCTTGACAACAAATTCAGGCATAGGGCTCTTCGTAGGTTAGACGAACGCGGCGGCATCTTGCGGCCGGCAGGGCCGAAAATCGGTTGCCGCCCTGTCGTCTTCCGATTGTAAGATGACGGCGTCGCAAATTGCACGGTGGAGTGAGCAAGCTGAGTGAGCAAGCTGAGTGAGCAGCCGGTGGCAGGGAGTCTTTGTGGCCGGGCAGCTGTCGGTGCTGGCTGAAGGCTTCCAGCACGCTGAGCAAAATTACCCCGCAAGGGATGACGCCGAAAGGAAACCATATGGGAGTTCTTGGAAACTATCCGCGGATCACTCCGTTCTTGTGGTTCAACATGAACGCAGAAGAGGCAGTCGAGTTCTACATGGGCATCTTCCGGAACTCCCGAGTGCTGAAGCTGGTCCGCGTCCCTGCAGGCGGCCCGGGGCCCGAGGGAGCAGCGATGACTATCGCATTCGAGCTCGACGGACAGAAGTTCACGGCTCTGAATGGAGGCCCGCACTTCAAGTTCACCGAGGCGATCTCGTTTGTGGTGCGTTGCGCCGATCAGGCGGAGATTGACTTTTACTGGGAGAAGCTTGCAGCGGACGGCGGCGCGGAGATGCAGTGCGGCTGGTTGAAGGACAAGTTTGGACTCTCCTGGCAGGTCGTGCCCGCTCAACTCGGCGAACTCGTCTCAAATCCGAGGGCTATGCAGGCCATGATGCGGATGAAGAAGCTGATCGTCGCGGAGCTGGAGGAGGCCGTTGAGAGCTGATGGTCGGGATCTGCGGACAAAACGAGACGCTGATTCAGTTCGGCGCTGCCGGGCAAGCAAAAAGGCACCCGCACATTGGCAGGTGCCTTCAGGGATCCTTGGCAGCGTCAGACGCTGAAGCTTGATCCGCAGCCGCAGGTGCTCTTCACGGTGGGATTCTCGAATTTGAAGCCTGCTGCCTCCAGGGTTTCGACATAATCCACGACGCAGCCATTGAGGTACATGGCGGAGGTGGCATCGACGAAGACCTTAAGGTCTTCAAAGCGCATGACCTTGTCCATCATACCGGCCTGGTTCTCAAAGGACATGGAGTACTGAAAGCCTGAGCAGCCGCCACCTACGACGCCGATACGAAGCCCGGCAGGAATCGGATCCTGGGTTGCCATGATCTCCCGAACCTTGACCACAGCCGCATCAGTGAGTTTGACAGGGGTGGTAGGTGCTGCGGGCGGCGCTTCAACAACCTCGGGAACAACTGATGCAGTCGACATGAACTCTCCTCCGAAAATACGTGGGCAGCGCTTCTTTAAAGGCTTGGATGCCCTAACGCTGACCAAATTGGTCCGAGATTAGTGTAGCTCTCGTTTGAACGTGCGGCAAGCCCACGCTATTTATAGATTCCCACTAGTAGCGGGAGGATGCAGAAGACTGGTGCAGAAGATCCGGGGCAGAGGCCAAATGAAGAGCATAATAGCGGGGTGAGCGTTCTCTACTTCTTTGTCGATATCTTCATCAAGACCTTCGGGATTACGGAGCCGACGGAGAGAGCGCGTAAACAGGCGGCGTTTTTCATCCTGGCGCTTATTGCTCTGTCGCTTATCGCAGCCACGATGACGGCCTTTATTCTGCGCTCGCTGATGCAGTGATTCCCGGCACCTCGTCCTGAATCCACTTTCTACTCGCACATTCCAGTCGAAGAAGCGTATGCTCCTCGTGACCTTCGGAGAGGGCTTCGCGGAGCCAAAGACCGCGGGTTCCCTGCCATTAGTGGAACGATCAACTCTGCTCCGCTCGGTCGAGGAGACTGCCATGACCTTCAACCCCATTCTGATGATCATTTGGGCGGTGCTTGCGATCTGTTTCGTGGGCCTGCTGATGTACCGCGGGCAGCTGACCCGTTACGAGGAAGACCAGCTTTTCCTGAATGAGAATGTGAACCAGCATGAACAGGCGCAGCAGTCGGAGATCGTACGCCGGGTCCGAAAGATCGAGCCCTTGGTGCGTGTCTTCGGCGGAGCCGCGGGGCTGATGACGGCTGGTGTCGTCGGCATGTATGTCTACGACGCGTGGCTGCACATTCAGTAGCTCGCCGGGTCACTCAGTAGCATGTTCGGCTCGTCGTTACTGCAGATCAGCGCTCACTGTCCAGGTGAGTCATCGCCACCTTGTCGTACCGCGTGCCGGCGATCTCGCTTGAGGGCACAGCGGCTTCAAGGGCTCGCAGGTCTTCTTCACTGAGCTTCATCTCGAGAGCTGCGAGGGCTTCCTCCACCTGCTCGACCGTGCGTGAGCCCAGCAGGGGAATGATGTCCTCGCCTCGACTTAACGCCCAGGCAATGGCGAGTTGTACGTGGGTGACTCCACGTTCTGCGGCCATCTGCTTTAGCGCTTCGACGAGGGTCGCGTTCTTCTCGTAGTTGGCGCCTGAGTAACGGGGCAGAAAGCGGCGGAAGTCGCCCTTGTTCGCGGGCTTCGAGCCGCTGAGCAGGCCGCGCGAGAGGACGCCGTAGGCGGTCGCCCCAATCCCTAGTTCGCGGAGGCCGGGTAAAACCTTGGCCTCCATGCCGCGGGTGGCGAGACCATATTCAAGCTGCACGTCGGTAATGGGCGTGACAGCCTGCGCCCGGCGTGCGGTTTCAGCGCTCACCTCTGACAGTGCCGCCTGCTTGACGAAGCCTTGGCGGATCATCTCGGCGACCGCGCCGATGGTGTCCTCAATTGGGATGTGGTCGTCGAGACGCGCCGGGCGATAGATATCAATCTGGCTGACGCCGAGGCGGTTGAGGCTGTAGGCAAGGAAGTTCTTAACCGAGGCGGGGCGTCCGTCAAATCCGCTCCAGGCGCCGTTTGGCGTGCGCATGGCGCCGAACTTGACACTGAGGACAACCTTGTCGCGGGCGGTCGGGCCGAGTTCGCGGAGGGCGCGTCCGATGAGCATCTCGTTGTGGCCCATGCCGTAGAAGTCACCTGTGTCGATGAGGGTGACGCCGCCTGCAATGGCGGCGTGGATAGCACGGATGCTTTCGGCGTCATCGGTAGCACCGTACATGCCGGACATGCCCATGCAGCCGAGTCCGATGGGGAAGACAGCTGGGCCAATCTTGCCCAGCGTGCGCGCTTGAGGCTCACTCATAGAAGTGATCTTAGGCGCTCCCGGATTGGAAACGGACCATCGGATGGTCCCGGTTTGATCCTGCAAAAAAGCTTCGCAAGAGCACATTTCTTGCTGTGAGGTGCGACAGCGGGTAAGCTCATCCCGAAGTCAGGGCCGCGCACCTACTCCTATCCACAAGGATCTTCATGTTCCGGAATACCTTTGCTGGTGCTGCCGTTTCGCGTCGTTCGTTTCTTCGATTCGCAGGTGCGGCGGTACCTGCGCTGACCCTGCCGATTCTGACTGAGGCGCACTTTGCACGTGCCGCCGGAATTGGCTTTGCGGCGTTTGATACCGAGCCTTTGCCGCCGCCTGGAGCGGTGCTGATCAATGCGAACGAAAATCCGCTGGGGCCATCGGCTGAGGCGTGCGAAGCGATCGCGCGCATCGCGCACAAGGGTGGACGCTATGACATCGACGATGAGACAGGTAAGCTGACGGCGACTTTTGCCAGGCAGAACGGGCTGAAGCCAGAATATGTGGCGGTGTATGCGGGTTCAAGCGAGCCTCTGCACTACAGCGTGCTGGCATGGACGTCTCCTTCCAGAAGTTACGTGACCGCCGATCCTTCCTACGAAGCGGGCATGGTGGCCGCTGAGATGGCGCGCGCCAGGGTGATCAAGGTGCCGCTTACAGCCGACCACGCGCACGACGTGAAGGCGATGCTGGCCGCGGATCGGAATGCTGGCCTTATCTATATCTGTAACCCGAACAATCCGACCGGCACCCTGCCCCGCGTGCGGAGATCGAGTATGCGCTCGCGAACAAGCCGAAGGGTTCGATCCTGCTGGTAGACGAGGCGTATATCCACCTGTCGTCGGCGCCTTCAGTCATCGACCTCGTGGCTGCGGGCAAGGACCTGATCGTCCTGCGAACGTTCTCGAAGATCTACGGAATGGCCGGTATCCGCTGCGGTCTGGCGCTGGGACGCCCGGACCTGCTGCTGAAGCTCCAGACCTACGGCATGAACTCGATGCCGATTACGGGCTCCGCCGCGGCCAACGTGAGCCTGCTCGATGCTGCCCTGATCCCGGCGCGCAGGAAGATCGTGGCTGACACGCGGAACGAGACCTTCGCGTTCCTGCGGGCAAACGGGTATAAGTTCATCCCAAGCGAATCGAACTGCTTCATGATCGATACGGGGCGCGATGGCAGGCAGGTGATCGCGGCGATGCAGGCAAAGAACGTCTACATTGGGCGTACATGGCCGATCTGGCCTCACCACGTGCGCATCAGCGTGGGCACACCGGCAGAGATGGCGAAGTTCCAGTCAGCCTTCAAGCAGGTGATGGATTTGCCTTTGACGATCGCCTCGCTGGCTCCTGAGGCAAGGACGCGTTTCCCGCTGCGATCCTAGTTCGCCCAAGTAA
>CAXTUS010000006.1:37642-45374 GCA_964247475.1 uncultured Acidobacteriaceae bacterium | reverse complement strand
GGACCTTGAGATAGCTGCCGTACCCCACGACGACTGTTGACCCGACCAGCAGCACCAGCCCGCAGGCAACCAGCATCCGTGTGCGGCGGCTGGTTCCCTTCCACTCACGCAGGGCGATGCCCCAAAGCGTGGCGAAGATGATGATGCTCGCCATGTGGAGCGTCCAGCTGGAGAAATCGTACTTACCCATGCGCGTCTGGCCCATGGAGTAGAAGAAGAACTGAAAGTACCAGATGACGCCGGCCATGGCGGCGAGGATGTAGTTGCGCAGCAGTACGCCGGCTGCGATACGCTGGGTCAGTTCGCGTGGGTCGACGTCTACGAGCGTGTCTCCGGTAACTGCCGCGGTGCCAAGCGGATTGCTGCCGGGCTGACCGAAGAACTGGGCAGCGGAACGGTTCTTGACGATCAGGATCGCAGACCAGATGAGGTTAGTGGCAAAGCCTCCCCAGAGCACAACGACCAGAACGGGCAGGTTCTGCCACAGGTCCGCGCCGCCGTGGGTGGCGAGTTCTGCCTTCGCGATCTCCGCAATTGGCCTCCCTGCGTCTAGCCCCACCGCGAAGAAGCTGCTCATGATGCCCGCGAAGACGGCGACGGCCAGGCCGCGCGCAAACGAGAAGTCCCGCTCGCCGACATCGGCTTTCTGCTCCTCGGTCACCTCAGACTCTTTCGAGTAGCCGGCGGCGCCGCTGACTGCGATCGCTACGAGGCACATCAGGACGCCGAGCAGGATGACCCTGCCCGACGGCTCGCGCAGGATGGCGCCCATCTGGTGATGCGAAAGCGGCGGGATGAGGGTACCGAAGGCTGTTGAGAATCCAAGCGCTATCGCGTAGCCAAGGCCAAGGCCGAGATAGCGGATGGCGAGGCCGAAGGTGATGCCGCCGACTCCCCAGAGGCATCCCCAGAACACCGCATAGCCGAGTGCCGACGATGGTGCGGCATGCAGGACAGCGAAGAGGTTCGGCACCAGCAGGAGCGCGATGGCGAGGGGTGCGACAAGCCATGCGGCGATGCCCTGGATGATCCAGTAGATCTCCCACGACCAGCGCTTGATGCCGCGAAAGGGAATGAAGTTACTTGCCGATGCAAGGCCTCCAAGCCAATGGAAGACGACACCAAGAAACGGATTGGGACCCATCGTTGAGAGGACCTCGTGCGAGCTGGTAAGCGAAAGTGCGAGCGCTGCCCATCGTATAGGAGCTATCGCTCGATTGTGAAACTGATTTTCTATTGAATTGTGCGAGAGAGTGAATCCATGATTCACTAAGGAGCAATCTCTAATGGGAGTGGGTGAACCGCATGACGGATGAACAGACCAGAAGCCGCATCTTTGCGGCACTCGACTCCTTCACGATCGAGATTCCTTCGTGGGGGTTTGCCAACACGGGCACGCGCTTCGGCAAGTTCATCCAGGCATCCGCCGCCACGACGATAGGGGAAAAGTTTGCCGATGCCGCTGAGGTAAACCGGCTGACCGGAGTCACGCCGACGCTCGCTCTGCATGTGCTCTGGGACCTGCCCAACGGCGTCGCGGACGTGCCGCGCATCCAGGCGCTGGAGAAGCAGACGGGCATCCGCGCGGGTTCGATCAATCCAAATCTCTTTCAGGAGGCGGAGTACAAGTTTGGTTCGCTCTGTAATCCCAGCGCCGAGGTGCGTGCGAAAGCGACGGAACACATGATGGAGTCGGTTGCGATAGGCCGGGCGCTCGGTGCGGCGGAGATTTCGGCCTGGGTCTCTGATGGTTCGAACTATCCGGGAACGCAAAGCATGCGCCGGCGCATGGGCTGGCTGCAGCAGGCGCTGAAGATGACCCATGATGCCCTGGCGCCTGGCCAGACGCTGCTGGTGGAGTACAAGCCGTTTGAGCCGGCGTTCTACCACACGGACATCGGCGACTGGGGCATGGCGCTTGAGCTCGCACGGGGCGCAGGGCCGCAGGCGAAGGTCCTGGTCGATACCGGCCATCACTATCTCGGCACAAACATCGAACAGATCGTCGCCTGGCTGCTTGAGGTCAATGCGCTCGGCGGGTTCCACTTCAACGATCGCAAATACGCAGACGATGACCTGACTTTGGGATCGATCGATCCCTACCAGATCTTTCGTATCTTTCATGAGCTGCTCTATCAGCAGCACCTGACCGGCAGCGCTTCGAACCCGGCGTTCATGATCGACCAGAGCCACAATCTGAAGGGCAAGATCGAGGCTATGGTACAGACCGTCATGACCGCACAGGAGCTCTACGCGAAGGCATCCTTGATCGACCAGGATCAGCTTGCGGAGCTGCAGGATGCGTGCAAACTGGTTGAGGCGGAGGAGGCGTTTCGCGGCGCCTTCTGGCAGGATGTGAGGCCCCATGTTGCTGACTGGCGTGAGGCCCGCGGCCTGACGAGGGCCCCGCTTGACGAACTCAGAAAAAGCGGCTATGTCGAACGGATCACAGAACAGCGCCGGACCAGCAATGCTGCCGGCGTGAGCTCCTACGCATGAAGTCGGCAGCGGCCGGCGCTGGTCCGAGAAAGGCAAAGGCGAAGCGCCTCTACCTCATTCCGGTTCTTACCAAGGCGCTCGACGTCCTTGAGCTGCTGCAGGCGGAGAACCAGCCCATGGTGCTCGAGGCGATTCACAAGCGCGCAGGTGTTTCGAAGACCACGGTGTACCGCATTCTGAAGACGCTGGTGCACCGCGGGTATGTGGGACAGACGGCCGACCGGCAGTATGAGTACATTGCGCGCCCGAAAAAGCTGCGCTTTGGCTTCGGCGGACAAAGCGCAGAGATGCCATTCTCAGAAGCCGTGACCGCCAGCCTTACCGCCGCGGCCGCAGCGATGGGTGTCGACCTGATGGTGCTCGACAACTGCTACGACGCTGCAACAGCGGTGCAGAACGCCGAGCGCTTTGTGCGCGACCGGGTAGACGTGGTAATCGAGTTCCAAGTGGAACAGCAGGTCGCACCAATTATCGCCGACAAGATCGCTGCCGCGGATATACCTTTGATCGCCGTGGATATCCCGCATCCTCACTCCACCTACTTCGGCGTGGACAACTACCGCGTGGGCTACGAAGCAGGCACACTGCTCGCGGACTTCGCGATCAGCCGCTGGAAAGGCAAAGTCGACTGGATGCTGGGGCTCGACCTTGAAGAGGCAGGGGCGCTGGTCCAAAGCCGTGTAACAGGCGCATTCGAGGCGGTGCGGACGCGGCTGCCCGAGGTTCCTGTTGAATGCTTCGTCCGGATCGACGGCCGTGGGATCGAGAGCAAGAGCTACAAGGTAGTGCAAGCCTTTCTGGAGCGGCATCCCAGGGACACGCACATCCTGATTGCGGCCGCCAATGACACAAGCGCGCTCGGTGCCATCGCGGCCTTGCGTGAGCTTGGCCGCGAGCGCCATGCGGCAGTGGTCGGACAAGACTTCCTCGATCGCATGGAGGCCGAGATGCAGCGCGCGGGCACGCCCGCGATCGGTTCGGTCTCGCACGAGGTGGAGCAGTACGGGCCGCGTCTGATTGAGCTTGCCCTCGCGCTGCTGCGTGGTGAAAAAGTATCTCCCTACAACTATGTTGAGCACAAGGTAATCCCACTCGACCACGTGGTGCGTCCGGGTAGGCCCAGGAGAGAACCGGGCGCAGCAGGCGGACATGTTCCAGTACGGAAATAATTGCTCTATTGGTTCCCCGTGTGTCATCATCATCCCGGCATTTCTCCGGCTGAATCCAGGCTGAATTCAGCCTGAATTCAGCCTGAGAGTGCCTGATGAAAGGAACTTATGAGCACCCCTGAGCTTCACTACCTTGAGGATCGCTGGGATGAGACGATTGCCTCCAAGCTTGATCCCCGAGAGCTGCTGCGCTACCGATCGAACCTGCTCGGCTCAGACCTCCGCATCACCAACTTCGGCGGAGGCAATACCAGTTCGAAGCTCGAGGAGATTGATCCCCTCGATGGCGAGCAGAAGACCGTTCTTTGGGTGAAGGGCTCCG
Source organism: uncultured Acidobacteriaceae bacterium (assembly GCA_964247475.1). Classification (GTDB taxonomy): domain Bacteria; phylum Acidobacteriota; class Terriglobia; order Terriglobales; family Acidobacteriaceae; genus Edaphobacter. Next base: position 41,384 of record CAXTUS010000006.1, on the reverse strand, counting down.
GCGGCGACCTGGGCAGCATCAAGCAGTCTGGTTTTGCGAGCTTGTACCTGGACAAAGTGCTCGCGCTCACAAAGAGCTACAAGGGCGTCGAACGCGAAGACGAGGTCGTCGCCATGTACCCGCTCTGCACCTTCGGCAACAACCCGGTGGCCGCCTCGATCGACACGCCGCTGCATGGCTTCCTCCCTTTTCCGCATGTGGATCACCTGCATCCCGACTGGGGTATTGCACTTGCCGCATCCGCGAACGGCCGCGAGAAGATGGAGGAATTCAACCGGAGATACAATCACAGGATCGTCTGGCTGCCCTGGCAACGTCCCGGCTTTGAACTTGCCCTGATGCTCGAGAAGGCTGTAGCCGCGGTACCCGGATGCGATGGCGTTGTCCTTGGTGGACACGGTCTATTTACGTGGGGCCAGACGCAGCGTGAAAGCTACCTGAATACCATCACGATCATTGATCAGCTTGGACAATTCGTGCTGGAGCATGGAAGCAGAAAAGGCGTCAGCTTCGGTGGCGCGAAGCACCGGTCTCATGAGGATCGAGAGGCGATCGCTCTCAAGATCATGCCGTTTCTGCGAGGCAGGGTTTCTGCAAAACAGCGCGTGATTGGCAGCTTCGTAGATACGCCCGATGTTCTCTCTTTTGTGAACTCGCACTCCGCCCAGCAACTCGCGCATCTTGGCACAAGCTGCCCGGACCATTTCATCCGCACCAAGATCAGGCCTCTGTTCGTACCATGGGATCCGGCAACCGATAGCAAAGATCTTGAGCCTGCAATCGATGAAGCGCTCACCACCTATCGCGTGGAGTACGCCGAATACTACAGCAAGCATGCCTTACCCGACTCTCCCGCGATGCGCGATGCAAGCCCCACGGTGGTCTTGGTGCCGGGACTCGGCATGTTCAGCTTTGGCAAGAATAAGACCGAGTCGAGACTGACAAGCGAGTTCTACACCAACGCGATACACGTGATGGAAGGCGCGGGGGGCATGGACGAAGACAAGTGTCCTCCGGTGCTGCCACAAGCCGGCGATGCTGCGCCGACCTCCGCCTTCAGCGTGCATCAGAACTACGTTGCCATACCCCCGAGCGAAGCCTTTCGCATTGAATACTGGGCGCTCGAAGAGGCGAAGATCCGACGCCAGCCGGCGGAGAAAGAACTGAGCCGGAGGATCGTACTGGTGGTAGGTGGAGCCAGCGGCATCGGACGCGAAGTGGCGCTGCTGGCTGCCGAGCGCGGCGCTCACGTTGTCGTGGCGGACCTTTCCTTCGAAGCGGCACAGAAGGTGACAGAAGAGGCGCAGGCAATCGGCGGCAAAGAGATCGCCGTGGCGACCAAAATTGATATCAGAAAACGTGAAGCTATCCGTGACGCGCTTGACGCAACGGTTAGGGCCTTCGGCGGTGTAGACCTGCTCATCAATACGGCAGCCATGTTTCCATCATCTCCGGATGGAATCATCCATGACGCGCTTTGGGCCCTCACCCTCGAGGTGAACGTGACTTCAAACTACCTGCTGACGGACGAGGCAGCAAAGATCTTCAAGGCACAGGATCTGCCCGGCAGTATTGTCCTGACGAGCTCCGCGAACGCGGTGGTAGCGAAGCGAGGCAGCGAGGCGTATGACGTGAGCAAGGCGGCATTGAGCCACCTGGTGCGTGAGCTTGCGATCACCTACTCTCCTCTTCTGCGCGTCAATGGCATCAGCCCCGCGACGGTGGTCAAGGGATCAACGATGTTTCCGCGAGACCGGGTCAAATCGTCGCTCTCCAAGTACTCGATACCCTTCGATGATTCGGACACCGATGACGGCTTGCGCAACCTGCTGGCAGGCTTCTACGCACGGCGCACGCTCACGCACGTTCCGATCGACCCCAGAGACTGCGCTGAGGCAATCCTCTTTATCGGCGGTCCAAAGGCTCCCGTCACGACGGGCCACCTGGTTCCCGTTGATGGAGGGCTGACGGAAGCCTACCTGCGATGAGACTGGCAGCGGAACTCCGGCCGCTTGCCCCCACGGATCGACGCGCATTGATTGCGATCGATCTTGGCGCTGAGAGTTGCCGGGTTTCGCTGCTGCGCTGGCTGCAGGATGGTCCGGAGATACGGCTGATCCACCGCTTCGCGAACGATGCAATTGCGACCGGCGGCGAATTGCATTGGAATATGTCGCATATCCTGACCGAGCTTGAGGTCGGGCTGCGCAGATGCGCGGAGTGTGTAACAGAAGGTGTCCGCTCGATTGCGGTGGATGGATGGGCGGTTGACTATGTGCGCCTGGATAGCCACGGACGAGCGCTCGCTGAGCCCTTCTGTTATCGCGACGAACGTACCCTTGATGCTATGGAGACGGCTCACGCGAGGCTCTCGCACATACGCATGCGAGAACTGACAGGCGTCCAGTTAAGCCGCATCAACACGGCTTATCAATTGCACGCCGAGGCGCGTGGTGAAAGCGCACGCTGGTTGAACCTGCCGGAGTACGTCCTTCATCGACTGGGTGCCGCTCCGGTGGCGGAGCGAACGAACGCCTCGCACAGTCAGTTGCTCAGTGTGATGGGGGAATGGTGTGATGAGATCTTCACAGCCCTCGACCTTGAACGAAGCCATGCCGCTGACCTCGTCAGCGCGGGTACGGACGTGGGCCGCCTCAAAGGTCCGCTTGCCAGGCTTGGAGCGTTCAGCAACACACGCCTGATCGCACCCGCATGTCACGACACGGCATCGGCGATCGCCGCGATCCCAGATGCTGGCGGTGACTGGGCTTACATCAGTTCTGGGACCTGGTCGCTGGTGGGAACGCTGCTCGATAGCCCCGTCACAAGCCCGGAGGCTGCTGATGCGAACTTCACCAACCTCGCCGGGGCTGCGGGCAAGACACTCTTCCACAAGAACGTCAATGGACTTTGGCTGCTCCGCCAATCGATCGAGGCCTGGTCTGTGCCGGGATTTCAGATCAGCCTGCCGGAGCTGGTGGACCAGGCTTCATCGGTTGCTGCTCCCGATCATTTGCTCGATGTAGATGACCCTGACCTGCTGCTGCCAGGCGATATGCCGGCCCGGATCAATCGCCAGCTGCGAGGTCGCGGGCTTCTTGAACTCGACCCTTCACCGACGAACGCGCCGGCCATCGCATCGCTCATCTTTCACAGCCTGGCGTCGCGCTATGCCGAGGTTCTGAAGAGTGCTCAAACGTTGACCGGCCGGACCTTCAGGCGTTTGTATATCGTGGGTGGTGGCAGCCGCAACGCGCTGCTCAACCGGCTTACGGAAGAGGCCACCGGGCTGCGCATCCAGGGCACCGAGCCGGAGAGCTCCACGCTAGGTAACTTCGCCGTGCAGCTCGCAAGCCTGGAAGCAGGGGCTGGCTTTGACGCGGGTGCTCTGGCCGGCTGGGCCGCCACCTTGCAGACGGCGCGGCGCGTCGAATCATGTTTCAACGCACACCCGAAGCTTGGTCACCGACTGTTGCCTTGACCGCGCTCGCTGGTTAGAGCTTCGCCCTGCTGAGCCAAGGTATTGAGACTTTGAAGGACCCCGTGAAGGTCCCCCCGGATAGCTCTTCTCTGCCGATTCCCTCGCGGCCTCCATTTCTTGGCTCAGCAGCCGGGAGCAGCCTGCCCCGATTGATAACAATCACGCCCGGGCCTGGAGGATGCCGAAAGCAGAAGAGGCCATCTCCCGTCGAGAGAGCTGGCGCTCATCACCAGACAAGCCAGGCAGCACGTCGCCTCCCAT
>CAXTUS010000006.1:19282-37632 GCA_964247475.1 uncultured Acidobacteriaceae bacterium | reverse complement strand
AGAGTCGGCAGTGGGTCGGAAAGCCGCCATCGCTCCCATTGCGCTGAGCCGCCGGGCAACACTCCCGGCGGCCCGGCGCGATGAGGTTGGCTCGGCTTCGCCTACATCAGGTCAGCAACCGAGGTATTGATAGTGATCCGTGTTCCCTTCACCACTCCAGAAAACGACACCAGCAGATTGCCTGATACGTCATAAGCCTTTAGCGTGAACGTGCCCACGTAGTGTTTTCCGTCCGGGCTGAGAGCGACGTTCTCCGTGTAGTGCGCTGGACCGACGGGCGGCCCGACGACACCCTCCGCCGTCCCAGGTGAGTAGCTGTTCCCCATCCAGGCGAAGTGATTCAGCTTGTAATCACTTCGCCCGGTCTGCTCCCATACCCCCAGGCAGAAGTCGCCATCCTGCGGCGGACGGCCGGAGTTCATGATCTCGGTGTGATCGCTATGCCAGACCACAAGCGAGTTGTCGATTTGCGTCTCCGGAATCGGCGCACCGTTCGTGGTGTTGGCTGTGAACGTGGTATGCCACATTCCCACGATTGAGGGGCCATGCTCCCGATCATCCGCATCCTTTTCATACCCGGCAAGCTGGAGGCGCGCATTCCCGAAGCTGCCGTTGAAGCTGGTCGGCTTGATATGCGTTTTAGGTAGCCCGCACTGCGCCCCTGCTGCCTGGGACAGCATAGTCGCGATCGCCAGTGCGCCCAACGCTGACAACAAATTCCTCAAGTTCCTCTTCATCCCGTTCCTCCTGTATTAGCCGGCTCGCCGGCAACCTGAGCTAACGCCTGCTGCGACGCCCTGTGCAATGAAGGCCGGGTGAAGTGTGAGGTGAAGGTTTGGTGAAGGAATAAGTCTTCAGGAATAAACACGCGGGTTCTATAGTGGAGACCCGTTCCACGGGCGGGCCGGCGAGGAATCGCGTGACGGGAACGATCTATCAGTTCGGTAACTACCAGCTTGACGCCGCTTCGCTTGAGCTACGGCTCGACGGAGAGTACGTCCGGCTGGAGCGCAAACCTGTCGAACTGCTCCTTCTGCTCGCCACCAACCAGGGGAATGTCACTTCCCGCTCGGAGATCGCGGACAAACTCTGGGACAAGGAAGTCTTCGTCGATACTGAGCACGGCATCAACACCGCGATCCGGAAGATCCGCGCCGCCCTCCGTGACGACCCAACCAATCCCCGCTTCATCCAGACTGTTCCGAAGGTGGGCTACCGCTTCCTGCAGCCAGTTTCGATCGTTGGAACCAACCTGCTTGCGGGGGTTGCTGTCCCGGCTGACGACCTCCCCGTCCCGCCCGTACCGGAGGCGGCAAGGCTCGTACGTCCAGCTATTCTTTTGTCGGTTGGCGGAACGCTCCTCTGCCTCTTCCTGGTGTGGTCTCACGCCCGCACTCCGCGACCATCTTCAGCGAAGCCAGAGCTGCGGTATGAACAGTTGACCGACGTCACGGACTCTGCCGTTGCTCCCGCTCTGTCGCCAGACGGCCGCACGCTCGCCTTCGTCCGTGGGTCCGAAAGCTTCGCCTCCGCCGGTCCGGTTTACGCGAAGACACTCCCCGGCGGTGAGATCCGGCTGCTATCGAGCGACCCACGCGGCAAGTACGGTCTCGAGTTTTCGCCCGAAGGCTCAGAGGTTGCATACACCGTCTTTGGCAAGGACGACCTGGCAACCTACGTGGTTCCGCAATCGGGCGGCGCCCCCCGCCTGCTGCTCAACAATGCGGCCGGCCTCACCTGGCTTGACCCCGGCCACCTTCTTTACTCGGAGTCGCGATCGGGCGTCCACCTCGGCGTGGTGACTTCCACGACCGATGGGCACGCCAAGCGCGACATTTACTTTCCCGCCCACCAGCGCGGCATGGCCCATTACTCCCATGCCTCTCCCGACCATCGATGGCTGCTCGTGGTCGAGATGGACGGCCGCGGCAACTGGGCGCCCTGCCGGCTCGTCTCCTTTAGCAATCCTGACGAAAACAGGATCATCGGCCCGGATGCGCCCTGCACCGCTGCGGCCTGGTCTCCGGATGGAACATGGATTTACCTCACCGCGGGCGCCGGCGGCCAGAGCCATCTTTGGCGGCAGCGATTCCCGGCAGGCGCCCCGGAGCAGGTCACCTCCGGCGCCACGGAGGAGGATGGCCTCGCAGTCGAGCGGAACGGAGATTCGCTGATCACCTCCATCGGATCCAGGCAGAGCACGCTTTGGATCCACGATAAAGCCGGAGAGCGAGCACTCTCCGATGAGGGCGAGGTACTTGCAGGCTCTTCCCCACCCTGCTTCCGGGAGAAAGGAGAGGTCCTCTACTACCTGGTGCGCCGCAAGGAAGGACAGAGAGGGGCAGAGCTTTGGCGAACCCGGCTCGCGACCGGCAAGGCCGAGGTTGTCTTCCCATGGGTCGCGATGCTCGATTACGACGTGAGCCCTGACGGCAGGGAAGCAGTCTTCTCGACGTCGAATGGCAGCGGCTCAACAGACTTCTGGATGGGCCCGACGGACCAGACCCATCCTCCGGCACGGCTAGCCATAGAGGGCGGGAGCTATCCCCATTTTGGACCGGGTGGGCGGATCGTCTTTCAATTTGCCGAAGGAAAGGCGAACTATCTGGAGCAGGCGCTGCCCGATGGGTCATCTCGGACCAGGGTCACCGCGCAGGAGATTGCTGAGTTTCAGGGCATGTCTCCCGGACGACGCTGGGCGATGGCGATCGTGTCGAAGTCTGTGCTCAGTGTCCACCCGGTTCTGGTAGCGATACCTTTTGACCAATCGGCGCCAAGACTGCTCTGCAATACGTTCTGCGATGCGACCTGGTCTGCGAACGGCAAATTCCTGGTGCTTCCCGGAAGCGTCCCATCGGGGAGCGGCACAGGAACTGCGATCCCAATAGGGCCTCAGGAGGAACTGCCTCCCGCTCTTCCTGAAGGTCTTGAGTCCATTGCAGACAAGAGCATTTCGCCAGCATCGCGGCAGCTTGCCCGGGGGGACATCTATCCGGGCGAAAACCTGGAGCAGTATGCCTTTGTCAATACGTCGGTTCACCGGAATCTCTTCCGCATCACGCTGAAGTGATCGCCGTTGCCTGGGGTAAACTTAGAACCGGAGCTGGTGAGTTGAGCGTCCACATGATGTTGCTGCCGCTCCCAGCTTGCAGGCTTGCGAAAGTGGCGAAATTGGCAGACGCACCAGACTTAGGATCTGGCGGAGCAATCCATGGGGGTTCAAGTCCCCCCTTTCGCACCAAAATCTATCTTCTGAAATGAGTGTATGAGCCAGATCAAGTCACCTACTCCCGGCCAGACCGACATCACCGGTCAGACTGAACTTCACCTCAAGCCAACCGCGGACTATCGCGAATCCTACGCAAACAGCGTACAGGTGCGCATGTCGGTCTGGGACTTCCAGCTCATCTTCGGAACCATGCAACAGACCACGGCAACCGACGTGGATCTCAACAACTTTCAGGGTATCTACCTGAGCCCGCAGCAGGCGAAGGCGCTCTGGAACGTTCTCGGTGCAAATCTCGCACAGTACGAACAGACGTTCGGTCAACTGACGCTCGAGCCTATCCCGGCAGCGGGCGGCAGCCCGGTGAACTAGTCAGCAGGCCCACCCGGTCCGGAGACTTCGTTGCGCCAACGCTTCTCTTCGCTCGCCGCACCTCCGGACCGGCCGCTTCCCCTCTGGATCCTCTACCCTCTTTTCTTCAGCGGCATTTACCTCTCGCACTGGTCGCTGCTGCGTCTTCCTTACTTCTGGGATGAGGCGGGATACTACATCCCGGCCGCGCTGGATTTTTTGCGCACGGGTAGCCTGATCCCGCACAGCACGCTCACCAACGCGCACCCTCCCCTGCCGTCGATCCTTCTGGCTCTGTGGTGGCATATTGCTGGACTCACGATCTCGGGTACACGCACGTTTGTCGCGATGATCGCTGCGGGCGCGCTGCTGGGCGTGTTTCGCCTGGCGCGCGTGCTCGCAGGCAACGCTGTGGCCGTCATGGCGACCTGCCTGACCGCCCTCTACCCGGTCTGGTTCGCGCAATCAACCCTGGCGCACGCCGACATCTTCGCCGCCGCGTTCACCCTTTGGGCACTCTCGTTTTACTTCGACCGCACCCGACCAGTTCTGCTCGCCCTGCTGTTTTCACTCTCCGTGCTGGCGAAGGAGACGGCGATCGTGACGCCCTTGGCGCTCGCCTGCTGGGAGGTGGCCAGCCTCTTCAACGCACCGCAGACAGCCGCCCGGAAGAAGCTCATCACCGCGCTCCTCTTCCCTGCCCTGCCGCTCGCCCTCTGGTATGTCTACCATCACCACGCTACGGGCTTTACCTTCGGAAACCCGGAGTTCCTGCGCTACAACGCCACGGCGAACCTTACGCCGCAGCGCATCCTGCTGTCACTCTGGCACCGGTTCACTCACCTGTTCTTCCACATGAATATTTTCGTGCCCGTGGTCTGCGCGCTCGCAGTGCTGCCTATGGCGCCACGCCTCAAGCTGCACGCGCTGCCACTCGCGGCAATCGGTGTGCTGCTTGCCGCCAACGCGCTGGCCTTTTCGATCCTTGGCGGCGCGCTGCTCACCCGTTACCTTCTGCCCATGTACCCGTTGATCCTGATCGTATGTGTGGCGCTGTGGCGTGAGCGCTTCCGGCATTGGCCTGCGCTCGCTGGACTGACGGCGGCCGGCTTCGCCCTTGCCCTCACGATCAACCCTCCGTACAGCTTCGCACCCGAGGACAACCTTACCTACCGGGATTTCGTCACGCTGCACCAGCGCGCCATCCACCTTGTTGCCACCCAGTTCCCCGACGCCACCGTGCTCACCGCATGGCCTGCAACGACCGAGCTTGAGCATCCCGATCTTGGCTACGTCCGGCGCCCCGTCAAAGAGGTAGCAATTGATAACTTCAGCCTGGAGCAGGTCAGGAAGGCTGCCGCCGATCCCGGCGCCTACGACACCGCACTCGTCTTCTCGACCAAATGGACGCCGCCGGCCAACGCCTTTTCGCTATCGCGCCATACAGAAGCGAACGACACTCGATACTTTGACTTTCACCGCGACCTGCATCCGCAGGAGATTGCGGACATTCTGCACGGCGTAGTCGTGTGGCACGCGGAGTCACATGGAGAGTGGGCCGCGATCCTCAGGTTTCCACGCTCGAACGAAGCCCGCCTGGCTCAACCTGCTGGCATCGCGGCCCGGACAGCCGTCACAGGCAAAACTCCCCAGTAGATACAATGGACAGGTGCTGAAGCCTGCCCTTCTCCTTGCCGCATCAACGCTTGCCGCATCAATGCTCGCCGCATCTCTGACACCGGCACCAGCGCAGGGCCCGGGTCAGCCTACTCTCAGCGCTCACGAAAAGGTCGGTGGCGGACGCGTTGTGCTGGTCCTGCCCTTCGATAACCGTTCCGGCAACCCCGCGCTCAACTGGATCGGCGACTCCTTCCCCGACACGCTCAATCAGCGCCTCAGCTCCGCCGGTTTCTTCGCGCTTTCGCATGACGATCGTCTTTACGCGCTCGACCACCTTGGTCTACCCGCCGACTTCAGGCCCACGCGCGCTACCACCATCCGGCTCGCCCAGACCCTCGATGCGGACTACGTGATCGTAGGCAGCTACAGTCTTGCGAACAACCGCATCTCGGTCCAGGCCCAGGTGCTCGAGGTCAATCGCCTGCGGCTTTCAGCGCCGATCGCAGACTCCGCAGAGCTGGGCCGGCTCTTCGACGTGGAAAATGCGGTGGCCTGGAACATCGCACGCCAGATCGAGCCGCACTTCCAGGTCGCCGAGCAGACTTTCCTTGCCGCATCTTCAGGCATCCGCCTCAGCGCCTTTGAAAACTACATCCGCGGCACCGACTCGCCGACCGCCGCCGAGCGGATCAAGCGGCTAGAGACCGCGGTTGCCGACTCTCCGAGTTATGCCGTCGCCCAGCTCGCCCTCGGCAAACAGCTCTACGCCAACCGCGAGTACGACAAGGCCGCCGCTACCCTCGCCAAGGTCCCTACCGAGGATCGGCTGGCGCTCGAGGCAAACTTCTACCTGGGCCTCGCACGCTTCAACGCGGCCAAGTATGCGGACGCTGAGAAAGCCTTTGCCTTTGTGGCCTCGCGCCTGCCGCTGCCGGAGGTGCTGAACGATCATGGTGTCGCACTCGAACGTCAGGGCAAGGATGGCTCTGCGCAGTTTCAACAGGCCATCAAGAGCGATCCCAACGATGCGGACTTTCACTACAACCTGGCCATCGACGAGTACAAGCGCGGCGACTTCGCTGGCGCCGGGCGTGACATCGACCAGGCCATCAAGCTGCAGCCAAAGGATAATGAAGCTGCGCAGATGCGGACCCTGATCTCGGCTGGACGCGCTATCGCTCCCAAGGCAGCGAACGGCTTTGAACCCGCCGCGCGACTCAAACGGAGCTACTCCGAAGCAAGCTACCGCCAGGCCATGTTCCAGATGAACCAGGTACGCGCCATCCAGATCGCAACCTTGCCGCCCGCGCAGCAGGCAAACGAGTACGTACAGCTTGGCCACGATGCCCTGAACCAGGGCCTGCTACCCCAGGCCGAGCAGCAGTTTTCGGCAGCCGTAGCCGCCGATCCAAAGTCCGCCGCGGCCCACACGGGGCTTGCCCAGGTGCGCGAACGCAGCGGCAGCCTGGCCGAAGCGCGCAACGAGGCCGACGCCGCCGTCAGGCTCCGCCCCGGAGTGGATGCTTACCTGGTGCTGGCGCGAATCGATCTGCAGAAGAACGACCTGGCGACCGCCGCAGCAGAGATCCAGCAGGCGCAGAAGCTTGAGCCAAACAATGCAGCTGCTGCTGCGCTTAGACAAACCATCGAGCAGCGTGGCCAGAAGCTTCAATGAGTGAAGTAGCCGCCCATCCTGATCTCTGCCTGTTGATGCTGCTCGCAGGTATCCTGCTGGTGTACGTGGAATGCAACCGCCCGGGATGGATCCTGCCCGGATGCGCGGGCGGGCTGCTTAGCCTGCTTGCGCTGCATGAACTCGCCTCCTTCCCGCTGCGCCCCTACGCTTTCGTCTCGATCGCCGGCGGTATGACGTTGATGCTCACGGAAGTCCTATGGCGTACATGGCGTGTCGCAACAGCGTTCGGCATCCTGCTTCTTACCTGGGGATTGCGGTCGTTGGTCCAACCTTCAGCATCCTCACGCGTCCATCTTCCAGTTGCCTTCTTCGTCAGCCTGGTGCTTGGCCTTACGACCGAATGGCTTGGCCGAATAGCTCTTCGTGCGCGCAGGAACAAGCGCCTTCTTACCCGCCAGGCAAGTGCCTGAACGGAGCGCCCACACGCAGGACAAGGTAGACTGAAGCTACTACGCACGACAAGGTAAGGGAGTTCGTTCCGGATGATCATTGCACTTCGCCGCCTTCGCACATGGGCCGCCGTTCTATCGATCGTGGGTCTCGCCGCGGTAGCTTCTGCACAGGCTCCTCTTTCTGGTCTTGACAAGCAGTTGGACCGGCTCGACATCGGTGTGAGTGGCATGGGGTACTTCACCAGGAACAGCTCCGGGCCGGACGATCTTCTGGGGAACGTCGTCACCGATAGCCCGGGCAACACACTTGGTGCGCTCGTACAGGTTCGCTACACGGTCAAGCCGCTGCTCGGGTTCGAATTCAACTACAGCTACGCCCGCAACACCCAGACCTTCACCGGTACCACCATCCTGACAGGCGCCGCCTATCCGCTGGGCGTCCAGGTCAATGCGTCCGAATACACGCTGGGCTACGTGGCCCATACGCCCAGGGTCTTCGGCATCGGAACCTTCGTGTCGGGCGGCGCGGGCACCACGGCTTTCCGTCCCACCAAGGGTGGCGGTCAGGGCTTTCAGCCCCAGGCGCGCGCCACGTATTACTACAACGTCGGATTTGAGGACCAGGTCTTCAGCCCACACTTCGGGCTGCGGGCCTCCTTCCGGCAGGCGTTTTATCTTGCGCCGGATTTTGAGACGAACTACCTGAGAAATCATCAGCGGACTTTTACCTCTGAGCCCTCGGTCGGGTTCTATATTCACTTCTAGAAGATCTTTCAAGCAGCACAGAGGGGCAGGAACAAAATGCTCGACGGCGACGATCGTCTGGAGGATGTGAGCGGACCGAGAGATCGCGAGATCTCGCTCGGAACGACCATGATCCTCGGCATCTTCTTCGCGTTGGCCGTGCTGTGCGCCGTCTTCTTCGGCTTCGGCTATTCGCTGGGACGCAAGTCCGTTGCTACCGTTGCTGCCGCTGCGCCCGCCCAGCCCGAGAGCACAAGCGCGTTCTCCGGCTTCAAGCCCTCACCCGGCAACGCGTCAGACAAATTGTCAGCCGTTGCAAAGGGCACCACTTCGGAAGACAATCCTCCACCCGTCCGTGTCACTGCGAAGACTTTGCCGCAAGACAATCATGTCGTAGGTGATCCCCTGCCAGTTGTGCCGGCGGCGGCTAAACCACCGACGCCCCTGGCTCCGCCCATGCCTGCCGTCGTACCTGGGGGCAGCGCGCTGGTCCAGGTGGCCGCCGTATCCCACCAGGAAGACGCCGACCTGCTGATCACTACGCTCAAGCGACGTGGCTATGCCGTCTCGATCCGCAGCGAGCCGCAGGACAAACTACTGCACGTACAGGTCGGACCCTTTGCCACGCACAAGGAGGCTGATGCTATGCGTCAGCGTCTGCTCGCCGACGGCTTCAATGCAATTGTCAAAGACAACAAGTAAGCTCCAGGCATGTTCAGGAAGCGGGCTTCATCTCCTGCGGCAGTGCCGCAGCAATGGCTCGATGAACAGCCCTCATCAGCTCCTCCCGCGTCGCATAGTGGGATGGGTCAATCGGAGCCAGTACCTGCACCTTCGCCACACCCGGCTTGATCCACGGCGTCCCCTTGGGCATCATCCTCTCCGTTCCAGACAGGGCGATCGGGACGATCGGCGCGCCGGTTTGCTGTGCCAGGAAGAACGGCCCTTTCTTGAAGTTCGACAGCCTGCCGTCGGGCGAGCGGGTGCCTTCTGGAAAGACAACGATACTCAACCCATCGTTTAGAGCACTCGTAGCTGCGAGCACCGCGGCCTGCGCCGCATCCCTGCGCGAACCGCGCTCAACCGGTACAAACTTTGCCATGCGCATGGCAGTACCGAGGATCGGAATGTTCATCAGCTCGCGCTTCAGCAGGATGGAGAAGCGGCTGGGTAGTTCCGGCATGATCACCGGCGGGTCAAGATTTGAGACATGATTGCACATGTAGATACAGCTCCGGCCTTTGGGAATGTGGTCCAGGCCACTCGTCTCCACCTGTATGCCGGCCGCGCGTGTACCCGCCTTTACGATCCACATTGCGACGCAGAACAGGCGGCTGATATCACCGACGACCAGCGTGTATGGAATGCCGATGATGCCGGCAATGGGGCCGAACAGAGTGTAGACGAAGAGCAGCTTGAAGGTGGCAAACACATCTTCTAGACTAACGCGTTAGCCGCGGCTTTCGAGCGCGGCAGGCAGCAGCGTGTAGATACCGCCAAAGCCCCCGTTCGACATGATGCCGACCACGTCGCCCGCCTCAAGCGTCCTCGCTAATGAACCCGTGATCGCTGCGGCGTCTGCCTCGAGGGCAGCCGGAATCCTGCGCTCTCGTAGCCGCTCGATGACGGTCTCGGGATGCAGACGCTCAGCAGCCGGGATCGCCTCCGACTGGAACACCTCGGCCAGAATGACATGGTCGGCGAGCGCCAGACTTTCGACGAGCTCCGTTTCAAAGATGTTGCGGCGCAGGGTATTCGAGCGCGGTTCCAGAACGGCAAACAGACGCCGCCCGGGGTACGCCAGGCGTAATGCCTTCAGGGTCTCGCGGATCGCTGTCGGATGGTGCGCGAAGTCTTCGACAATGGTGATGCCATTCACCTCCGCACGTACTTCAAGTCGGCGCTTTACACTCTTGAAGGTGGCGAGCGCCTCTACGATAGCGTCTGCCGGCACCCCCTGTCCGGCGGCTAATGCAGCAGCCGCTGTGGCGTTCATGGCGTTGTGTTCGCCGGGCATCGGCAGGTGCAGGTTTGCGAAGAACTCACCTTTTCTGAAGAGGGTCCACCGTGTCCCGTGCCCATGGTGCTCCAGATCCTTTACCTGCCATGGTGAACCGTCGCGCCGGCCGTAACGTTCCACCGGGCAAAACGCGTTTGCAACACACTCTGTTACATTTTCTGAACCATCGAAGGCGACCAGACGGCCACGCCGCGGGATCAGGTTGACGAAGCGCTTGAAGGCAGTCTTCACTGCGCGCAGATTGTCGTAAATATCTGCATGGTCAAACTCGACGTGCGTAAGGATCGCGGCATCGGGAAAGTAGTGCAGGAACTTTGGCCCCTTGTCGAAGAAGGCCGTGTCATACTCATCGCCCTCAAGCAGAAAAGGACTTGGCCTGTCCCTCCGCGATGGCCGAACCATGAAGCTGGTGCCGAAGTTTTCGGCGACTCCACCAATCAGGAAGGACGGCGCGAAAGCCGCATGCGACGAAGATGCCACCTCATAGATCCAGGCCAGCATGCTCGTCGTGGTGGTCTTGCCGTGCGTGCCGGCAACCACCAGCGACTCACGACCAAGAAGAAACTCTTGATGCAGAACCTCAGCCATCGACGTGAAAGGAATACGTTGATCGAGGATGTACTCAAGCTCAACGTTGCCGCGCGAGATGGCATTGCCAACCACCACAAGGTCCGGACGCGGGCTTAGGTTGGCCTCGGTGTACGGCTCGAGAACGGGGATGCTCTGCCTACGCAACTGATCGCTCATCGGCGGGTATGCCGCAGTGTCTGAACCGGTAACGGTGTGGCCCACAGCCTTCAGCATGCCGGCAAGCGAAGCCATCGCAGTGCCGCAAATGCCGATCAGGTGAATGTGTTTAGGATTCTGAGTGTTCACGTAGGACTTCAATCCAGACTAGCTGCTGACAGCAGCTTCAAGGAAGTATAGTCTCGGGTTCGTCTCGCTCGTCAGGTCCAGCCGAACCTGAGCGCCGAGCGGCAACGTGATGTTCTCGCGGTCAACGTGACCGCTGCGCAGACCGATCGCGACCGGCCCTGCGAAGTCGCCGAGCGCGTGCAGCAGCGAAGCCTCGATCGCCGGCTGTTCTTCAGCCGAACAGGACTGCGCCATGTTGCCAAAGACGATGCCGGTAACGCCTTCAAGCAGACCCGCATGCTTCAGGTGCACCAGCATCCGATCCCACTGGTAGGGCTTTACGTTGATGTCCTCGAGGAAGAGCACGCCCTCTCGCGGCCGCGCTGCATAGGGTGTGCCGAGCGATTCGACGTAGATCGCGAGACAGCCGCCATGGAGCTCCCCCTCGGCGACGCCAGGCTTCAGCACACGGAGTCCGTCACATTCACCAGCCTGCCATTGAGAAGTCCCTTCAAACGCGGCATGCCAGCTCCTTCGATCGACACCGTCTGATTTGGCGAAGTCAGCTGCCAACATAGGCCCGTGGAAGGTGATCAAACCGGCTTCATTCCGCAGCCAGACATGCAGTGAAGTCTGATCACTGTAGCCGATAAAAGCCTTCGTGTTTGCTCGGATGAGATCACGATCGAGCAGCGGAAGCAGCTCCGCCGAGCCCCAACCGCCACGTGTACACAGGATCGCGTCCACATCCGGGTCAGCAAAGGCCGCATGCAGATCATCTGCTCGATGCCGCGCACTCCCCGCGTAGTAGAGCGGTCCGCGGTCGAGCGCATGGGGAAAGATCCTTGTTTTGTAGCCGAGCAGAGCAAGGGCCTGTAAGCCGCGCTCGACTAGTTCAGGACGCGGCGTACTTGCAGGCGAGATGATTCCCAGCGTAGCGCCGGCACGCACAGCCGCTGGCTTGGCAAGCGTCAAAGGAAGACCTCGCCCGTGCAAACAATCTCAGCTGGCCCGGTAAGTAGCATCGGCTCGTTCGATGCCGGCCAGACGACGCGCTGCGATCCACCTGGTGCGGTCGCCGTCAGCGTACGCTCTGCGCCATGGAGGGCCATCGCGGCGGTCGCAGAGGCGCAGGTGCCGGTGCCCGAAGAGGAGGTTGGTCCGCAGCCGCGCTCGTAGATGCGAAATTCGATCTGATCCGGCGCTTGGATCTTCAGGAACTCGACATTTGTTCCGTGAGGAAAAAGAGGATTGGTGCTGATCGCTGCGCCAAGCTGCTCCCACTGCATGCTGTACGCGCTGAAATCTTCCGTGCCAACAAGCAGCACGAAGTGCGGATTGCCGACGTTGACCATCGCGCCCGTGACATCACCGATGCCCGGCAACGCTATGATCCGGGGCATCACGCGTGGCACCCCCATGCTGCTTTCGATGGTAAAGACCGGAGGCTGCGCCTCGATGACACGTGAAGTCCGAATGCCTGCGTGGGTGCCAAGCGAGATATCGACGCGGCCTTCGCTCTGGGCAAGCCATGCAGCGACACACCGTGTGCCGTTACCCGAAAGCTCGGCCTCGGAACCGTCAGAGTTGAAGAGTCGCAGAAAAAGTTCACCGTTGGCACGTCGCTCGAGAAACTCGATACCATCAGCCCCGATGCCGGTCGTTCGTGCACATAGCTTCTTCGCCAGTGCTGCGTGCCGGCGGTTGGCAGCGCTCTCTTCAAGGATCAGGAAGTCATTGCCATTCGCATGCGCTTTCACAAAGCTGATGGAAGAAGTCATGAGGGCTTCCTGTAAATGTTCGAGTGATAAATGCGCAGGCAGGGATGACCGGTGGTGCAGATGATCGACGTCTCGGTTAGATCAGCCAGATGAGCGGGGATTACCCTCGACAGAGCATCACCTTCAGACGAGACGATGATAGCCGCAGAAGCCGCCGGGTTTTCGAGGCCAGCCTTCCACCGGTAGTAGTCGCTCGGGCCGATAGCCTGCTTCAACGGAATGCCCGCAGTCTGCAACGCGCCCACGTACTCCGAGCTATCCATCAGGATGGCAGCGCCGCGAGGCACGGTTGCAAGCTGCTCAGCAAGAGGTGTTTCAACGGCAAGCCGCCCGCGCGAGTTGACCATCGCCTCTTTCAGCACAAGCGGCATCGAGTGCAGCATGAAGACCAGGTTCAACGCGATCAGCAGCAGGCAGACCGGCTGCATAATGCGGGCCACCAATGGCTGCCTGACCTTTATGCTTTTTGCTGACTCGTACAGCGCGACGACCATGAAGATTGCAAACGCCGGAAGCAGCTCCATGCCGTACCGCGAGTTGTAGAACGAGTGCGGATAGATCTGTGGAATAAAGATCGGCACTGACCCATAGGAGATGGAATAAACGTAGAACGGAAGTGGAACCCAGAGCAACATGGTGCTCCGCTCGTGCTTGCTCTGCCACAGCTTGAAACTTCCCCAAAGCGCGGCAGCAGCCACCAGCCAGCCCGTCTCCCATGCCGCGGCGTCTACCTGCGCGGTACGCGCATAGAGCATGAGCGACCACAGAGGGTCGTGCCAGCCGAAATAATGATGGGACCCCGGCGGAGAGGTTCGGCGGTCGATCTCCTTTGCAGAGTACGGTCCGCGCATAAAGTCCAGCCAGTCGTGCCCATAAACATGGTTGTACGCAAACCACGCGATCGGACCTGCCACGGTGAGCAGCGTAAATGCGATGAAAGCAGGAAGAACTCGCCGCCACATGGCAGGCTGGAGCGAGAGCCTGAAGGTGATCAGACACCAAACTACTGCTCCAAGGATCCAGCCGTCGTAGCGTGTCATCACGGCAGCTAGGATTAGCAGCCCGAGCAGAACCAGATGAGGCGCGGCGCTTTTCTCTTCGCCAGCTTCGAACGCGTCAAGCAGTTCGCACGTGACCAGTGTGATCCATACCAGCAGGGCCAGGAACAACGGCTCGTTCATCGCCGTCGATGACAGGTACAAGAGGTTCGCGTTCAGGCCGAAGAAGGCCGCGCCTACAAAAGCCCAGGTGGTCGGCACCACTCGACGTGCAAGCCGGTACACACCCACAACGGCGAGTACGAAGCAGATCATCGACGGCCATGCACCCGCCATGCCGTCGCGCCACCACTCCATGTTACCGACAAAGGGCAGCATCAGCAGGTGCGGCAATGGAAGCCAGGGGCTGCCAAGCTGGACAAGTCCCGGCGCATTGTTATCAACGATGCGGCGCGCGATTCCGAGATGAGCTACCGCATCGCCGTACAGCATCATGTAGTTCTGCCTGGCTGAAACCGCCAGCGCCAGGAAAGCCGCGGTCAGCGCCATCAGCGCGATGGGCAGCGTCTCCTGACGGTTCGCAGGGTATATCGCGTCCGGGTCAAGCGATCTTGGATCGACCGTACGCTTCGGATTACCGCCTGCGAGCAGCGTTGGACGCTCCGGCCTGCGCCTGCGCGTGGTCACCGGGCAACGGACTCCGCTGAAGTTTCAGGGCTGCCGTTAGCTTCATAGTCCAGGTGCGAGATTTCGCGGAAGACCTCAAAGCGCTCTTCAATCTCATCGCGTTTGAGCGACGCTGTTCGCTCCGTCCCGAAGGCCTCGCACGCAAACGATCCCATCACTCCGCCATAGAACAAAGCCCTACGAAAGACGGCCGGGGTGAGCTCGGGCTGAGACGCGATGTAGCCATAGAAGCCGCCCGCAAAGCTATCTCCGGCACCAGTAGGATCAACGAGCTCTGCCAGAGGAAGCGTGGGTGCGCGAAATGGGCGGGAAAGCTTGTGTGACTTGGCAAAAGAGTTCTGGCCGAAGAAAGCGGTCGCCCCATGCTCGCCATGCTTAATGACGAGTGACTTAGGTCCCATCGCAATGATCTTCTCGGCTGCGTGCACGATGTTACTCAGGCCAGAAAGCATACGCGCTTCGCCGTCGTTGATCAGCAGCACATCCAGTTCTTTCAGAACCTCGCTGAGCGCTGCGCCATGGTCGGCGATCCAGTAGTTCATGGTATCGCCGCAGACCATCTTGACGCCCGGCATCTGCTGTCGAACCTTCAGTTGCAGCTTGGGGTCGATGTTGGCCAGAAACAGGTATTCGCTATCCTTGTAAGCGTCAGGGATCTTCGGCTCAAAATTGGCAAAGACGTTCAATTCAGTGTCAAGCGTCTTCGCCTCGTTCATCGAACCCGTGTATTCACCCTTCCAGTGGAAGCTCTTACCCGATGCATGCTCAATCCCGCTTATGTCGATGCCTCGCCCGATAAAGAGCGCTTCCTGCTCCGATCCAAAGTCCTCGCCCACTACACCGACCACTCGGACGTTGGTGAAGTAGCTTGCAGCAAGCGCGAAGTAGGTAGCTGCGCCTGCTACAACATTCTCAACCTTGCCGTGCGGTGTCTCGACCGTATCAAAGGCCACTGAACCAACTACCAGAATCGCCATCCAAACTCCTAAAAAAACTACGCCCTTTGTTGCTCGAAACCAAAGCTGTTACAGGTATTTACCGATCAGCAGATGCAAACGTTCTTTCGTGCTCTCAGGGATGGCCTTCCGGTCGGTAAGGATCGCGTACCGGAGCACACCTGCATAAGGGCTTGGCTGGTCTACAGGAAGAGCAGCGACCGCCTGGCGAACCACCTTGCCGGCGTTTTCAGCATTCTGATGCAGCACGGCCACCACCTGCTCCACGGTGACATCATCATGACCCTCTCGCCAGCAGTCATAGTCGGTCACCATAGCCAGCGTGGCGTAGCTCATCTCTGCCTCACGCGCCAGTTTGGCCTCCTGCAGGTTGGTCATGCCGATCACATCCGCACCCCAGCTCCGGTATAAATTCGACTCGGCTCGAGTGGAGAACTGCGGACCTTCCATGCACACATACGTGCCGCCGCGCTTACCTGCCACGCCCACCTTCGCGCAAGCGCTCTCAAGCGCCTGCGCAACCACCGCGCAGACCGGATCGCCAAAGCCCACGTGCGCCACGATGCCCTCAGAAAAGAAGGTGCTCGCGCGCGCGTAGGTGCGATCGATGAACTGGTCTGGGATCACGAAATCGGTCGGCTTGTGCTCCTCCTTCAGCGAGCCCACCGCAGAAGCCGACAGGATGTACTCCACCCCGAGCATCTTCATCGCGTAGATGTTGGCTCGAAAATTCAGTTCACTTGGACTGATGCGATGGCCGCGCCCATGCCGCGCCAGAAAAGCCACTGGACGTCCATCCAGTTCGCCGACCATCAGCGCATCGGATGGCGGACCAAACGGGGTCTCGACGATATGTTCCTCAAGCCCGGAGATACCGGGCATCGCATACAGACCGCTGCCGCCGATGATGCCAATCGCTACCTTCTGCAAGTCACTTCCTCCATCCTGCTGATCAATCACTTACGGCGACATGCCAAGGGGAAGTATACCGTTGCGAGGTCAAGGCAAACTTCATCACGCCGAAGTGCACCAGCTGCCCGGCCATCCCCATGCTGAGTTCCGCCGGTGCCGGAGCATGGCCGATCACAGCCATGCGTACCGGCCCTGCTCCCTGCACGCTGGTCGAACTCTCGCGCAGTTTGCGCGCGATTGCCAGGGGAAAGCCCTCGGAGATGAAAAGCTGATTCCCCGAACGCGAGATCAGCACATCGCCCTCTTCCGAGCTGAAAACGCGTTCGCGAGAGTCTGCCTCATCGGCCTTGCGCTCAGTGAGCTTGTCGTACTTGCGGCCAAGCTCCGCCTCGTAGATCTTCGCGAAGCCGGTAGCAGCTTCCGCGTGGTGCCACTGCGAAAGGTAGAACACGCCGAGCGACGAAGTCGAAGGACTTGAGCCTCTACGCTGACCCGCGTAGTACACGCCGCCATCCCACTCGGGCGTCAGCGCTTTCGCGATCTCGGGGCCGCCAAACAAGCTGCTCATGATCTCGACATCGAGCTCGCCCATCACCCCGAGATCGTAGGGCACGTAGTCCTTATCAAGCAGTGTATGCACGTCAGGCAATCGCAGCGCGGGCACTGTCTGGTGCGTAAGATAAGCCTTCGGGTGCATGACCTCGAAGCTCGAGCCAGGAGGATGGTCAAGCGCCCCGGCAAACGCGAGCTGTCTGCCCGAAGGCTCGACCAGCAGCGCATGCTCGAAGGCAAGGCCGTCGCTATAGGGGAACTCAAGTGTTCGCGCGAGCAGCAACGGCGCACGGGCCATCACCGGCGATCCGCTGGTATCGGCTACTGAATCCTTCAACTTCTGCCATACGTCTGGCGACTCTGCCAGGGTCTTACCCGTGTCCTTGATCGACCAGTCCGTGAAGACCACCATCGCCTGGCCTTCGGTCACTGCCTGCCTCGCGGTCTCAAGCTCATCGACGGCAACGCGTTGGTTGTCCTCAGAAAATGACTTCGACTCGCCGTGGAAGCCGTTGCTCGACCACCGCTCGAGGCCCACCTTCTGGTCCTGGATCGCGTGCGTCAACTCGTGGGCCAGAACAGGCTTCTGCTCCTCGGGCTCGATCCAGTTCAGCAGATTCACCGTCTTTGTCTTATCGTCGTAGAAGCCGGCGATCTGTTCAGTCAGCAGGCTCAGCAGAAAAGGCCGTAGATGAAAGTCATGCGATAGCAGCCCGAACTTCTTCAGCACAATCTCAGATTGCTGCAGCCGCTTGGCACTTTCATCCTCGTCGAAGTTCTTGATCAGGTAGCGGTTCACCTCATCGCGTGACACCAGCCTGCGCTTCACATGGGGCATGGCTGCCAGGGCCGTATCCTTGCTGGCGAAGCCCATGATCTGGTCGACAGAGGCGAAGAGCTCCTTCGCCTGCTGCTTTGTCATCGTCTTTTCAGCGCCAGCGGCTGGGGCTGCGGTTTGCGCAACAGCCAGGCCCGCCGAAAACGTAAAGATCAAAGCCGCGGCCAGGGCCCCCGGGAACCATGTTGCCGTCAAAATGCTCTCCTCACCATCACCGCTATAATCAAGTGTACTGAGATGCTCAAAGCCCCGCCCGCTGTGCCATCAACTTTCGACCCCGCAGTCATGCGGACCGGCAACGCGCCGGCAGCTCTTGCGGCCCTGCTCGAAGGCGTTGCGATTGCGCCACTTTCTGACTTGGCCTGGATCCGGATCACTGGCGAAGACCGGGTACGCTGGCTGAACGGCATGGTCACCAACTCGATCCTGGCGCTGACACCCGGCCAGGGTTGTTATAACTTCTTCCTGAACGCGCAGGGGCGCATTCAGGGCGACGCCACAGCGTTCCTGCTTGAAGATTCCTTGCTCCTCGAAACTGATCGTACGCAGATACCTCACTTGATCGATTTGCTCGAGCGCTTCATCATCATGGACGACGTTGAACTCGAAGCCATTGAAAACAAGGCCGGCCTGTTGGTCGCTGGTCCCGGTGCTGCCACCATGCTCGAGCGCCTTCATCTCCCCGGGCACAGGGCCCATGCATTGCAACTGGTGAGCACCTC
>CAXTUS010000006.1:0-19182 GCA_964247475.1 uncultured Acidobacteriaceae bacterium | reverse complement strand
AGCGCCTTCATCTCCCCGGGCACAGGGCCCATGCATTGCAACTGGTGAGCACCTCCTGGTCCGATGCTCTGGACGGGGCACCGGACGGGGCACCAGACAGGGCTCCGGACGGGGCACCGCTCGAACTTATCTACGCCTACAGCCCGATCGTTCCGTGCTTCGAGCTATGGTCGGATGCAGCTACCACTGCCGGCCTCGCACGGGCACTCGAGCATGCCGGCGCCTCGCACGCAGCCCCTGATGATCTTGAAGCCCTGCGACTGCTTGAAGGCAGGCCGCGCTATGGCCGCGACATCCGCGACAAAGAGCTGCCGCAGGAGACAGCCCAGGTTCGCGCGCTCCACTTCGCCAAGGGCTGCTATCTCGGCCAGGAGATTGTTGAGCGGATCCGCAGCCGGGGGAACGTCCACCGCACCTTCACCGGCTTCGTGCTCGATGGCACCTGGCCGGATGGCGGATCAGAGCTCTTCGCCTCCGATGCTCCGGGCAAGGTCATCGGCGAGTTGACCAGTGGCGCCTCGATGGACCTTCCTTCAGGTCCGAAGACACTTGCCCTCGGCTACATACGCCGCGACGTCCTAGACCGGGGAGTGAGCCTCACCTACAGCGCGGGCAACGCCACTCCCGCGGCGCTACCTTTCCCCGCCGGTCGAACCGCCTATCCAGATTGATGCGCCAACCAGCGCGAACTACACGCTTCCGATACAGCATCTGACACTAAGAACGAAGCCCTAGAAACGAGCTCACAGACCATGTCCGAGAAAACCATCCCCTTTGTCGTCAACGACCGTCGCAAGTTCACCTCTGAGGGCGAGGTCCGCGAAGGGGTTGACCTCAGCCCTACTCCTGAGCCCGCAGCCGCAGAGTTGGCCTCTGCCGAAGCCCATGGCTCCGCTCCGGCCACCCCGAACCTCGTCGAGATGCCGGCCCCCGCTGCCCCCTTCGAAGAGGTCGCACACCAAACTCAGGATCCTACCCTCGACGGCGCTGCTCTTGAGGAAGAGGCGTTACCCCCGGCGCCCACCGCGGAACAGATGGAACAGTCGAAACGCGCCTTCGAAGCCACCGCCGACCGTCTCGAGACGGCCGTTCGTGCAGCCAACCCGGGCGCAGATCATCCTCCTGCACTCACCTTCGAATCACTCGTTCAATCCGTCTACATGCAGGCCGTACTGCAGCTTGGCGGAAGCGCCCAGCAGGGCGAACAGCCGCAGATAGACCTGCTTGGCGCCAAGCAGTCAATTGACATGCTCGGCCTGCTTGCAGACAAGACCGCCGGCAACCTGAGCAAGAACGAAGACCTGCTGCTTTCAAGCGCTGTCTTCGAGCTGCGTCTTGCCTTCCTTGAGATGACCCAGGCGCTCGCCCGCTCCGCGCAGCAGCGTGGCCCAGGTGGCCCCGGTTCCCCACTGACAGGGAGCGGTGAGGCCCCGCCGGCGGGATTTCCGGGCGGACGGCCCGGACCGAGCATCGTCCGCTAACGATGCAGGCAACGCTGACATTTCTCGGCTCAGGGACCAGCATGGGCGTGCCTACGCTGGGCTGCACCTGTGCCGTGTGCCGTTCCGCCGTCACTCCTGGGGGCGACCCGCGCAACCGGCGTACCCGCCCATCGATCCGGCTCCAGTACAACGACCATGTTGTGCTGATCGATACCGGCCCGGACTTCCACGCACAGGCTATCCGCGAAGGGATCGACAGGGTTGACGCGGTCCTTTACACCCACCACCACGCGGACCACATCCTCGGCATGGACGACCTGCGACCTCTCTCCTTTCGTGCAGGGATCCCTCTCTATGCCGACGCGAAGACCGCCGCCGTTCTGCGCAACGTCTTCGCCTACACCTTCCGCACCGAGAACCGCTATCCCACCAGTGCCCGCGTCACGCTCGAAGAGATCCCCGACGAGCCCGGAGCCGAGATCCCGCTCTTTGGCGCCGTCTTTCAGCGTATCCCTGTCCGCCATGGTCGCGAGACGATCACGGGGTACCGTTTCGGATCGGCCGCATACCTCACCGACATGAGCGACCTCGCTCCCGAATCGCTTGATCTGCTGCATGGGCTCGACATCCTGATCCTTGACGCCCTCCGGCCAGAGCCACACCCCAGCCACTCGCATGTAGCCAAATCAACCGCTTTTGTCGAGTTGCTCAAGCCTAGGCGCGCCTTTTTTACCCACATGGGGCACGATCTCGACCACGCCGCTACGGAGGCCGCGCTCCCCCCTCATATCCGGCTGGCGTATGACGGATTAAAGCTGGACTTCAACATCGCTCCGGAATCCAGCGCATGAAGATCTTCCGCTCCACCGAACAGATCCCCGCCGACTTCGGTCCGGTAGTCGCAACCATCGGCAACTTCGACGGCGTGCACTGCGGTCACTGCTGGGTTATTGGCCAGGTAGGCGCACGCGCGCGCGAACTCGGGTTTAGATCGCTTGGCATCACCTTTGACCCTCACCCCGTGCGCGTGCTGCGACCTGAGCTTCCACATGCCCTCATCACGCCGCTTGAGCCCAAGCTGCAGCTTCTGGCTTCGACCGGACTCGACGCGGCCCTTGTCCTCTCCTTCACCCCTGAGCTCAGCCGACTCTCCGCCGAGGCCTTTGCACGCGAAGTCCTCCGCGACGGTGTGCGCGCTCACGAGGTCCACGAAGGCGAGAACTTCCGCTTTGGCTACGGAGCCACGGTCGACATTGATGGACTTGCCCGGCTTGGGCGCGATCTCGGATTCACTACCCGAACCTATGCCCCGTTCCTCAGCCGCGGTGCAGCCATCTCCTCGAGCCGCGTCCGCAACCTCATCGCTGCCGGCAGAGTCTCCGAGGCACGCGCCCTGTTGGGCCGGCCCTTCGCAGTCGAGAGCACGCCGTCCCCCGGTCGCGGTTTCGGCACCCGCTACACCGTCCCCACGATCAATCTCGCCCCGTATCCCGAGTTGCTCCCCGGCAACGGGGTCTACGTGACCACCCTGCAGGTGGGCGCGGAGACCTTTGAGGGCGTCACCAACGTTGGCAACCGTCCAACCTTTGGGGAAGACTCCTTCACCGTCGAGACCCACCTGCTCAACTTCCACCCGGTCGAGTTGCTCGAAACGACGCCGCTGCGGCTGACGTTCCTGCTGCACTTGAGAGCTGAGCAACGTTGGCCGACACCCGAGGCTCTGCGCGCACAGATCATGAAAGACGTTCAAAAGGCCCAGCGCTACTTCCGCCTTGCCCGCAAGATCGCAACCGCTGGCGTACCCCGTCCGTGACAGCTACTGAGGATTCGCCGGTTTCGGTGCTGCCTCCGGTGTCCGGTTCGCTGGCGCCACCCTTACCACAGGCGCCGGCCTAGGCTGCGGAGCAGGCACCTTAATGGCCGGTGCAGCTGCTGGCGCGTCTGCCGGTGTATCGTCCGGCTCATTTGGTGGCATGCTCTGCCTGGGCTCTGGGCGAGCCGCATCCGAATCATTCTCGTTATCGTCAGCGGGTGCAGGCTTGCTCTCAGGCGCGTCATCGTGCGTCACCGGCACCTCCAGCACCCTCTTCGGACCATTTGCGCTGGGGAATTGCTCCCCGTCCTTGCCTTCAATGGCCTTTGCCATATAGTCCATCCAGATCGGCAACGCCGCCTTCGCGCCAGTCTCTTTCGCGCCGAGCGACTGCCGATTGTCAAAGCCGACCCAGACCCCCACGGTGGTCGAGGGAGAGAAACCCAGGAACCAGGCATCGGTGAACGAGTTCGTCGTGCCTGTCTTGCCGCCGCACTGGTGGTGCATATTCGAGACGATCCCCGCCGTTCCATAGGTCGTCACCGCTTTGAGCAACGTCATCATCGTGCGCGCAGTTTCGACCGAGATCGCCTCGGTCACCTTTGGGCTGCGGGCCTCAAGCGGCACCCCGTCCGTCTCGGTCACGCGCTTGATGTAGTGCGGCTCAATGCGGATGCCATCGTTTGGAAAGACACTGAAGCCCTCAACCTGTTCGGCCAGGGTGATGTCGGCAGCGCCGATCGCGATCGGCAGGAACGCCGGCAGGTCACTTACGATCCCGAAGCGGCGCGCCGTCTCGATCACCGTGCGTATTCCCACCTTGTCCGCCAGCTTCAGCGCGGGTATGTTACGCGACTCGGCAAACGCGCTCAGCAGCGTCATCGGCCCCTTCCAGTCGGGCTCGTAGTTGTGCGGCGTATACCAGCCGCCGGGCGTCTTGAAGCTGGTTGGCGCGTCCACCACGATATCCGACGGCTTCATCCCGGCTTCGATCGCCGCCGTGTAAACGTAGGGCTTGAACGATGATCCCACCTGCCTCTGGGACTGGGTCGCGCGGTTGAACTGGCTCAACGCGAAGTCACGGCCACCCACCATCGCCAGCACCTCCCCGTTCGCATTATCGACGGCCATCAAAGAACCCTGGAAGCCGGTATCCTCTTCGAGCAGCGCGTGCATCCGGCCACCCTCCGCCGCCTCCAGCCGCACGTAGACGAGGTCGCCCACCTTGAACAGCCTGTCTGCCGAGACCACCTGGGTCCAGGCCCAGTCCGCAGGAGCCAACTCCGCACTCTGCGCTCCTACCTTCACCGTGACTCGGTTCTTCGCGAGCTCCGTCACCATGCCGTGCAGGTAGCTGCCTGGCTGCGGGTTCTTCTGCGTCCAGTCCGGATGCCGGTAAGTCGCCATATCAAGCCCGCCCGCCTGCACGTTCTGCAGATCGCCCTTCCAGCCATGCCGCCGCTCATACCTCGCGCAGCCATCGAGCACCGCCTTGTTGGCAACCTCCTGCAGATCCAGGTCGAGCGTCGTATAAACCCGCAGCCCCGCTCCGTGCACCTCATCAACGCCGTAGTCCTTTTCAAGCTGCCGCCGCACCTCTTCAACGAAGTAGGGAGCGATGCTGTTCGGCGGCGTCTCGATCTTCAGCTTCAAAGGTTCTGCCATTGCCGCTGCTCGCTGGGTCGCTGAAATCTTGCCATCGTGCTCCATCTCGCTCAGCACAAGGTTGCGCCGGCGCAAGGCACGGTCAGGGTTGCGGAGCGGCGAATACAGCTCAGGTCCTTTTGGCAGGGCAGCCAGCAGAGCCGCCTCTGGCAAGGTGAGGTCCTTTACATGTTTGGAAAAATAGAACTGGGATCCTGCTTCGAAGCCATAGCGCCCGTGCCCCAGGTAGATCTGGTTGGCGTAGAGCGAAAAGATCTGCTGCTTGGTAAAGCGCCGTTCGATCTGCACCGTCAGGAAGATCTCCTGCAGCTTGCGCGTATAAGTCTTCTGGGACGAAAGAAACAGGTTCCGCGCCAGCTGCATGGTCAGCGTTGAGGCACCCTGTGCGCGCCCATGAGAATGAACGTCGAGGTAGGCCGCGGCAGCCGCACGGTACAGGTTCACCCCCCAGTTGCTCTCGAAACTCTTGTCTTCAATCGAGATAATTGCATCGCGCAGGTTCGCAGGCAAATCGCTGTAAGGCACCACAACACGACGCTCAAGTGCAAACGACCCAATCTCGCGTCCGTGCACATCAAGCAGTTCCGTCGTGGTATTCGGTCTGTACTTCGCCAGCTCTTCCATCTGCGGAAGATCAATCGAGAATATGACCACCAGTCCGCACATGACACCCGCAAACGCAGACAGCAGGATCAGGACGCGGAACATACTCCAGGTCGCCTTCCTGTCATTGGAGTATCCTCGGCCGTCCAGCAGAAAGGTATGCCAGAGCCGGGAAGCCCGCTCTCGTGGCGACTCAAGATGTTCAGCGGTCGCAATTTCCCCCTCTTCGGGGGCGCGCTTTTCGTCGCTGTAAAGGCTGTTCACGGCCCTTCAACGATAGCATGCAGATCCGTGGGGGCAGGACGGCGCGAAGCCGCTTGCACCTCCCCTTGAGCACTAACCCGCAGCATCTTCTAGGCGCTCTTCGCCTTCAGTAGATCGAGGCCCTTGGTCAGTTGTTCATCCACCTGCACGCTCGGCTTGGCTGCCGGTGCAGGAGTCGAAGTCGTGTCCCCGTCTTCTGAGCCACTGCCCTGGTCGTCATTGTTGTTGCCTGCAACCAGAACGCCCGGCGTTACGGCATCATCCTGGAGCTTCTTGCCCGACGGCGTACTATACTTCGCGGTCGTGAGGATCAACGCCGAACCATCCGGCAGTTCGAACAGCTTCTGCTGCGATCCCTCGCCAAAGGTCCTTTCGCCCACCAACTCAGCACGCTTGTCATCAAGGAGCGCCGCGGCTACCAACTCACCCGGCCCCGCCGTGCCACGATTCACCAGCACCACCAAGGGAGAGGCGGGATCGATCGTCTTCGAAGGATCCGCGGAGAATGTCTGCTTGTCGATCTTCTGCCCTTCAAGCGTTGCAATCGTACCGGACTTGAGGAAGAAGTTAGCCAGGCGCGAAGCCTCTGCCATGTCGCCTCCGGAGACATCACGAAGGTCCAGCAGCACCTTCCTCGCTCCGCTCTTTTCGGCGGATCGAAGCTTAGCTTCCGTCGCGGCGACGTGCTCTCGATCCAGTGTTACTGGCTTCAGGTAGAGAATGCTGGCGTTCTCGTATAGGGTATCGCTGACAGCCGGAGGCTGGATGACTGCGCGGGTCAGGTTGAGTTTCTCAGGCACCGGGCTGCGCTGCCGTACCACCGAGACCGAGACAGGCGAACCCGGCTCCCCACTCAACATCATCTCGATCATCGCGAGCGATAGGTCGCGCGTGTCGTGGCCATCGATTGCCTCAAGGAAATCGCCGTCAGAGAGCGTAACCCGGCTTGCCGGGCTGCCCGGGACGATTGAAACCACCACCGCATAGTTACCGCGCTTTGACACACTAAGGCCAATCTGCGCTTTGCCGGCCTGCTTCGCCTTGGCCGCCTTGTAGACCTTGTAGTCGTCGGGAGTCAGGTAGCTCGAATCCGCATCGAGCGATTCGAGCAGCCCGCGCAGGGCGCCGTTGGTGACCGCAGGGACGTCAGGATCAGTCACGTAATCGGACTGGATGTGCCGCAGCACCTCGCTGTACACGTTGATCTGACGATAAGCTCCGTCCTGCTGCTCGGAGGCGGCACTTACGCCGGTCGTATGCACACCAAGGAAAACGGTGAGGACCAGGGCCACCGACACGGCAAGCAACAGTATCTTCGAACTCTTAGGCATAAAAGGCGGGGTTCTCCTGGTTCCTTCAAGTTTAGACGCAGGCGGGTGGAAAGTGATGCTCCCAATACGAATAGGACGGGTCAGGTCAGACGAATATGCCTTATTGGGATTGCCGCACCGTTTTGGGAAGCTGCATCGTTTGCTTGCTTCCCCTGGGGCGCATTTCTCTCACACCCTCGGCGATTGGCTGCTAGCATCGCCATGTTGCTGGCAAATGTCACAAACCCAGGAACCGGCCCGCGCCGCCAGTCTTTCAACTCTGCACACCCGAGACACACGCAATGGAAGCAGCGCAGCTTGATACCTGGCCGTCCGGCCATCTTTCCGGCCGTGGCTCGGATGGGGCATCCAGCATCGAACTCGAAGATCGGTCCGACCTCACGCGCGAAAACGTGACAGACCGTTGCGAACGCGCGATTAGCTATCTCGCATCGCGGCAGTTGCCGAACGGGGCTTTTCAGACGGAAGGCTGCGTCCTCCACGCACATCAGAACGAGGGCACCCCCACCCTGACGTCACTGTTCGAGGGCTCTCCGTGTGTCACTGCGATGATCCTCTATTCTCTTCAGTTCGCTTCGGTGCTGAGCGCCCGTACCAGCGGCATCACCTCCCGCGGGTTGTCATTCCTCGTCTCGGCTTTACGCACAGGTGATCAAAGGAAGGACGACACGCAACGGATCTCGCAACCCGCTGCACCAGCAGACCTGAACGAGATAGCCTGCGTCGCACAGCTTCTCGAGGGATACCGTCTAGGCTTTCCCCCGCAGAAGCACTTGTTCCGCCAGCGCCATAATCCCGCAGGCGGTGGTCTGCGGAACCTCCCAGCAAACAAGGTCTCGAGTCGCGTGGCCTATTCAGCGCCCGACGACAAACCAGGCGGCAGAACCCACGGGGAAAACTCCGCGTCCCAGGATATCTGCGCTGCAGTCAATGCCAACATCATCCTCTATCTAGGGCATACCGGCCCTGCACGACGGGCAATCAATTACCTTCTAAGGCTGTTTCGCTCCGGCACCGAAAGGCAAGCTGTCGTCTTCTACGCTCAACCTCTTAGCCTTTACTACATGGCTTCACGCGCCTTGTATTGCGGAGTCTCCGCCCTTCAGCCCATCACGGTCAATATCTCTGAAGGTATTCTCCGGGAGCAGCGCGCGGACGGATCCTTTGGCGACGAACTGCATACCGCCATGGCGATCAGCTCGCTGCTCAACCTCGGAGAGGACTACCTCCACTCGCGCATCTTTGAACGCGCCGTTCAGTACCTGCTCTCCACCCAGCGCCAGGATGGATCGTGGCAACGGGTGCCGATGTATGGAGACGCAGGTTCCCCAGCCACCTTTGGCTCACGGGAGCTCACCACGGCGCTGTGTGTTGAGGCGTTCTGCCGTTACAACGCCGCGTAATAAAACGATCTTCTTAAGGCACGGCCAGCCACCTTGGCCATCTACGAACGCACGGCTTCCGCGTCCGCCTCTCTCCACGGTACCGGCCCGAAGCTTCTTCTTGGGTCGCGCGCCATCTTCTTGTCCGCCGCAACCGCCGTCTTGCCCTTGATGGCGACTACGCGAAGCTTAGGATCTGGGTCTCTTTCGCCGGTACGAGCTCCAGGCGGCAGATAGCATCGCACTTCAGCCAAACTGTCCTACAATCACGACAACATGTCTGCCTCCACCTCCGCCGAGCGTGTCCCCCTTCGTGTTCGCGTGATTGACTCACACACAGAAGGTGAGCCCACTCGCGTCGTGCTTGAAGGCGGTCCAGACCTGGGCACCGGGGATCTGGCGCAGCGCAGGGAACGATTTCGCCGTGACTTTGACCACCTTCGCCGTGGATTGGTGCTTGAACCACGCGGATCGGATGTGGTGGTTGGAGCCCTGCTGGTTCCACCGCATCATCAGTCTGCAATTGCTGGTGTGATCTTCTTCAACGACGTAGGCTACCTCGGCATGTGCGGTCACGGAACCATTGGCGTGATCAAAACCCTCGCGCACCTGGGACGCATAGGACCCGGCAAACACCTGCTCGAGACTCCCGTCGGCCTGATCGAAGCCGAGCTCCTCGCTGATGGCAGTGTTTCTGTGGCCAACGTTGAAAGCTACCGCCTGCGGGCGGGCGTTCAGGTCGATGTTCCTGGCTTGGGTCGTCTCTCCGGCGACATCGCTTGGGGCGGAAACTGGTTCTTCCTCGTCGGCGAACACGGCCTCGACCTGATCCCGCAAAATCGCGAGAAGCTCGTCAGCGCGACTCGTGCGATCCGGCAGGCACTCGCCGACCAGGGGATCACCGGCGAAGCTTCCGCCCCCATTGACCATATCGAGCTCTATACGCCGCCCCTCGACGCGGCCAACTCCGCCCGCAACTTCGTTCTCTGCCCCGGCGCCGCCTTCGATCGCTCCCCTTGCGGCACCGGAACCAGCGCCAAGATGGCCTGCCTCTACGCCGACGGCATGCTTGCGCCCGGTGATGTCTGGCGGCAGGAGGGCATTCTTGGCACCTGCTTCACGGGCACGATCGAGGCCCGCGGCGTCCGCGTCGCACCCACCATCACCGGACGCGCCTGGATTACGGCCGATACGACCCTGTTGTTTGATCAGAATGACCCCTTCGCTCACGGGATTGAACTCGGATGACAACAGGCCGCCCAAGCTTCGACGTGGTCATTCTGGGCGCCGGCATCGTAGGCTCTTCATGCGCCTTCGAGTGCACACGCGCGGGCCTGAAGATCGCGATCGTCGAACCCGGCGCGCCCGGCGGAGGAGCGACTGCCGCGGGCATGGGCCACCTGGTTGCCATGGACGACTCCCCCGCGCAGCTTGCTTTAACCCATTACTCACGCGGTCTTTGGCAGGCGCTCGCCGCGTCGCTCCCTGCCGCCGTTGAGTACACCGAATGCGGCACGCTTTGGGTGGCCACTGACGAGGAGGAGATGGCGGAGGTTCGAGCGAAACACCGCACCTACTCGGACGCAGGCCTGCGGTCAGAGATCCTGGACAGCTCTGCTCTCGAAGCCGCCGAACCTTCTCTCCGCCGCGGCCTGGCCGGCGCCCTG
Organism: uncultured Acidobacteriaceae bacterium; assembly: GCA_964247475.1. Lineage (GTDB taxonomy): Bacteria > Acidobacteriota > Terriglobia > Terriglobales > Acidobacteriaceae > Edaphobacter. The sequence continues at coordinate 9,015 of CAXTUS010000006.1, read as the reverse complement.
CTCGTGCCCGGGGATGGTGTCATCTATCCCCCTGCCGCTGCCGGTTTCCTGCTGAACGAGGCATGTCAAGCAGGCGCGACCATAATCCGCGGGGAACATGCCATCGCAGCCGGCAATGGCAAGGTCACACTTTCGGATCGAACATCGCTTTCGACGGACCACATACTCATCGCCACCGGTACTGATCTGAGCCTCCTGCCCTGGCTCCCTATTCAGAAGCGCAAAGGCCACCTCGTCATCACGGATCGATACCCGGGCCTTGTCAGGCATCAACTGGTAGAACTTGGCTACCTCAAGAGCGCTCACAAACTTCAGGCAGACTCAGTGGCCTTCAACGTGCAGCCCCGCAAAACCGGGCAGCTTCTGATCGGCTCCTCGCGCCAGTATGGGGATGAAGGTCCCGGGGCCAACCCCGCTATCCTCAGCCAGATGCTCGCGCGCGCGGAGAGTTATCTCCCCAATCTGCGAACGTTATCTGCCCTGCGCGTCTGGACCGGCTTTCGCGCCGCCACCCCTGACAAGCTCCCGCTGCTTGGTCCCACCGAGGATCGAAGCGTCATCCTGGCCGTCGGCTTCGAAGGCCTAGGCATCACCAACGCCCCGGGCGCCGCACGGCTGGTGGTCGATCACCTCCTCGGGCGGCCCTCCGAGATCGATCGCACCCCCTATCTTCCGAGTCGCGTCAGCGTGGTGGCCCATGCCTGACAGACAACACAGCAACAGCGGCCTGTCGCTTTCGGTAAATGGCATAACCATCCAGGTTCCCATTGGCGCCATGGTCAGCACTGCGTTGCTCCAGGCCGCGGCGCCATGCCGCCTCTCGGTCTCGGGAGAACCCCGCACTGCCCTCTGCGGCATGGGCATCTGCTTCGAATGCCGCGCGATCATCGACGGCGTACCCCACAGCAGAACCTGCCAGGTCCCCTGCCGAGAAGCCATGTGCGTCGAGACGCAGCGATGACGAAGCACACCGAAGTCCTGATCGTTGGAGGTGGACCGGCTGGAATGGCCGCGGCTACCGCGGCCGCACAAGCCGATACTCAGGTGACGGTGCTCGACGATAATCCGAATCCAGGCGGCCAGATCTGGAGGCCGGGCCTTGAACCGGAGGCTCAAACAGGCTTTCAAAGAACTTCCCTCAGAGACTTCCGACAATCCGGAGCGACCCTGCTCGCTGGCCGCCGCATTGTCGACGCGCCTCGGCCCGGCATGCTGCGGGCCTTCGTCGAGGCCACCGACAGCGTCGAAAGCTTCATCTGGAGCAAGCTCATCCTGGCGACCGGAGCGCGCGAACGCTTCCTCCCATTCCCGGGCTGGACGCTGCCCGGTGTCTTCGGCGCCGGTGGGCTCCAGGCCTTGGTCAAGGGCGGCTATTCGGTTCAAGGCAAGCGGGTCGTTGTGGCGGGAACTGGTCCTCTGCTTCTTGCGGTCGCGGCTCATCTCCGGCAGGATGGTGCAGCCATCGTCAGCCTCGCCGAACAGGCCGGCATGCGCCAGCTTCTTCCGTTCGCAGCCTCTCTCTGGTCGGAGCCTCGCAAGCTGTTGCAGGGAGCAGGTCTTCGTGCCTCTCTCACCCGCATGCCCTACCGCACCGGCACCTGGGTTATTGCCGCCGAAGGACAGGATAAGCTCGAAGCGGTTCAGCTTACCGATGGCGCTTCCAGCTGGACCGAGCCCTGCGACCTGCTCGCTTGCGGCTTCCACCTCGTTCCGAACACGGAACTACCAACGCTCCTCGGCTGCAGCCTTCACGACAGCTTCGTCCAGGTGAATGCCGACCAGCAGACCACCGTGGCCAACATCTTCTGCGCCGGCGAACCCACCGGCATCGCAGGTCTCGACTCCGCACTTGTTGAAGGAGCAATCGCCGGCCTGAACGCGGCCGGACGCCAAGAAGAAGCCACCCGCCTGCACCCCCGCCGTGACCGCGAGCGAGCCTTCGGCCAGCGTCTCAGCCGCGCTTTCTCGCTTCGCCCGGAGCTTAGCCACCTCGCCCGGCCCGAGACCATCGTCTGCCGGTGCGAAGATGTGCGTTACTCTCAACTTCAGCAACATACCTCGTGGACCGAGGCCAAGCTCCAGACACGCTGCGGCATGGGCCCCTGCCAGGGTCGCATCTGCGGACCCGCTGCCGAAACCCTCTTTGGCTGGCACAACACCTCCATCCGGCCGCCGCTCTTTCCCATTCCGCTCTCGGCCCTTGCCGAGACCCTCTCGCCCCCCGCATCAAGCGTCCTTCAGGAGACCCCATGAACTGGTCCGGCGTCATGCCCGCAATGACCACGCCTTTCGACAGAAACCTGGCCGTCGATCACGCCCTGCTCGCGCAGCATGCAGCCTGGCTGCTTGAAAACGGCTCAACCGGCCTGGTCATGCTCGGCTCCCTCGGCGAAGGGGCAACCCTTGATGATTCCGAGAAGCTCGCCATCCTGAAGACCGCGGTCCGGGTTGCAGAACCCAGCAGGGCCCCGGTCGTCGCTGCCATCTCCTCGCTCTCGACCAGGCACGCCATTTGGCTCGCCAGGCAGGCTGAAGACGCCGGAGCAAATGGACTGATGGTCCTGCCGCCCTACGTCTACACCTCGGACTGGCGCGAGATGAAACAGCATGTTTCTTCCGTAATCAGCGCAACGAAGCTATCCTCGATGCTCTACAACAATCCTGTCGCCTACAAGACCGATTTCCTACCCGCGCATATCGCCGAACTTGCCGAGCAGCACCCCAACCTTGAAGCAGTCAAGGAATCAAGCGCGGACGTGCGGCGCATCATGAACATCCGCGAGGTCTTCGACCATCTCGGCCTGCGCGACCGCCTGAAGATCTTCGTCGGCGTCGATGATGTTCTCGTAGAAGGTGTCCAGGCCGGCGCCACCGGCTGGATCGCCGGGCTGGTCAACGCCTTTCCCGCCGAGTCGGTCGCTCTCTTCGACCTCGCCAGCGCCGGACGCCATGACGAGGTCTACACGCTCTACCGCTGGTTCCTCCCGCTGCTGCGCATGGACACAGTCCCCAGATTCGTCCAGCTCATCAAGTGGGTCCAAGGCCAGACCGGAACCGGTTCGGCCGCCGTTCGAGCGCCGCGCCTCGAACTCGCAGGCAGCGACCTTGCCGAAGCTCAGGCGATTCTCCAGACTGCCCTGGCCACACGTCCGGCCAACGTAAAATCCACCCCGTTTGCCGCCCTCCAGGAGGCCTGAGCGATGGCTTCCTTGGATACCGGTACACTGAACGGCTACTCGCTCGTCGCTGGACAGCAGACCGCCGAAGGGGGAGCCCCGTTCACCGCCTACCATCCCGGCGATGGCCGCATCCTCGATCCCATCTACACCTCGGCAACCGCCACCGACGTCGAGCGCGCCGTCACCCACGCCGTCGCCGCCGCCGAAGTCCTTGCCCAGACCTCCGGCCGCGAACGTGCCGTCCTGCTCCGCGCCATCGCGGACGGGATCGACGCATCCTCTTCCGCCCTCATCGACCGCGCCCACCGCGAGACTGCACTGCCGGGTCCGCGCCTTACCGGAGAGGTCGCGCGGACCAGCAACCAGCTGCGCCTCTTCGCTGACGTACTCGAAGAAGGCTCCTGGGTCTCGGCTCGCATCGAGACCGCGGACCCTACACGAACCCCGCCCAGACCCGACCTGCGCTCCATGCTGCGACCGCTTGGACCCGTTGCCGTCTTTGGCGCCAGCAACTTCCCGCTCGCTTTCTCGGTCGCCGGCGGAGACACTGCCTCCGCCCTGGCCGCCGGGAACCCGGTTCTGGTCAAAGCCCATCCTGCGCATCCTGGAACGAGTGAGATCGTCGGCAACATCATCAGCCAGGCAGTTTCACAGGCAGGCCTCCCGGGCGGCGTCTTCTCGCTTCTGTTTGACTCCGGCCACGCGATCGGCTCTGCCCTTGTCCAGCATCCCGAGATCAAGGCCGTAGCCTTCACCGGCTCCTTCCGCGGTGGCCGCGCGCTGATGGACCTCGCCGCAAGGCGCCCCATCCCAATCCCGGTCTACGCAGAGATGGGCAGCACCAACCCCGTCTTTGTCCTGCCCGGCGCCCTGGCTGAGCGCGCTGCGGCCCTGGCAACCGGCCTTCACGCCTCGTTCACCCTGGGCGGAGGCCAGTTCTGCACCAAGCCAGGCCTCGTCTTCGCCGAAGCCACGCACGGCCGCGCCTTCACCGACGCTCTCCGGAACGCGGTCGAATCCACCCCTGCCTTCTCGCTCCTGAGCGACGGCATCAGCAAGACCTACACGCACGCACTGCTTGCACGCCAACCCCTGGTCACCGCCCAGGGCACATCCGCCAACGCCGGCTTCTCCGTCCGGGGCGCGCTGCTTGAAACCACCGGAGACGCCTTCCTCGCAGACGATCACCTGGCGGAGGAGGTGTTTGGTCCCATCACCCTGCTCGTCCACTGCACCAGCCGCGAACAGATGCTTGACGCCGCACGTGCACTCGCCGGCCATCTCACCGCCACCGTCCTCGGCACCGACCAGGATCTCGCCGGCCACGCCGATCTGCTTCGCATCCTCGAGACCAGGGTCGGGCGGGTCATCTGCAACGCCTTTCCTACCGGCGTCGAGGTCAACCACGCCATGGTTCACGGTGGACCGTACCCGGCCACTTCAGACGGCCGCTCCACTTCGGTCGGCTCCCAGGCCATCTTCCGCTTCACCCGGCCTGTCTGCTATCAGGGCATGCCCGACGTCCTGCTTCCGCCCGCTCTCCAGGACGCCAACCCACTCCGCATTCTGCGCCTGAACAACGGCTCCTGGCAGATGCCATGACGTCGCAGAGATCCCTACCCGCGCAGCCCGCAACCAATCGCACCTGGACGGGTCTCTAACTCACAACAGCAGCCGCGGACGGTGAGGCCTGCAAACACCGAGCCGGGTCCGCGTCCGCGGACGCGTACTATAGTACGATTGCGTCTCCCGAGGAACGGGTAAGGTTAGGAATGTCAGAGACTGTGCAGGACAGGGTGTTACGCGTCATTGAAACCGCAAGGCAGAAGCCTGCGGGATCGGTAAACCCTGATATGACCTTTGAAGAGCTACAGATCGATTCACTCGACCGTCTGAACCTTCTGTTTGACCTTGAGGGTGAGTTCGACATCCAGATTGACGACGAGCAGGCCAAAACTGTGACCAGCATCCGCGAGATGATCGACGGGATCCAGCACCTGGTGGACGCGAAGACGACTCCTTCGCCCGCCGCCCAGTGAAGCGTGTCTGCATCACGGGCGCAGGCGTCATCAGTCCGCTCGGCATCAGCTGCGCTGACTTCTGGGCAAGCCTGTCGACCGGGACCACCGGCATTGGACCCCTCGGGCCGCCCTACGCCGAGCAGATCCGGTTCAAAAGCGTAGCCGAGGTCAAAGGCTACGAGCCGGATCAGCACTTCCCCAAGACCGAACTCGCCTTCCTCGACCGCTTCGCGCAATTCGCCCTGCTCGCTGCTGAAGAGGCGGTACGCCAGGCCGGCGTTGTTTGGACCGAAGACCTGCGCGATGCGACCGCCATCATCACCGGCTCATCACTTGGCGGACGCGGCGCGGAAGAGGCGGGCTATTGGGAGCTCTTCCACCACAACCGCACCCGCGTCCATCCTCTAACCATTGCGCTCAGCATGGCCAACGCCGGCGCAAGCCACATCGCCATCAGGTACGGTGTGCGTGGTCCCGCCTACACCGTGTCGACCGCCTGCGCCTCCTCCGCCCACGCCATCGGCCAGGCCTTTCGCATGGTGCGCTCAGGCGAGGCGCCCATGGCGATCACCGGCGGCAGCGAGGCTCCGCTCTTCCTTGGAAGCCTGAAGGCCTGGGAGGCCATGCGCGTCATCAGCAAAGACACCTGCAGGCCCTTTTCAGCCGACCGCTCCGGGTTGATCCTCGGCGAGGGCGGGGCGATGCTCGTGCTCGAACCGCTCGACGATGCGCTCGCACGGGGCGTCAGGCCGCTCGCCGAGGTCGTAGGGTTCGGCATGACTGCAGATGCCTCGCACCTCACCCTGCCCTCGGATGCGGGTGCCGCCAGCGCCATGCAGAAGGCGATCGCTGACTCCGGTCTCGCACCCGAGCAGATCGGCTATATCAATGCCCACGGCACCGCCACACTCGCCAATGACCGTACCGAGACTGCCGCCATCCGCCGCGTCTTCGGCAGTCATGCCGAGAGACTCGCCGTAAGTTCGACCAAATCCATGCACGGTCACGCCCTCGGTGCAGCCGGTGCGATCGAGGCCGTCGCCGCCATCCTCAGCCTCAAACACGGCATCCTCCCGCCCACCATCAACTACACCGGTGCCGACCCGGAGTGCGACCTGGACGTCATCCCCAATGAGCCCCGCACGAGACAGGTCGAAGCCTGTCTCTCAAACTCTTTCGCCTTCGGTGGCCTGAACGCCGTCCTTGCCTTCAGGTCCCTTAACTGAGCGGGCTTCTGCGGCTATCGGCAACCAGCGCCGTTCAGCCACGCCACGGAGCGCTCGATCCCTTGTTCGATCGACACCTGAGGCCTGAACTCAAGCTCCTTGCGCGCCTTGGCTGCGGGGAATTCCTGGCTTCGTCCCAGCAGGTAGACCGCATGCCTGGTCAACAGCGGCCGCCCGGCTAGCCGGAGTGCCCTGTGCACCGACTCCAGTGCACCCCCAAGGTGCATCGCAGACTGAAAGGACAGGTTGATCCATGGCGCGGGAACTTTGAGCGCTGCAGCAAACAGCCGGAGGTACTCCGCCCAGGTCACTCCCGTGCCATCCGAGATGTTGTACACCTGCCCCAGGCTTCGGCTGTTGATTGCCGCAGCCAGCATCGCCTCGACCACGTTATCGACATAAGTAAAGCCCCCCGCGACCCGACCGCCGTCGATCGTCAGCATCATCCGCTGGCGCAGCATGGTACCCACCTCCTGGGTGAAATCCTTGCCGCGCGGCCCGAAGATCGTAGCCGGGCGAACCACCGTCACGGGCAGCCCGTGCTCCGCTGCAGCTGCCCAAACGGCTCGCTCGCCTTGCCCCTTGGTCTGGTTGTAGGGCAGTCCGGCATCCTGTATCGGGCCGTCTTCGCTGCAGGGGTGGAGGGGATAGCCATAAACATCCGTCGTACTCACGTGCACAAAGCGGGTCAGCCGGCTGCAATCCCGGGCTGCCGCAAGCAGGTTGGCCGTCCCGGCTATGTTTGCGTCGACATAGTTCTGCCGGGGCGCCCAGTCCGTCGAACACGCCGCGCAGTGGAAGATTGAGGTCGCGCCCTGCACCGCCCCACGCAGCGCGGGTACATCCGTCAGACTCCCGCGAATGACACGGTGCCTGAACCCCTCAAGATGTTGGAGAACCGACCCGCCGCGCGCGAGGATCGTAACCTCTTCGCCACGCGCCGCCAGCATCTGGACCAGCCGCCCGCCCAGGAAGCCGCTGGCCCCGGTGACCAGAACCGCCACTTACTGCTCGGCCATCTTGCCGAAGACTTCGAGCACGTAGTCAAGGTGCTCCCGCGTATGCGCCGCGGTCACGCAAAGCCGCAGCCGCGCAAGACCCATCCCGACCGCCGGGAACATGACCGGCGCGGCAATAATGCCGTTGTCGCGCAGCCGTCGTGCAAACAGCGCCGTCTTCGCCTCATCCTTCATTACCACCGGGATCACCGCTGTCTCCGACAACCCGGTGTCATAGCCCAGCGCCTGCAGGCCGCCGCGCAGATATTCGCCATTCCTTCTCAGGCGCGCCACCCGCTCGGGCTCCTCACGCAGGATGCCCAGACCGGCCGATATCGCAGCCACAGACGAGGCCGGCATCGCCGCCGAGAAGATATAAGGAGACGACGCATGCTGCAGAAAGATCGCAACCTCCTGCGTCACTGCAATAAAGCCGCCATTCGAAGGAATCGACTTGGCCAGTGATCCGGTCCAGATATCGACCTCGTTGGTTGCGATACCGAAGTGTTCATCCGTGCCCCGCCCCGTCGCGCCAAGCACGCCCGTCGCATGAGCCTCGTCGATCAGCAGAAAGCAGCCGAACTCCTTCTTGAGCGCGATCAGGTCAGGCAGGCAGCACACGTCTCCATCCATCGAAAACACGCCATCCGAGATGATCATCGTGCGGTTCGCGCGGTTCGGTTTCTGCAGCTCTTCACGCGCCGACTGCGCGTCGTTATGGCGGAACTTCTGCACCTGCACGCCCGTCATCCGGCACGCGTCATGCAGGCTGCGGTGGCAGTATTCATCAATGATGACGCGGTCGCCTGGTCCGAACAGACCGTAGATCGCACCCAGGTTCGCCAGGTAGCCGGAGCTGAAGGTCATCGCGTCCTCCGTGCCCTTGAACGCAGCAAGGTCCGCCTCCATCCGGCGATGGATATCGAGCGTGCCCGTCAGAAGCCGCGCGCCGCTCGTGCTCGTCCCGTACCGCAGCACCGCGTTCACCGCCGCCTGGTCAATCCGCGGATCGCCAATCAACCCCAGGTAGTCGTAAGACGACATCATGATCATCGGGTGCCCGTCTGCCACCACATCCGGACCCGCTTTGGCCTCGAGCGGCATATGGAACGGATAGGCGTCGACTGAGCACGCGAGGGCCGTGTTCTCGAGCACGCGCCGCGCCCGGGCGTCGAGCAGGTCCGACTTGGTAAAGCTCCATTGCTTGCCTGGCACAAAATATTGGCCAAACATCTCTCCATGAGAGGAGGAGAAGCTCTTACCGGCAACGGCGATCTCGTCCTGGGACTTCAAAGTGTGAGGCATAGATACGGCAATGGTATCTGGTTAACCTGTTGGTTGCAGACGGTTATATCCCGAGCTGAGCCGATTTTTAGTCCCATAAAGAACATGGCCCGTGCAATCCATCCACCAGCGCGAGCAATCTACCTCGCCGGGCGATAGACAAGCGGACACACACGCATGTAACTTTTACGCGCGGACCATCGACCGATCACGCTCAATCCAGGAGGAGCCCTCATGCTGCGTCGCAACTTCATCCAGACCGCGCTGACCGCCCTCCTTGCCCCCCGGCTCCTGCTCGGCCAGCGGG
>CAXTUS010000005.1:0-69093 GCA_964247475.1 uncultured Acidobacteriaceae bacterium | reverse complement strand
ATCAACACCCCTGTTCAGTACATCGGGGACAACGTGCGCTTTCTAAAGGAGACCTTCGAAGAGCTTTCCACTCTGAACGAAGAGTATGCGCGTCTGCTGCGTGCCGTCCAGAACGCAGACGTCACACCCAACATGCTGACGAGTGTGGTTGACGCTGTCAGGAACGTTGACACGGGCTATCTGTTTGAAGAAATCCCGAAAGCGATCGACCAGACGCTCGAAGGGGTGGCCAGAGTGGCGAACCTGGTAGCTGCGATGAAGGAGTTTTCGCATCCAGGCACCGGTGCAAAGGTGCCGCTCGATCTGAACCGCGCCATCGAGAGCACGGTGACCATGTCGCGCAACGAGTGGAAGTATGTGGCGGACCTGTCGATGGAGCTCGACGTTGCCCTGCCGGAGGTCCTGTGTCTTCCGGGCGAGTTCAGCCAGGTTGTGCTGAACCTGATTGTGAACGCCGCCCACGCGATCGCCGATGTTGCACTGGCGGGCGGGCGAAGCCGAGGACTGATCACAGTAGCCACCCGCAGCCTTCAAAATGAGGTCGAGATCCGCGTCAGCGATACCGGCAGCGGTATTCCGCAGAAGGTGCAAAGCCGCATCTTTGACCCTTTCTTCACCACCAAGGAGATCGGCAAAGGGACCGGACAGGGTCTCGCGATCGTGCGGTCCATCGTGGTCGACAAACATCAGGGCACAATCACGTTTGAAACCGAAGAAGGATCGGGCACTACCTTTGTCATCCTTCTTCCCTGTCTCGAAGCAATCCTGGTGGAGCCCTCGCTGGTGACAGCATGAAGCGCATTCTCTTTGTAGATGATGAGAAGAACGTTCTTGAAGGCGTGCGCAGAATGATGCACGGGCTGCGGAGCGAGTGGCAGATGGAGTTTGTCGCGACCGGCCAGGAGGCATTGGTCGCGTGTGAGTTCAGCGCATTTGATGTTGTTGTGTCCGATCTTCGCATGCCCGGAATGAATGGAGCCGAGCTGCTCGGTCACATCCGCAGCCGTTATCCTGCGACCGGGCGCATTATTCTTTCCGGTTACTCGGAGATGGCGCTGACCGCGCGCGCGGTGCCAGTGGCCTACCGCGTCCTTGCCAAGCCCTGCAACCCGATCGATCTGAAAGAAGCCATTGATCGCGTCTGTACCCTGCAGGACGTACTTGCGATGCCTGAGCTCAGGCGGTTGATCGGCAGCATCGGTGAGCTGCCGTCGCTCTCCGAGACCTACCTGGCCTTGAATCAGCAGCTCTGCGACGAGCAGAGCACGATCGCATCAATCGTGCAGATCATCGAGCGGGATGTCGCCATGGCGGCGAAGATTCTTCACATCGTAAACAGTGGCTTCTTCGGGATCTCGCAGAGAGCGACGAACCTTGAGCACGCTGTCTGCTACCTGGGCATCGACACGATCCGCACGCTTGCGCTGTGTTCAGAGACCTTCCGTGTCTTTGATCCCCAATCGACCATCCCGGTCGCCTTCTGGCAGAAGATGCAGCGTCACGCGCGCAATACAACCCTGATCGCCGGTACCCTTCCGCTGACGCGGGCGGAACGTGAGGTGACGTTGATCGCCTCCCTGCTGCACGATGTCGGGACACTGGTCCTTGCCAGCGTGTTGCCGGAGAAGTTTTCCTCCATCCTTGCCGAGATGAAACAAAGCGGCAGGAGCCAGGTTGAGGTGGAAGAGGCGCTGCTCGGGATCAGCCATGCCGAGATCGGCGCTTACCTGCTGGGACTCTGGGGCATTAACAGAGCTGCGATCGAAGCGATCGCCCATCATCATCATCCACGCCGCATCGTGCACAAGGGACTCGACTGTTCGGCCGCCGTTTACCTTGCAAATCTTCTGGCGACCCACCTGGATCCGCTCGCAGAAGGGGCGTCCGGCGACGCGCTCTCTGATGAAGACACGCAGAACCTCGAACACCTTGGAGTTCTCGATCAATACCCCCTGTTCTGTGCGCGAGCACTTGAGTGTCTTCGATCGAAGACAGATTCCCGGAGACGGTAGCTTATGAACCCGAAGATTCTGCTGGTGGACGATGAACCATCCGTGCTTGCCGGATATGAGAGAACGCTGCACCGCGACTTCCAGGTAGAGACGGCGAGCGGCGGCGTGCTGGGGCTTCGGGCCCTGACCGAGCGCGGGCCCTACGCAGTCGTGGTGTCGGATATGCGCATGCCTGGCATGACAGGCGCGCAGTTCCTTGCTGAGTCGCGGAGGCTTCGGCCCGCGACGGTTCGCATGCTGCTTACCGGTTACACGGATCTGAATGCTGCAATCGAAGCTGTCAATGAAGGCAACATCTTCCGCTTCCTGACCAAGCCCTGTGCAAAGGAGGTACTGACCGCAGCGTTGAACGCAGGCGTGGAGCAGTATCGTTTGATCGGGGCCGAGAAGGACCTGCTTGAGAAGACCCTGATGGGAAGCATCCGGGCGCTTGCCGATCTGCTGCAAGCGTCGAACCCTGAAGCGTTCGCGCGCTCGATGCGCATCGTCCACTGCGTCCGCCACATCTCGCGACATTTCGAGTTCACCTCCGGCTGGCAGCTCGACGGTGCCGCGATGCTTTCGCAACTCGGCTGCGCGACCCTGGACCCAGAACTCCTCGAGGCAGCCTTCCTCGGAGCCAGGCTCACTCCGCAGAATCAAGCGCGCTTTGATGCCCATCCCGAGGCCGCCGTCCGGCTCCTGTCCGGCATCCCGCGGCTTGAGCCAGTCGCGTGGATGATCGGGCAGCAACGGAAGCAAGAACTCTCGATCGAACGCCCCCGCGGCTCTGCCGAGCAGGAACGCGAGATGGTGCTCGGCGCGAAAGTTCTGAAGCTTGCCGTAGCCTTTGATGAACTGAGGATCAATCTTTCCGAGGAGGAGACCATCCTGGGGCTGCGTGAGCGCCGGGCTGAGTTCGACCTTGAGATGGTGGACGCGCTCCACGGCTTCCTGCCGGTCGGTGGCAGGATGGAGTTACGCACCATCGCGGTCGTAAAGCTCGCCCCGGGCATGATTCTTCATCACGAGATCCGCCACCGCAACGGGATGCTGATTGCGGCCAAGGACCAGGAGGTTACGCAGGCTATCCTGATCAGGCTCGAGAACTTCGCCCATGCGGGGTCGATCGACTCGCACGTCATGGTGATGACTCCAGTCGAGGCTTGAACCGCCCTCAGAGCGATGGATGTTCTGGCATGAGAGCTAAATGTACAGGGAGGCGAGGCTCGTCCTATACTCTCTCAAGTCACCATAGCGGCGCTCGCTGACGAGGCTACCTTAAGCTACTGTTCCCAAAACACCATGACCAGCGCCAGTCCGCACTTTCCTATCCTTCAACCTGACGACCCTGGCCGCGCACGGCTACACCCCCACGAGACCTTCTCGCAGGCGGCAGAGCTTGCCGTTCGCCTGCGCCAGGCAGTGCGCGGCGAGGTACGATTTGACGCGGCCTCCCGCGCCCTCTATGCGACGGATGCCTCGAACTACCGGCAGGTGCCAATCGGCCTGGTGATTCCGCGCGATGACGCGGATGTGATCACGACGATCGCATTGTGCCAGGAGTTCGGCGCGCCTGTACTCTCTCGGGGTGGAGGCACCTCGCTTGCCGGCCAGTGCTGCAACGTGGCCGTTGTGCTCGACTTTTCAAAGCACATGAACCGGATCCTGGCGCTCGATCCTGGTACCGGCCGGGCGCGGGTACAGCCGGGGATCGTCCTGGACGCGCTGCGCGACGAGGCGGAACAACATGAACTTACCTTTGCGCCCGATCCAGCGACCCATAGCCGGTGCACTATTGGCGGGATGATCGGCAACAACTCCTGTGGCGTGCATGCGCTGATGGGAGGCAAGACGGTTGACAACATCGAGGCTCTTGAGATCCTGCTCTATGACGGGACGCGGATGCAGGTGGGCGCGACGAGCGAGGAAGAACTGGCTCGCATCATCGCCGGAGGCGGCCGGAAAGGTGAGATTTATGCCGGGCTGAAGAGCCTCCGCGATCGTTATGCGGTGCTCGTGCGCGAGCGATTTCCCGATATCCCTCGCCGCGTCTCAGGCTACAACCTTGACCAGCTTCTGCCGGAAAATGGCTTCCATGTGGCACGCGCGCTGGTGGGGACCGAGGGCACCTGCGTCACGATCCTCGAGGCTACCTGCACCCTGAAGCCCAGTCCGCAGCACCGCAGGCTTGCGGCCCTGGGCTTCTCCGATCCTTTTGTTGCGGCGGACCATGTGCCTGCGGTTCTCGCCTTCAAGCCAATTGGCCTCGAAGGATTCGATGGCCTGCTGGTCGACTTCATGCGCCTGAAAAACCTCGTCGTCGACGATGTGAAGCTGCTGCCACCTGGACGCGGCTTTCTGCTGGCGGAGTTTGGCGCCGATACCCCCGACGAGGCCGAAACCATGGTTCGCGCCCTCGCCGCAGCCTGCGCCAGCTTCAACGAGCCGCCAACGGTTGCCCTGTACTCTGAGGCCGAGGCGGCGAGGGTCTGGAAGGTTCGCGAGTCCGGGCTGGGCGCCTCGGTCTTCGTGCCGGGCGAGCGGAGCGGCTGGGAGGGCTGGGAAGATTCGGCCGTTCCGCCTGAAAAGCTTGGGGCTTATCTCCGCGATCTCTTTGAGGTAATCGGCCGCTACGGGTACCGTTCACCCATGTACGGTCACTTCGGCCAGGGCTGCGTGCACCTGCGGATCAGTTTCGAGCTGAAGACCGAGGCCGGAGTAGCCGCCTACCGCAGCTTCATTGAAAAAGCCGCAGATATCGTGCTCAAGTATGGAGGTTCGTTCTCCGGCGAGCACGGCGACGGCCAATCACGCGCGGCGCTTCTGCCGAAGATGTTCGGCCCTGAGCTGATGCGGGCCTTCGCCGAGTTCAAAGCGCTCTGGGATCCGACAAACCGGATGAACCCAGGCAAGCTGATCGATCCTATCGCGGTCTACGATCCGATCGAGAATCTTCGGATCGGCGCCGGCTACAAGCCCGCGGTTCATGAAACATGGTTCAAGTTTCCTCATGACCAAGGTTCGTTTGCCGAAGCGACCGAGCGTTGTGTCGGCGTCGGCGCATGCCGCAAGGTCGACACCGGTACCATGTGTCCGAGCTACATGGCGACGCGTGAGGAAAGGCACTCAACCCGCGGCCGTGCGCACCTGCTCTGGGAGCTGATGCAGGGTGACGTGCTCCCGGACGGCTTTCGCAACGAGGAGGTGAAGGAGGCACTCGATCTTTGCCTATCCTGCAAGGCGTGCAAGACGGAATGCCCGGTCAGCGTCGATATGGCGAGCTGGAAGTCCGAGTTTTTAGCGCACTACTTTGCCGGCCGGCGCCATCCGCTCGCGCACTACGCGTTCGGGTTCATGGACCGCTGGGCGCACCTTGCATCCTTCTCGCCGGCTCTCGTCAACCTGCCGCTGCGCATCCCTGGGGTGGCCGGACTGCTGAAGGACCTGCTTGGCGTAGCCCGACAGCGGGAGCTTCCGGCCTTTGCAAAACATAGTTTTCGCAGCCAATTCAACCACGCCGAGTCCGTGCGCGCGCGAGCATCCGGCTCCCCCGTCCTGCTCTGGCCCGACACCTGGAACAACTACTTCGAACCACAGGCGCTGCACTCCGCCGCCAAGGTGCTAGTCGCCGCCGGCAATTCGGTTCAGATCCCCAGAAAGCACGTCTGCTGTGGGCGCCCGCTCTACGATTTCGGCTTCCTTGACCAGGCTCGACAGTACCTGTCCGACATCCTTGACGAGTTCGAGCCGCAAATCATGGCCGGGGTACCGGTCGTTATGCTGGAGCCAAGCTGCGCCAGCGTCTTTCGTGATGAGCTGCTGAACTTCTTCCCGGAGGACGTGCGCGCTATCAGGCTTAGCCGGCAGACGGTCATGCTGAGCGAAAGACTGGCCGAGAGCAGCAACGGCTGGACCCCGCCAGCAGCTGGTGCGGGCCGGAAGATCGTTGTGCACGGACACTGCCATCAGAAGGCCCTGATGACGATGAACGATGAGCTGAAGCTTTTGCGCTCGACCGGCGCCGAGGTCTCGCTGCTGGACTCCGGATGTTGCGGGATGGCTGGCCCGTTCGGCTTTGAGCGAGACAAGTACGAGGTGTCGCAGACGCTCGCCGAGCGCTCGTTGCTGCCAGCCGTCCGGGCCGCCGGCGCCAATGACCTGATTGTGTCGAACGGCTTCAGCTGTCGCGAACAGGTGAAGCAGAACAGTCCGAGACGCGCTGTGCATCTCGCCCAGGTGCTCGCGGGTGACTGCTGATGACTGGCCTCGTGATCAACGCAAGATGGAAGAGGATTGCCCGATGAAACGCTTCGTCCTGGTTGCCTGTTTTCTTGCTGGTTCCCTGCTGCATGGCCAGGCCGCCTTGCCGCTCGATCCCGCGCTCGGCGTGGCAACGATACCCCTGTACGACGGGGCAGCTTCCGAGGCCGGTTCCAAGTCCGCGAACGACGCGCCGACGCTTACCGTCTTTCTGCC
This sequence comes from uncultured Acidobacteriaceae bacterium, assembly GCA_964247475.1. Taxonomy (GTDB): domain Bacteria; phylum Acidobacteriota; class Terriglobia; order Terriglobales; family Acidobacteriaceae; genus Edaphobacter. The sequence goes on along the minus strand of CAXTUS010000005.1, from coordinate 62,623 downwards.
GCAGCCGGGCCGCGGCAATCGCAGCGCGGTGATCGTCGCGCCGGGCGGTGCTTACGTCGGGCTTGCAAGCAATCTCGAAGGCAGGCAGGTGGCGGACTGGTTCACTGCGCGCGGCTTCACCGCCTTCGTGCTGAAGTACAGGTTGGGACCGCAGAACCTCTACCCGGTTCCGCTACTCGATGCTCAGCGGGCGATCCGCCTTGTCCGGTCGAGGGCGGACAAGTACTCGATCGCTCCAGACCGGATCGGGATGATCGGGTTTTCTGCGGGCGGTCACCTGGCGGCTGAGGTTGCGACCTCCTATGATCAGGCCCCGCAGCCCGGCTCTCCGGCCGATGTGGTGAGCGGCGTCAGCGCCCGGCCGGACTTTTTGGTGCTCGGCTACCCGTGGCTGAACGCAATGCAACCGGCACTCGGGAAAGAGATCAACTACTGCTCGATGATCCACAACCTGACGGCTGAGCAGTGCAAAGACTTTGCAACCCGCTACACGCCGAGCCTGCATGTGACGGCGCGGACTCCGACAACGTTTATCTACTCGACGACCGATGACGCGGTGGTTCCTGTGCGTGCCAGCATTGACTTCTACAATGCCATGCTGAAGGTTGGCGCTCCGGTCGAGCTGCACATCTTCCGGCATGGTCCGCATGGGTCCGGCCTTGGGCTGGGCGACGGCGCGCTCGACCTGTGGCCGATGCTGCTGGAGCAGTGGCTGCGAGACCTGGGCCTGATGAAGGCAACAGCAACGGCGCCCTAGGCGCGGGCGAACAACCACTTTTGTGGGTACACCACTTAGCGTGGCTGCGGAGCGCAAGCGGTCCTTACCGCACGAAAGGAGGGCCGCCGAGCATCAGGACGCAGTTTTCGTCTCTTCGCAATCCTTGCCTTGGACCATCTTCCGGATGGCTTCGATAATCACGTCAGGCCGTTGCATCATGATCTGATGATCGCTGCCAGTCGCAATGATGCGGCAGCCTCTGCTCGACAGATGCATGAGGTCATCCTGCTTTGCCTCGAAGGCGGCAGGCGCACCGGGAATCGACGCCATGAACTTCGCCGCGTCCTCCGAGATGACGATGAGCGGCAGGTCGCCGAGGGCTCCAGAAGCGCGCGCCTGCTCCGCACTGCGGCTGAAGTTATTCAACTCTGCGATCTGCTCAGTGAGCGCTGTGCTACGACACTCGATCGCCCGCAACTCCGGCTGGAGGGCAGACGGTCCGGTGCCACAGAGCCGGGCGAGGCGCAGGATGCCAAAGCGCAGCAACCAGCTTCGTCGCTCGATCGAGTCCCGAATGCGGTGGAAGTCACCTGCGGCCGGAGCGGCTGGCTGCGTGATGCTGCCAGGATAGGTGCTGTCGACCAGAATCATCGATTGAACCTCTCCGGGATAGAACCCGCGGAAAGCCCTGACATACATCCCGCCGAAGGAGTGGCCGACCAGAATGTACGGGGGCTTCGCGCCGGCGCGTTCGAGCAGCGTGTGCAGCTCACGAGCGATGGTGGCACTATCCCGTTGCCCGGGTGCCGGGTCGCTCCAGCCGAGGCCGGCACGGTCGTAGGAGCAAACCCGCGTAAAGGTGGAGACCGGTCCCTGGACCAGCCGCCAGTGGAGATAGTTGTCGCCCATGCCCGCTTCAAGCAGGACAGTTGGGGAGCCGGAGCCGCTACAGTCCAGATGAAGCCTGTAGCCGCCGATATTTACGAGGCTTCCTGCCGGTCGGGAGTTTGCCCGGTCGTGGTGCTCCGCAGCCCTTTCGTACACCACTCCCAGCAGCAGGATCGCGAGCAGAGCGGCGCATACGACTCTCGTCTGCTTCAGGAACGTCTTGTGAGTCGGCATTCTTTCCAGTGGAACATTGATCCTGTCTCGGGGGAAGGGCTGGGACTCAGTGCCAGGAGCGATGCCAGCCAGTCAAAAGAGGAGGGCGTAGCGAAGTGTGTTTTCACACGGCGTAAATGGCAGAAGCGCGAAGAAGGGCTGACAAGATCTAACTTGTCAGCCCTTCTTGCAGTTCACTTCTAGAATTACTTCTCGAAGCTTTGAAGCTTAGAGAGGCTGAATGTCCGCAGCCTGCCAGCCCTTGGGTCCTTTGACCACATTGAACTGAACTGCCTGACCTTCTTGAAGGCTCTTGAAGCCGCTGGAGCTGATTGCGGAGTAGTGGGCGAAGACATCCTCGCCATTCTGACGGCTGATGAATCCGAACCCCTTAGCATCGTTAAACCACTTTACTGTTCCCTGTTCCATGTATTCCTCAGTTCAACTAGATTGCCGTGCGGATCAACTTGGGTTCATTCACGAGCCGTTGCAGAAGCCTGTTTGATTCCAGACAGATGGGTAGAGTTTAGCACCCGGGCTGCTCACTGCAACCAAATTGTGAACTGAACTTCATTATTCCGCTTGCACGCCTCCCGATTCAGGATTCTTTGTCCACAATGAAAACTGCGAAGCTGAGGTGAACCAGACTCAATCAGCCGGGCAAGCCACGCAGCCAAGCGGAACCACAGGAGCGTACGGGGGCTGAGTGACCGGGTGAAGATCTTCAACAACCGGCCCCGGAGGGGAGCCTGCGTAATCCAATAGAGAGTAAATTTCCCTTTTGCATTCTGCGTCATGTACGATGAGGCGCCTACCGGCAGCAATCCCCCCATTTGAGGCAAACAGAAATGTTGGTTCGAAGGCTGAAGAAAGACGCAAACTCGGCAGGTCGCCGCGTATCGTCAAGATCCCAAGGCTTGTCCAGGTACCAGGTAGCCATCATCTTCGGGGTCTGCTTTGCAGGATCGCACTGTGCCGTCGCCCAGGCTGTTGATGATGCTTTGCTCAAGAACTTCAGAGATCCACCTTCCTCTGCTCAGCCCCGCGTGTGGTGGCACTGGATGAACGGCAACATCACCAAGGAAGGCATCAAGCTCGATCTGGAGTGGATGCACCGGTCGGGCATCGCGGGCTTCCAGAACTTCGACGCCGCGCTCGAGACGCCGCAGGTGGTCGATAAGCGCCTGGCCTACATGACGCCCGAGTGGAAGGATGCCTTCAAGTACGCAACCACGCTTGCCGATGGCCTGGGCATGGAAGAAGCCATCGCAGGCTCGCCTGGCTGGAGCGAGACCGGTGGTCCCTGGGTGCCGCCTTCTGAAGGGATGAAGAAGTACGTCTGGAGCGAGACCGAGCTGGAAGGCGGCAAGCCCTTCCATGGCAAGCTGGCTGCTCCGCCGTCAAATACTGGCGCCTTCCAGAATATGGGCCTGCATGACGTGATGGACGGAGGCAAGGCCGCGCCGCAGTTTTACGCGGATGCTGCCGTAATCGCATACCGAAAGCCTGCGGTGGACCAGTCATTCGAGTCACTTGGAGCAAAGATGACGGTAAGCGCAGGCTCCCCCGACCTCCGCATGCTGGCCGACGGTGATCTCTCGACCATGATGAAGCTGCCGATCCCGGAGTCCGGCAATGCCTGGATCCAGTGGGAGTTCAAGACTCCGCAGCGCATCCGTTCACTGACGGCTGTGACGGGCAGCATCTCCGAGATTGTAGGGGCTGTGACCGGGATCGGGAACCCGAAGAAGTCCGTGCAGGTCAGCGATGACGGCAAGAACTTCCGCGAGATCGCAACGCTGCGGGACGGAGGCGCTCCCGAGCACACGATCGCGCTGCCCGCGGTCGATGCGAAGTTCGTGCGGGTGGTCTTTGAACGTGGCGCTCCACCGAAGATGCCCTTCTGGGCGGAGGGAATGGATGCGGCCTCGCTCGGCGTGTCCGCGTCTGCGAAGCCGACGGGCTACGAGGTTGCAGAGTTGTCCCTGCATACAGGCGCGCGGGTGAACCGCTTTGAAGAGAAGGCCGCGTTTACGACCATGGATGACCTCTACCAATTCGCTACGCCCGAGGTGGACAAGGACGCCGCGATCGCCAAGACCGCGGTCGTCGATCTGGCTGGAAAGATGCAGCCTGACGGCACGTTGGACTGGACGCCGCCGGCAGGCGACTGGGTCGTGCTCCGGTTTGGCTACTCGCTGCTGGGCATCACCAACCATCCCGCGACCAAAGAGGCCACGGGGCTCGAGGTTGATAAGCTGAACCGCGCCTATGTGAAGAAGTACATGGACGGGTATCTCGACTCCTACAAGGAAGCGGTGGGCGCGGAGTGGATGGGCAAGCGCGGCATCCGCTACGTGATCACCGACAGCTGGGAGGCAGGCTCGCAGAACTGGACCGACGACATGATCGCACAGTTCAAAAAGCGGCGTGGCTATGACCCTACGCCCTGGATGCCGGTGCTGGCCGGCCGGGTAGTCGAAAGTGCGGCGGCAAGCGACCAGTTCCTGTGGGACTTTCGGAAGACGATCGCGGATCTGATCTCCGACGAGCACTACGGCCAGGTGCAGGCGTCGCTGAAGGAGCGAGGCATTGGCCACTATGGGGAATCGCACGAAGCAGGCCGCGCGTTTGTGGCCGATGGCATGGAGGTGAAGAAGCTGGATGATATCCCGATGGCTGCGATGTGGACGCAGACGCCGGGTGTGAATCATGAGCAGTTCGGGTTCAATGCGGATGACCGGGAGTCGGCCTCGGTGGCGCATATTTACGGGCAGAATCTCGTCGCGGCAGAGTCGATGACGGCGGGCGCGGCGCCCTGGGCGTGGTCTCCTGCCACGCTGAAGCCGACCGCCGACCAGGAGTTCCTGAACGGCATCAACCGCTTCGTAATCCACGAGTCCGCGCATCAGCCCTTGATTGGTAAGGCACCGGGGCTGACGCTTGGGCCCTTTGGGCAGTGGTTTAACCGCAACGAGACCTGGGCCGAGCAGGCGCGGCCCTGGATCGACTACCTGGCGCGGACCAGCTACCTGCTTCAGCAGGGGCACTTTGGCGCGGATATTGTCTACTTCTATGGCGAAGACTCGAACCTGACAGCGATCTTCAATCACAGCGCGCCGGCGATCCCGGCAGGCTACGGCTTCGACTACATCAACGCCGATGGGCTGATTCACCAGCTGCAGACAGTCGACGGGCGGATCACGACGGCAAGCGGTATGAGCTACCAGGTGCTTGCGCTTGACCCGTACAGCAGGCACATGTCGCTGCCCGTGCTGCGAGCGATACACAAGCTGGTCGAGGCCGGTGCCAACGTCGCGGGACCGGCCCCCGAGGACGATCCCAGCCTGGGTGACGATCATGGAGAGTTCGCGAAGCTGAAGAGCGATCTCTTCGGCGATGGCAAAGGTGTGCACAAGGTAGGCAGGGGCGTGGTCTATGCGGGTCAAAGCCTGGACGACGTGATGCAGTCGCTGAAGCTTCAGCGGGATTTCGACTACAGCAAGCCGGATGCAGAGACGCAGCTGCTCTTTGTGCATCGCAAGCTGAAGGATGGCGAGGTGTACTTCGTCAATAACCGCGGCGACAGCCCCGCGACGGTCGATGCGAGCTTCCGTGTGGATGGGCGCCTGCCGCAGCTTTGGCATGCGGAGACGGGTGTCGCTGAGCCTGTCTCGTACAAGATGGCAGACGGGCATACGACGGTGCCCTTGAAGCTTGAGCCCTGGGGCAGTGTCTTCGTTGTCTTCAGTGGCAAGGCAAAGGGTTCCGCTTCGAGCGTGGCCGCCAAGCGCGAGACGGAGCTTGCCACCCTTGATGGACCCTGGAAGGTGAGCTTCGAGGCAGGTCGTGGCGCGCCCGCAACTGCCTCGTTCGACAAGCTGATCTCCTGGCCGGACAGCCCGGATGCGGGGATCAAGTATTTTTCCGGAATCGGCACCTATACCAGGTCAGTCGACGCGCCCACGGACTGGCTGAAGAAGGGCTCTGAGGTGTGGCTTGACCTGGGCGATGTGAAGAACCTGGCAGAGGTCACGGTCAATGGCAAGGTACTCCAGGAGGTGTGGCATGCGCCCTACCGGGTGAATATCACGGGTGCGCTGAAGCCGGGCAGAAACGAGCTGTCGGTGAAGGTAGTCAATGCGTGGGTGAACCGGCTGATCGGCGATCAGCAGCCCGACGCGAAGGTCAAGTACACCTTCGCCGATGTGAAGCCTTACAAGGCAACTTCGCCTCTGCTGCCGTCAGGGTTGATCGGGCCGGTGAAGCTCTATGGGGAGTTTCGTCCGTAGCAGAGGTGCGCGGCATGGAGCGCGGATGTTGTGCCGTGTCTTGCCGCTGATCTCTGCGGGGCTTATGAAAGGCTGAGGATGACGCTGCACCGTAGAACTGCCCCGAGTATGGAGGGGCGATCTGGCTTCAACCGCAGGAGCCTTCTGAAAGGGGGCCTGTGCGTCGCCGGCGGACTCGCAACCAGGGCGGCGACAGCGTTCGAGCCGTCGCGCATGCCTGTGCTCGATGCGCACATTCATCTCTTCGATCCCACGCGTGCGGGTGGCATCCCGTGGCCGGAACCGTCGGATACGGTGCTCTACAAACCGGCGCTGCCGGAGCGCTACGAGCAGCTTGCCCGCGGATTTGGGGTAGTCGGGGCTATCGCGATCGAGGCCAGCCCTTTAGCTGCGGACAACGACTGGCTGCTGGCCACGGCAAGGAACGATCCGTTTGTTGTGGGTGTCATCGGCGACCTTGTTCCGGGTTCGTCTGGTTTCCGCGTGCAGGTCGCTCGGTTGCACCGGGACTCTCTATTCCTCGGGCTGCGCTACGGCAACCTTTGGAAGCGGGACCTGGTCGTGGATATCAAACGTCCCAGGTTCATGGACGACTTGAAGTATCTCTCCGAGGCTGGATTGGTCTTTGAAAGTGCCAACCCGAACCCGGCGTTGATTGGCACACTTGCGGACCTGGCCGAGCGGATGCCGCGGCTGACCATCGTGGTGGATCACCTGCCTCACGCCGAGCTGCCCGGTAAGCCGAACGAGTTAGCCGAGTACCGGAGGTCCCTGCGAACCCTCGGCGCCGCTCCCCGGGCCTTAGTGAAGCTATCGGAGATTCCGCGCGAGATTAACGGAAAGGTTCCTACTGATTTTGGCTTCTACAAGGAGACTCTCGATGAGCTCTGGGAGACCTTTGGCGAGGACAAAGTACTCTTCGGCAGCGACTGGCCGAACAGCGACCATCTGTTGCCCTATGCCGAAACGGTGGGAGTGCTGAAGGCTTACGCGGCGGACAAGACGAGTGCGGCGCAGGAAAAGCTGTTCTTCAGCAATTCAGTCGCTGCGTACCGCTGGCGGCCCAGAAGGCCGGATCAGCGTGGGCGGTAAAGCCGCTTCAACCTGGGGAGTATGGTGGAGTTGAGCGGGATCGAACCGCTGACCTCCTCGTTGCGAACGAGGCGCTCTCCCAACTGAGCTACAACCCCATACCGGCGTATGACTACGCTGGCTGTATACGAGCCGCTGAGATGCGGGCCGCTCGTACGAACCTCCTTGAGTGTACCAGCACCTGCGCGTTGTTGGAAGTGCTCCATTGAGGCGGTAGAGCGTCTCTCCCGGGCTCGCTTTGCCCGTTGTCTCGAGCGTGATTCTAGGTTGTGAGCACCGTCCCTTTTACCTCGGTGCCGGCTGCAAGCGGCTTCTCGACCACGTGCCAGACTACTCCGTCAGCATCAGCAACAACAGCCGAAACAGGGATGCTGAGCTTCGTGCCGCTGCGGGTCACGGCCTCGAGGGTGCCGTGGTCGCCGGCGCCAAATTCGGTCTGGTCGAGCGACATCCACCAGACCGCCTCGAGGCCCGATCGGGACTCAAGACGGATGTCGGTCACGACGGTTTCAAATGGCATCGAGCACCGCCGCCAGACGCTCCATCTCCCACCTGCTGCCGACCATCAACGGCGTCCTCTGGTGGATGCCTTCGGGGGCGATCTCGAGGATGCGGCCCTTGCCGGATGATGCCTGACCGCCGGCCTGCTCCGCGATGAAAGCCAGAGGGTTAGCCTCGTACAGGAGCCTGAGTTTACCGCCGGGCTGCTTCCTGGTCGGCGGGTAAAGGAAGACTCCACCCTTCAAAAGGGTCCGGTGGAAGTCTGCTACCAGGCTACCGATATAGCGGGAGCTGTAGCCACTTCCGCGAAGCTCCGCCACGTAGGCCTCGTAGCCCGCGGGCCAGGTTGCTGCATTAGCTTCGTTGACGCTGTAGTAGATGCCTTTGTCTGGCATCTTCATGTTCTCGTTGGTCAGCACGAAGGCGCCGATGGTGGGATCAAGCGTAAAGCCGTGAACGCCGCTGCCAGCGGTATAGACCAGCACGGTTGAGGGACCGTAGACGACGTAGCCAGCCGCTATCTGCCGGGTCCCTGGCTGCAGGATCGAATCGTTCAGCTCGCCCTCGGCGAGTCGCTTGTGGACCGAGAAGATGGTGCCTACGTTGACGTTCACGTCGATATTCGAAGAGCCGTCGAGCGGATCGAAGATGATGATGTACTTGCCCGTGTCGAGGCTGCGATTGAAGGTGATCGGCCCTTCATCCTCTTCAGAGACGAGCGCTGCCACGGACGAACGGAGCCCCAGGCAATGGAGCAGCGCCTGGTTCGCGAAGACGTCGAGCTTCTGCTGCTGTTCGCCCTGCACGTTTTCTTTCCCGTATGCGCCGAGCACATCGCTGAGGCCGGCCGCGCGAATCTTCGCTTCGATCATTTTGGTTGCGAGGGTCAGACCACTGAAGAGCCAGGAGAAGGTGGCGCCGGCCTCTGACAGTTCGCCCTGCTGTTGCGAGACGTGCTGCTGCACGGTGGTGATCATGCTCTTATTCTTTCACGGCGGCAGGGCTGCAGAGCACCGGATGAGCGGTCCGAGAGCATGGTGCCTGGCAACGGCAACCGTGGCTTACACTACCGACACATGCCCACACGCCGCGACTTTCTGACAACCTCTGCCGCAGCTCTTCCCTTCCTCTCACCTGGTTTGCAGGCGCAGCAGCCCTCTGCCGCGCTTCCGCCTGCGATCGCAGCACTGAAGCCGCGGCTCGCCGAGGCAAAGCCCATCGCCCCCGAAGAACGTCAGCAGCGGGCCGATAAGGCGCGACGTCTTATGCTCAGGCAGAACATCGCCGCTGTGGTCATCACCGGCGGCCAGTCACTGGTCTACTTCACCGGCATCCACACAGGCCAGTCGGAGCGGCTGTTCGCTTGGGTGCTGCCCGCGACCGGAGCGCCTTACATCGTATGCCCGGTGTTTGAAGAAGCCCGGATGACTGAACAACTCACAGCCATACCGGATGGCGCACAGACAAAGATCTACACATGGAACGAGGATGAGGATCCCTACGCACTGTTGGTCAAACACCTGCCGACAGGTACGCTGGCTATCGATGAGCACGTTCAGTTCGTCTTCGCCAATCGCATCCAGCTTGCCGATGGCTCTCGCAGGATTACGTCCGCTATCCCCGTCACAGCGGGCTGTCGGGCTATCAAGTCTGCAGCGGAACTGGCGCTGATGCAGCTTGCCAATGAGATCACGCTCTCGGTCTACAAGGCGTGCTATCTTTCGGCTGGACCTGGCACGACCAATCAACAGTTCTCCGCCCTGATCGACCTTGCTTACAAACAGTGCGGGGTGCAGGGCGACGCCTCGTGCCAGGTGGGTGAGTGGTCTGCGCTGCCGCACGGCAGCCCGCGTCCACAGACCATACGCGAAGGCGAGGTCGTCCTGATCGATGACGGGTGCACGGTGCACGGCTATCAATCGGACATCTCGCGCAGCTTCGTCTACGGCAAGCCGACCGACAAACAGAAGCGCGTGTTTGAGGTTGTCCACCGCGCCCAGGCTGCGGCGCTCGCTGCCGCGAAGGTTGGTGTGCCCTGCCATGCTGTCGACGACGCTGCACGCAGGGTGGTGACGGACGCCGGCTTTGGGCCCGACTACAAGACCTTTTCGCACCGCCTCGGCCACGGCATCGGGCTGGACGGACATGAGTGGCCTTACCTGGTGCGCGGCAACGATCAACCGCTTGAGGTCGGGATGACGTTCTCAGACGAGCCGGGAGTCTACCTGCCGGGCGAGTTCGGAATAAGGCTTGAAGATGACTGGCACCTGACGCCGGCAGGCGGCGTACTGTTCACGCCACAGAGCGAGTCATTGGAGCACCCGTTCGGGAGCTGAGGACAACAGCAATTGCGTCCTCGTCGTGGACGGCGTCCACTTCTTCGGGACGGATCGCTTCGCGAGGTAGCATGCGGTTTATCTCGCGGCTACTTCTCGAATCTCCTGAAGAAACTTGTCTCCAAGTAGTGTGGCTTCGGGGCTTCATTTGCAACTCTCTTCGCCACATCGCCCAGGAAGCTGTCGAACTGGGCCGCCGCGGCGGAGTCGACCGGTTGAGAAAGGTTGTCTTCAGTCGAGTGGTAGCGCTGCGCCAGCCAGCCACGCCACTGCTTGTACTCAGGCGAACCTGCGGTCCAGCCAAACTTCATTGCGAGCGCAGGCAGTCCAGCCTGCACAAAGCTGTACTGATCGGTGCGCACAAACGAGTTGCGGTCCGGCTCAGGATCGGGCGCGATCTCGATATGGTGCTCGGCACCGATGGCTTTCACGTCGTCAGCGAGTGTGGATTCAGCAAGCCCCTGCACGTGTAGCTTCTTCAATGGAAAGAGCGGCATGAACATATCCATGTTCAGGTCCGCGACCAGATCTTTCTCAGGCACCGAGGGATGACCGGCGAAGTACCTCGAACCAAGCAGGCCCTTCTCCTCTGCGGTGAACACAACGAAGAGCAGGGAACGCTTTGGTCTCTGCTTCTCGTTTGCGAAGCGCCTGGCGATCTGAAGCACCGAGGCTACCCCTGAAGCATCATCCATCGCGCCGTTGTAGATGGTTCTGCCCGCAATCGGGGCGCCCACGCCCAGGTGGTCGAGATGCGCGGAGATGAGTACATACTCCTTCTTCAAAACGGGGTCGGAGCCCTCGAGCTTCGCCACGATGTTGGGTGAGGTCACTTGGGTCTTTTCGAAGGACACTTCGGCTCTGACCGTTTTATGCAAGTCGAAGCGAGGCAGAGGCTTCTGCGCGTCTGCCAGCGCGAGCATCTCGGCGAAGGTATGCCCTGAGCCACTGAAGAGCTTCTCCGCCTCCGCCGGGTTGAAGGTTGCGGCGAACATGGTGCCGCGGTGTTCTGCCAGCGCCGGATTTCGGGCAGCGAGTGCGGCATCATCGGGCGATGGGGCGAGCCGCATGCCTGGCTGCGAGGCGCTCGAGGCGATACGGTCCCATCCGAAGTCCATCGACTTTGGCGTGGGAATCGAGATGATCCCTGCTGCGCCTGCATCTTCAAGCGCACCAGCCAGGGGGGACGTGCGCGCAAATGATTTCAGCGCTCCCGGCAGGTCAGCCGGACCGCCGTTGATCACCACCACAACCTTGCCCTTCAGCGAAGCCCAGGGGAGTTCGGCCGAGTTGAAGTCGTCATAGTTCGCCTCGGGAAGGTGCAGACCGTAGCCGATGAAGACGAGCGGAGCGTCGAGGTGCTCTGGCTGCGTGGCGCGAGCTGCAAGAACAGCGTCATGCGGCAAAGCCAGCCGGCTGGCGGTTCCGCCTGCTTCAAGCTCGATCGAGGAATTTGCTGCATCGATTGTGCTGACATCAAAGCGCACCGGCTGATAGAAGCCCTTGGTTCCGGCAGGGGAAAGGCCCATCGCCTTGAACTGATCGACCACGTAGGATGCTGCGCGCAGGTAGTCTTCGGTGCCCGTCAGCCGGCCTTTCATGTCATCGGACGCGAGCACTTGAACCTGCGCCCACCAGGCTTTGCCCGCGGCCTGGTCCGCCGGTGTCTCCGGCATACCTTGTGCCCGCGCGCCGATTGGAGTGCACACGAGAGACATGATGCCAAACCAATATGCGAGAAGCAGGGCCGGTTGTCTCAAAGGCACCTCACCGAGCGAAGAGTTGTCACGCGAAAAAAGAAATAAGCCATGTTGCACGAGGCCGGTCGGCGAATGGTGTACAGCACTCGCCAACGCCGCCTAGGTAAGGTCGTCCGTGTCGAAGGCGGGCTTTTTACGGCCCAGGGCATGGGTATCACGGACTCCTACCACAAGGCTCTCGACCACTTCGTTAACCTCGTCGACATCCGCTGATGCTTCGATCGCCTTAACGCCGGTGTCGTTGTCGAGGCTCTCGAGCAGCACCGTCGCGTAGGCCACGGCGACTCCATCCTGGTTGAGGCCTTCGGGAGTCTTGGCCTTGATGCCGACCTCACCCGGGCGGATCCCCAGCAGTTCCGCGACACTTTCGCGCAGCTCGCCTGCGATCGGCACGATCTTCGGCCGCATCATCACCAGGCAGGTATCGATGTTGACGATCCGGAATCCGGCGGTTTCAATCTCGTGCAGCGCCGTCTTCAGGAACAGGCTTGAAGCGGCGCCCTTCCAGCGGGGATCGCTTGGCGGGAAGAACGTCCCGATGTCGCCGGCGGATACCGCGCCCAGCAGAGCGTCGGTGATGGCATGCAGCAGGACGTCGCCATCCGAGTGGCCGGCGAGCCCTTCCTCATGATCGATGGCAAGGCCGCCAATGACCAGAGGCACGCCAGGCTTGAAGGCGTGCGAATCAAACCCAAAACCAATCCTCATGCTCATCGACTTCCACCTTCCGTAGCTGAAATCTGCGCGAAGTAAAACTCGGCGAGTTCGAGGTCACCTGGCTGCGTGATCTTGAAGTTGCGCGGTGACCCTGCGACTACCGACACCTGCACACCTGCCCGCTCCAGCACAGAGGCCTCGTCGGTGCCTGCAAATTCATCGTTGATCGCCTCCTCAAAGGCCTTGTGAAGCACGCCAAAACGCGCTCCCTGTGGGGTCTGCGCCATGACCACGCGTTCGCGCGGGATGGTTGAGGTCACGATGGCGCCGTCCGCGGTGCGCTCCACCTGCTTGATGGTATCGACGGCCGGCAGTCCGACGATCGCCGCACCGTGCTTCTCGACCGCGTCGATGGTCCGGTCGATCGTCGCGGCATCAATCAGGGGTCGCACTGCGTCATGCACCAAGACAACGTCGTCAGGCTCACAGTCGATGGCCTCGAGCGCGTTCGCTACGGAACCCTGTCGGTTCTCGCCACCCTCGACGACACGCACCTTCGCATCAAGTCCGAAGCGCGTGATCAGGGCGGTGACACGTTCCATCTCGGAGGCACGGACGGCCACCAGGATCTCGGCCACGCGGCTGACTGTTGCAAAGGCACGCAGGCAATGTACCAGGACCGGCACCCCCCCGATGGTGAGAAACTGCTTCGCCGCGGCAGGCTTATCGCCCCCGGCGGACATTCTTGTCCCGATACCCGCTGCTGGAAGGATGACAAATACACGCATAGCCCACGAAGTATAACAAGCCAGGCGGGGCCCAGCTTAGCGGGACGACCGTGGAGGTTCAGACCGGAGGCGCGCCCTCACGGAGGACGAGCGCTGCCTCGTGCAGGTGTTGGACTCCGATCCGTCTCAACCCGCAGCGTTCCTGGACCCACGAAGTAGTGGCCGCTGGTAACGAGGCCGCACTCATTCGGCCCCGCTTATTTAGAGACAGCTCCGTGGTCATAGCTGATGACCCTTGTCAGCTTCCAGACGTCGCCTCGCTGCTGCCAGAGCATCACGAACTTCGCCTCACCGACGCCGTCGCTCTCCTCGCGGCCGGGATGATGAAAGCGATGGGTGCCCATCTCGACAGCCCCGTACGTGTGCAAAGGATGGACTTCGAGGGTTCCCCGCACGAGCTCGCGGTTGACCTTGCCGCAGACGTTCTTCCGGATGCTTTCGAGGAAAGGCCCTTTGCCCCTCTCCAGTCCGGTCTTGTCGTGGTAGAACTCCAGGTCGTCGGCAACCAGCGAACCGAGGGCATGAAGATCGCAGCCGTTGTAGGCCTGGAACAGCCGCGCGTCGAGCGCAGCTATCGTCTGGTAGAGCGGAGATCCCGGGGCTTCCTGGGGGTACGCAGCGGAAGCGAACGCTGATATGACAATCATGGCCAGGGCTTGTACTTTTAGCATCGCGTCGTCCTCGACCGCCGATACGTGCATTGATCGGGAAAGGTTCAGATGCCTGTGTCTCGGGCGCGGCGAACGCAAGCCTTAGAATAGAAGCCGCCATGCTTACCCTGCCTCCAAGCTCCATCCGTCCTGGCGATCGCGTCTGCGTGGCCATCTCCGGGGGTGCGGATTCAACTGCCCTGCTGATGCTGGCTCACGCGGCGAATGCCCTGCCACGTGGCGCGCTTGGCGTTGGACTCTCCGCGATCCATATCAACCACGCGCTGCGGGACGAGGAGTCGGACGGCGACCAGGCCTTCGTAGCTGATCTTTGCGCAAAGCTAGACATCCCGCTGCATCTTGAGAGGGTCGATACGCGTGCGCGGGCACGAGACCACGGGGAGACGCTTGAAGAGGCCGCCCGCAATCTACGCCACGCTGCATTTGCCTCTCTGCTGAAGGGGGGCGCGGCCAGCATCGTGCTGACTGCGCATACGCTGGACGATCAGGCAGAGACTGTCCTGATGAAGCTTTTGCGTGGAGCGTGGCTGGAGGGTCTTTCCGGGATCAGCCCTGTGTTGGAGGTGTTCTCTGACAACGGGAGATTAGTCGGCAAAGTTGTTCGCCCATTGCTTGCTGTCCCCCGCGCCGACCTGCGCGCTTATCTTAAAGGCCAGGGTCAGCCATGGCGAGAGGATTCCTCGAACTCCGACGAGGCGTTCACCCGCAACCGTCTGCGAAAGACGGTGCTGCCCATACTGCGTCAGGAAAATCCCAGCCTGGACCAGGCTCTCGCGAATCTTGCAGAGCTGGCGCGTGAGGAGGAGGCGCGCTGGCAGGGCGAGCTCGCGCGCGTTCTTCCCCAGATCGTTCTTCCCGGGCGACCAGTCCGGGGTGGAGGTCGCGCCAACTCCACGCAAATTGGGGCGCAGGCGATCGCCATCGAGCTCGACCGGCTGCGCACGCTTGATCCCGCGCTGCGGCGCCGCGTGGTGCGGGCCGCTGCCCGGCAACTGGGAGCCCGGCTATCGTTTGAGGAGACCGGCCGCCTGCTCACCCTCGCAGGTTTTGCGCCTCAACTAGCGCAAGACCCCACGGTGCCTGCAAAGACCGGAGGAAAGCTCCAGCTGTCACAGGGGCTCGTGGCGGAGCGCAGCCTGCGGGAGCTGAGGCTCACTCGCACGGTGACGGCCGCAGCGTTGAAGGAGGGGTCTGGGAGTGCCGGCAAAGTTTGACCGTACTCACCGCGCCGGCACCTGACGGCGGGATGAGTTGAGCCACGACCAATTTGGGAAACTAAAGTTTTCAATCCCACGTAAGTGGGAAATCGTCCCTGTTGAATCCTCAGCCATAAGAGTAGAATCTGAACCATTAGACAAAAAATGACCTTCGTGTCATTTTTTCGCCGGCATGGCGTCTAAACCATAAGCGTCACGTTCCATCCCCGGCACCCTGTATCTGCAGCAGAACACGAGGAAATCAGCTTGAATTCGACCGTTAAACAACTCCTTCTCTGGGCCTCACTCATTGCCGCCCTCTTCATCCTCTGGAACTACGTCGCCAAGACCACCGGCGCGGGCAAGGACGAGCAGGTGAACTCCTCCACGTTCCAGAATGATGTGGACGCAGGAAAAGTTCAGGACATCACTGTCAATGGACAGGAGATCTCCGCGCACTACAAGGGTCAGCCGAAGGACGTGTACAAGACCACCATTCCTGCTGCGTTTACCCAGGCCAACTTTCCAGATCTGACCAAGTCTCTGCGCGAGCATGGCGTCTCGGTGACGATCAAGGATCAGACCCCGAGCTTCTGGCTGAATGCGGCGGTCTCGGCGCTACCGATTCTGCTGCTGCTTGGCCTCTTTATGTTCATGATGCGACAGATGCAATCAGGCGGCAACAAGGCCATGAGCTTCGGCAAGTCGCGGGCGCGTTTGCTGTCGATGCAGCAGAAGAAGATTACGTTCAAGGATGTAGCCGGTGTCGACGAAGCGAAGGAAGAGCTCAAGGAGATTATCGAGTTCCTGCGCGAAGCTCAGAAGTTCCAGCGCCTGGGCGGCCGGATCCCGAAGGGTGTCCTGCTCGTCGGACCCCCGGGAACCGGTAAGACCCTGCTCGCACGCGCCGTCGCCGGCGAAGCAAACGTGCCGTTCTTCTCGATCTCCGGCTCGGACTTCGTCGAGATGTTTGTCGGAGTCGGTGCATCGCGGGTTCGCGACCTCTTTGAACAGGGCAAGAAGAACGCGCCCTGCATCATCTTCATCGACGAGATCGACGCAGTTGGACGTCACCGCGGCGCCGGTCTTGGCGGCGGACACGACGAGCGCGAGCAGACACTCAACCAGCTGTTGGTCGAGATGGACGGCTTTGAAGCGAACGATGGCGTCATCCTGATCGCTGCTACAAACCGTCCTGACGTGCTGGATCCGGCCCTGCTCCGTCCCGGTCGCTTCGACCGTCGGGTCATCGTCGACCGTCCCGATATCAAGGGCCGCGAAGAGGTTCTCCGCGTGCATTCGAAGAAAGTTCCGATGGCCGAGGACGTCAACCTGAACGTCCTGGCGCGTGGTACACCGGGCTTCTCGGGCGCCGACCTGGCAAACATGGTGAACGAGGCCGCCCTGACAGCAGCACGGTTCAATCGCAAGTCGGTCCACATGTTCGACTTCGAGACTGCGAAGGATAAGGTGCTAATGGGTGCCGAACGCAAGTCCATGTTGCTCTCTGACGAGGAGAAGAAGGTGACGGCGTACCACGAAGCCGGGCACGTTCTTGTGGCTGCGATGCGCGACCACTCAGATCCGCTGCACAAGGTCACTATCATCCCGCGTGGTATGGCACTCGGCGTGACGATGCACCTGCCGACCGAGGACAAGCACACCGTCACCCGGGACTATCTTGAAACCCAGCTTGCCGTCTTTATGGGCGGACGCTGCGCCGAAGAGATCTTCCTGAAGCAGATGACGACCGGTGCCGGCAACGATATCCAGCGCTCGACCGCTCTGGCCCGCGCGATGGTGTGCGAGTACGGCATGTCGAAGCTTGGCCCGATGACCTTCGGAAAGAAGGAACAGGAGGTCTTCCTCGGCCGCGAGATTGGTCAGGCACGTGACTTCTCAGACGACACGGCGAAGCAGATCGACGAGGAAGTTCGAGTGTTCGTGGACGTACGAGATTCTCGATACCCATCACGACATCATGCACCGTATGTCGCAGGCCCTGCTCGAGCGCGAAACGCTCGATGCAGCCGAGATCAAGATGATCATCGAAGGCAAGGAACTGCCTGAAGCCCGTTCGCCCCTGTCGGCTGTCGATCCTGGCCCGGGCGGCGACGTGCAGAAGGTGCTGAAGCCCTCGATCGGTGGAAAGCCCGGCTTCGGTGAGGGGCAGCCCAGTCCCGCGTAGTCACTTCGTCAAACCGCAAAAAACCCGGCCTAACGAGCCGGGTTTTTTGCGGTTTATGAGCCTCGAGGCATTCTGCTCTGCCTGTTGCTAACCTGAACCACTACGTGCAGTCCTCCTGGGAGACGTTCTCACCGTTCAGCTGCGCCTCCTGCTGATGCGAACGGTATAGATCGGGTTCTGGCGCGGCTGACAGGTACCGGAATCCTCACTCATCCACAATGCGGGCCGATGCGACAATGGAGCTACGCGATGCGCCTGCACCTTCTCATACCGGCCCTGCTACTGACCGGATGCGGCTACCATGCGACCGGCTCCGCAGCCCATCTGCCGGCCGGTGTGCAGACACTGAGCGTCCCGACCTTTGCTACGAACGTACAGCAGTTTCATACTGAGTTTGCCTTCACGAAGGCTGTCATCAGTGAACTCAACACGCGCACGAAGTACAGAATCCTGAACAAGGACGCGAGCGATAGCGCCGAGGCCGCGGATGCTACCCTCAAAGGCACGATCCTTTCCGAGATTGCATCGCCACTGACGTACGACTCTTCCTCAGGTCAGACTTCAAGCTACCTGGTCACCATCACGGCGAGCGTCGCCCTCACGGCACACGACGGGCATCTCCTTTACCGCAATGACTCCCTGCTCTTTCGTGAGCAGTACCAGTCCACCCAGGACCTTTCCGCCTTTATCCAGGAGGACAGTCCTGCGGTGCAGCGCGTTGCACACGACTTCGCGAGGACCGTCGTGGCTAGCGTACTGGATTCCTTCTGATGAAAATTGTTCTCACGGAGATGATTTAGATGGCTGCCATCAAATCGTTTGCCAGCTCTGACCGCTTTCTTGCCGAGCTAAGCACAACCAGTCTGCGGCCCGGCTATGTCCTTGCCGGGGATGAGGCGTTCCTCTACCAGCGCTGTCGCAATGGAGTTCTTGAAGCGCTCGCGCCGCCTGATCAGCGCGACTTCTGCCTGCACGATCTCGATCTGGGCGAGACCTCGATCTTCGATGTCCTTGATCGTGCTCAGACACCGTCACTGATGGTCCCCTTCCAGGTCCTCTTCGTTCGGAACATCAAGGCGCTGTACGGACGCGGCTCGAAGAAGGAAGAGTTTGCCGCGATCGACGCTTACTTTCGCCGGCCTAACCCGCAGGCGGTCGTTCTGTTTGTCGCCGATCATCTCTCCATTCCGACCGACCTTCGCCGAATGGATCTCACCGACAAAGAGCGCTATGAGCGGATCCGGGAGACGCTCGGCGAGTGGTGCGGCATGGTCGAGCTGGCGCGGGTGGAAGAGGGCGACGCTGTGAGATGGCTTTCTGAAGCAGCCGCCGAGCGCAAGGTAACGATTGATCAGGACGCCGCTCGCGAGCTGGTGGACGCGCTTGGCGCGGACATGATGCTGATCGCAAGCGAGTTCGAGAAGCTGTCGCTCTACGCGCAGGGCAAGCTGCTTCTGCTTGGCAATTCTTCGGCTCCCCTGCCTAATGTGACGCTGGGTGATGTGGAGACCATGGTGCTCGCGGCGAAGCAGAGATCGCTCTACGAGCTCACGGATGCGATCAGCCGTCGTGATCGGCCGCAGGCGCTCGCGCTGCTGCATGGTCTGCTCAACGCGTCCGATGGTGGAGAGGACTCGGCCATCGGTCATCTTTATATGCTTGCACGTACTTTTCGCCAGATGCTTGTGGTTCTCGAGAAGAACGTGCGTGATTCACGCGCACTCTGGGGTGTCCTCTGGCAGGGTTTTCGCATGCCTCCGTTCGCTGCAGACGATCTAGTTCGACAGGCGCGCCGCTATCAATCGAGATCCGATCTGACCCGCGCGCTTCGCCAGATCGCACGTGCGGACCTCGAGATACGCAGCTCCCCGCCAGACAAGCGCCTGGTGCTCGAACGCCTTGTGTTGAATCTCGCGACAGAGCCGAAGCCGAGCCTGTACGAACCGGCTGGCCAGTTTGCGATGGAGCTGTAGCCATGTGGCCGAGAGAAGTTTCCGGCGTTGTGCTTGGAATCATGCTCGGTCCTTCCCTGGTTGCAGCGTGCCAGACACCGGCCCCGGCGAAGACCCTGCAGCTGGTGACTTGGTTCGGGCCGGGCGGGATCCCGCTTCCCGAAGGAGGCGCGTGGCAGCCTCGATTGATCGCGGTATATGACGGGAACATGCGTCCCGTGATCGAGTTCGAAAACTCAATCACCAGGGTGACGCTTTCGCTGAGCCTGTTCGAGAACCAGTCCGGAGATCCCGATGCCGAGGGCTGCCGCAAAGATGCGATCGATCCCCTGGTCGAGCAGATGGGGAAAGCAATCTCTGCACGAAGCGACAGCTCCCTGCCAGATGGCAGAGGCGGCCGCTATGCGGTCACGAGCTACCAGATGAAGCTGACTGAGACTGCGAAGAACCACGATTACTTTGCGTTTGCTGGCAACGCAAAGGTCTGTGCGGAGCTGCATGCATCCGTCGTTGCCGGCAAGCCGGACGAGCAAGCTGTGCTGAAGTCAGCGGTTGCGGAGTTCCATCCGAACCTGGATTATCGGCCTGTGACGCAGGACTACTTCGTCATGGGCCGTCTGCTCTTCAAGCGTGCGCCTGATCAGGCCGCACCTTATCTGAAGGCGGCTCTCGACACGATGCCCCATGACGCAAGCTTGCTCACGGAGCGTCGCCTGGTGACCGATCAGCTGGTGTTGGCGCTCGCTCTCAGCGGAGACACGAAGGACAGCCGGTTGGTTGCCGAGAGCGCGATCAAGACCGATCCCACGTACCCGCTCAACTTTTACAACCTAGCACGTGCGGATGCCGAGTCGGGCGATGCCGTGAGTGCCCGGCTTCACCTGCAGCAGGCGTTTGATCGGCGCGGCAACGCCTTGCAGGGTGGCGCTCTTCCTGATCCCACTGCGGATCAGTCATTGCTGAAGCTCAGCAACGACAAGGCATTCTGGAGCTTCGTGGAAGCGCTTCCCAAAAACTGATAGCCTGCCTCCTGCCAGACTCTTAGGGGTGCAAAGACGCCCCAGATGCCTGCCGAGGAAACAGCGGTGTCCGATGCGCGTTAGCGGCTGGCTGACGGGACTGTGGGTTGAGCGCCGATGCACTCGGTGATCAGGACAGCTGCAGCCCGCTCGCCGAGGGCAGGATGGGTGGTGGCCGATGCCATCTCTGAGGAAGCTGACGCGATCGAATGAACAACAGCTCGAACCACGAAGTAGTAGGTGCTTCCAGGGTCGAGCCGCTCAAGCCGGTAACTCGGCGAGACGACACCGATTCCCGCAGGAATCGTCACATCTGTCCGGCTCGTCCCTGCATAGACATTGTAGGTGACGCCTTCGCCGGCGCTCGGCGTCCAGCTCAGATCGATCTGGCTGTTGGAGACGGAGAGGGCGGAAAGGTTGCGGGGACTGGGCGGAACCGGCAGAGACATCATCCTCCAAAGGGCCTCGGCGGACGTATCTGTACGCCTTCTCCCCGGGTTCGGCATCCGTAACGCCGAGCTGTGCGGATCGCTTCCCTGCACCAGCCCCGCGTTGCGGGAGGGCCGCACCCCAAAGACCAGGGCAAAGGTCGCCCCTGAACCTGCAAGCAGAACCCACTTAAGACCGTTCGAGACTGGCGAAACGGGACTTGGTGCCAGCCGGGCAGGGGATGGCGACACGAATGGCGGAGGATCGAGAGAAAGACCGATGCTGGCCAGCATCTCCTGCTTGTGAGGGTTAACCGGACTTGGGCCATCGCCTGGATCAAGCAGACCATAGGCGTCCTCTCCATTGAGCGCCCAGTAGCTCCAGCCCAGACTGCGGTTTACATCAAAATAGTGGACCAGGCTTGCAAACCATTGACCCTGGCTGCCCGGATAATCGTTCCGGATGTCAAGCGCGTCATTGGTCGTTCCGAACTCGCTGATCCACACGGGCGCCAGATGACTTCTGCTGATGAATCCCCAGTGCCGATCCCACACTTGCGCGAGGCTCGTGTAGGTGGTCGCCGGGTTGAACCACGCCTGCGGGGCTTCATGCGGTCCATAGTCATGGGCGGAGTAGACAAGCTGATGTGGATGGGACAACACGACCGGTGACTTGAGGACACCCTCAAGGTTGCCGCCCCACCAGTAGGAATCGCCCTGATACACGTCGACGCCTTCGACAAAGATAAGCAGTCTGGGGTTCACAGCCAGAACCGCGTCCCCGGCACGTTGTGCGGCGAGATGCCAATCCCTTGCACCGCCACAATCCCAGCACGCTCCGCCTTCGTTCGTCGCATGGGGTTCATTATGCAGATCAAAGCCGATGACGGTCGGGTTGTTGAGGTAGCGGTCTGCGAGCTGAACCCAGTCGGCGATCCACAGGGCTTCGGGATGCTTCGGGGTGTACCAGAGACCGTTCGCCTCGGCGCTTGAGCCTGCCTCTGACCGGTGATGATCGAGAATCACCTTCAGACCAGTGCGGCCAGCGGCGCCGATGATCCTGTCAAGCACCTGCAGGGCGTTCAGCCCGCGCAGGTCGGTGTTGATGGGCCCCCTTCCGTTGCTGAATTGGATGTTCAGAAGCGTTGACGGAGTGTCCATCATCTCGCTTGAAAAGGGCAGCCGGACGGTGTTGAAGCCCTGTGCCTTGACTGTTCTGAGGATGGTGCCGTAATCCTCTGCGTACAGACCGCCGATGGTCTGGCTCGAGGTCTCAAAGCCATACCAGCTGATGCCGGCAATGCGTACCTGATGATTGTTTGCGTCGAGGATTCGCTCGCCACTGGTATGCCAGTAACCCGCTCCCTGTGCGTACAGCATGCCTGTTGCAAGAAAAAGAGCGGCCAGGATCGCTCGGTACCATGCGCTTCCGGGCCGCCTTATGGCTTCAGAGAACCAATGCATAAAGTCCTTCAGTGCAACAAAGATCCCTTGCCGGCAAGGGCTTCTGGAGTATCTGCAGCGACCATAACTATCGAGTCATTGCATGCGACCAGAACTTACAGATGGGTGGTTTCTCTCCGGGCTAAACCGAGTGGAACATTGCCACAGCTTCATGCCTATTGCGCTCAAGTTGTAAGGCGATTTTTGTGCCCGTGGTAAGAAGCTTTCCGGCAGTTGTAGCGAATTCCGAAAGGTAACCGGATCCGCGCATCCTGATACCATCGATATCTGACGCATCATGACAGATAACCCAACGATTGCACCCATTCGAGTCCGGATCGCACCTTCGCCGACTGGCGATCCCCACGTAGGCACGGCATACATCGGACTGCTGAACCTGATCTACGCACGACAACGCGGGGGCCGGTTCATCCTGCGCATTGAGGACACAGACCGTACACGCTTTGTGGCGACATCGGAGCAGGAGATCTTCGACTCCCTGCGCTGGCTGGGTCTCACGTGGGATGAAGGTCCGGACGTGGGCGGGCCTTACGGGCCGTACCGCCAGTCTGAAAGAACCGAGATCTACCGCGAGCATGTGCAGCTGCTACTCGAAAACGGAACAGCCTACCGCAGCTTCGAGACCGCTGAAGAGCTTGAAGCGATGCGCCGGTCGCAACTCGCGGCCAAGCTGCCGCCACGCTACAACGGCGCCCACCGCGAGTTGACCCAGGCACAGATCGACGGCTTCCTTGCCGAAGGGCGGCCCTATGTCATCCGCCTGAAGGTACCGGCTGAAGGCGAGACCAGCTTCCGCGACGAGTTGAGGGGTGAGATCAATTTTTCCCACAATAACGTCGACGACCAGGTGCTGATGAAGTCCGACGGCTTCCCTACCTACCATCTGGCGAACGTGGTTGATGATCACCTGATGAAGATCACCGATGTGATCCGCGCCGAGGAGTGGATCTCTTCAACACCGAAGCATGTCCTGCTCTACAAGGCCTTTGGCTGGGACCTGCCGCGGTTCTGGCACATGCCCCTGCTGCGCAATTTGGACAAGAGCAAAATCTCCAAGCGCAAGAATCCGGTTTCCTTGATCTACTACCGGCAGGCGGGCTTTCTGCCGCAGGCGCTGCTCAACTTTCTCGGGCTCATGTGTGGCGGAATGCCTGCCGGCGGCAAGATCAACGAGCAGAAAGATTCAACCGTCGAGATCTTTGACCTCGACAAGATGCTCAAGGAGTTCGTCTTCGAGCGCATCTCACTCGGCGGCCCCGTTTTCGACCTGGTGAAGCTGAAGTGGCTTAACGGTGAGTACCTGCGTGCGCTGAGCCCAGAGGGCTTCTTTGAGCAGCTGCGACAGGTGCTGTTCTCTGACGTTTACCTGCGCAGCATCGCTCCCCTGGTGCAGACGCGGATCGACACGCTGGGGCAGTTTGGCGACCTGGCAGACTTCTTCTTCCGCGACGACGTGATGCCGCCGCAGGAGATGTTCCTGCCAAAGAAGCGCACGCTTGAAGAGACGCTTGCCTTTGCTGCCGAGCAGCTTGCGGTACTCGAAACCAGCGATTGGACGACCGAGGCGCTCGACACGAACCTGCGTACGCTGGGCTCGGCAAAAGAGTGGAGCGTGAAGGAAAACTTTATGTTGCTGCGTGCCATCCTGACTGGCAGAACAACTTCGCCGCCGCTGCTCGAGAGCCTGGTGGTCTTCGGCAAGGCACGTTCACTTGATCGTGTCCGGCGATTCGGCGATGCGCAGAAGAAGCTGTTGACCGGCAGACGCTAGCCCGGGCGGCTATCGCGCCGTAAAGACAACCGTCACAGGCAGGGTGCGCGGCGGGTAGCATGCGGCTCGATTGCAGGCCTGGTACTTCAAAGCTCCACGGATCTCGTGAGCTCCCGGGGCGGCGAACACAGGCAAGGTAATGGTGAAGGCATCGGCGTAGACGTCGAGCTTCTCGGATGGATCAAGGCTCAAGCTGAAGGGCTGGCCGGCCGGGTATTCGGCCTGGGCCAGCTTCACCCCTGGACCTTGCTCGAGGACCAGCTGCGTGGGAATCAGCAGTTCGGACTTCGGGTGGTGCGAGTTGATGTGAAAGCCATCGAGCACGTGAAAACGAAGGTCGAGCGACACACTCTTGTTAGCCGGAACGGTCTGCTGCTCTGCCGCGAATGCGACGTATTGGCGTACCCTAGCCGGGGCTGAGTCCAGGTTGCCGAGCTCCTGTGCGGCCAGCGGGGCGAATGCGACCGAGGCTCCGAGCAGAAGCCTGATCATACGCCGCCGGCCGCGATCAGTTTCTTGATGTTGGCTTCGATCTCGTCCTTGCCGCCATCCTCGCTTGATACGCCTGCAGTTTCAATCAGGACCTTGCCACCGCGATCAACGTAGAAGGTCTCGGGCAGATAGTCGATGCCTCCGTACGCATTCTCCATAGCATCCTCGCCCAGCAGGATGGGGTAGGTGACGCCGCTCTTCTTCGCCGTGCTGGCGATGACGCTCTTGCCTGCCTCATCGGCCGCGACGCCCAGGATGATGAGGCCGTCCGCGCTGTATTTTTTGTTGAACTCCTCGAACCAAGGCATCTCGAGCTTGCATGGACCGCACCAGGTCGCCCAGAAGTTAACCAGCACCGGCTTGCCTTTGAAGTCCGCGAGCGAGACCTTTTTGCCATTCAGATCGAAGAGGGTGAAGGCGGGTGCAGCCTTGCCGTTCAGCTTTGCCATGGGGCTGTCCGCGGGCGCTGCTGAAGACGCAGAGCTGTTCGCCGAATCGGGGATCAGCATGACCTTACTGGCCTGATTCGCCTGCATCTTCTGCATCTCAACTCGGCGTTCCCGTGCGTTGTGCACGCCGGCCCAGACCAGCAGACTCACTGCAACAATCATCAGAGCCACGACGCTTACACCGCGCATTCGATTCGAGTTCACCTTTGGCATTCCCCTCGCTAAAGTTTACTGCCTGCCGGCGCTTTCGGTGGATCGCTCTGCTAGCATCGACGTGCGTATGAGCTCGTTACCATCCAGTCCGTCGCAATTTGTCAGGATTGAAGCCGACGCCCTGGCGCGGCTTGCGGATCGCCTTGAAAGCGAGATGAAACCTTCGATGGAGCATGCTCTGGCCCTGCTGAGCGGGCGCAGCGCGGCGGGGCAGCGCATCGCCGTGACGGGGGTTGGCAAGTCGGGTCTGATCGCACGCAAGATCGCGGCCACGTTCAACTCGACCGGTACCAGAGCGCAGTATATGCACCCGGTCGAGGCGCTGCATGGAGATCTTGGGATGCTGGCGCCGGGCGACATCGTGCTGGCGCTCTCCTACTCCGGCGAGACCGAAGAGCTGATCCGCCTGCTGCCTGCCTTTGGACAGCTGGGGACGACGCTGGTCAGCTTCACCGGCTGCCTGAACTCGACGCTGGCCACGGGCTCGGCCGTGGCATTGGACGTGAGCGTGTCCGAGGAGGCATGCAACCTGAACCTGGCGCCGACCGCATCGACGACCGTGATGCTGGCGCTCGGTGATGCCCTGGCCCTCGAGCTGAGCCGCCGCTCCGGGTTTCAGCCGAAGGACTTTGCTGAGCTTCACCCTGGGGGCCGGCTGGGAAGGCGCCTGGCGCGGGTCCGTGAGCTGATGCACTCCGGTGAGGCGCTGCCCCAGGTGGCGCCGGTCACGCCCATGTCCCAGGTCATCTACGAGATGTCCAGGAAGAAGCTGGGCATGACGACGGTGCTGACGCCTGCCGGCAAGCCAGGCACGTTCAACCTCGCCGGTATCATCTCCGATGGCGATCTCAGACGTTTGCTCGAGAGGGTCGGCCCGCGGGCCCTTGACCGCTCCGCGGGCGACATCATGAACCGCCATCCGCAGACCATCGCGCCCCATATCTTCGCCTCGGAGGCGCTGGTGCAGATGGAAGCGCGCAGGATCACGTCACTGGTAGTGGTCGAAGCGGGGCTGGTGCTTGGGGTTGTACACCTGCACGACCTGTGGCAGCTCACCCCCCGGTAGAAGCCGCACCCGGAGGCCCGGGCGTTGAGAACAATTAGCAGTCCGCGCCGTTTAGTAGCCCGTGCCGTTTAGTAGTCCGTGCCGATCAGGGCATCGTAGGTCGAACGTACGATGTGGTAGCACTCACAGCTCTTCGCTTCGAGCTTGGCCCGGTTTACGACTCGCACGCGGCCGCGCGTGTAGTCAATCAGCCCTTCGCGCTGCAGGTTGCCGGCTGCGACGGTAACTGTCGAGCGGCGCGAACCCAGCATTTGTGCCAGGAACTCCTGGGTGAGCTGCAGCGAATCAGTCTCGATGCGGTCGCATGCGGTCAGCATCCAGCGCGCCATGCGTGCTTCGACCGGATGCAGGCGGTTGCACAGGACAGACTGTGCCATCTGCACCATCTGCATATAGATAAAGGAATTGACCAACTGCGCCAAAGGGCCGCCCTTTAGATATTCATCGCGGATCACGCTCATGCGGACCCGCAGCCCGGAGCCTCCGCCCTGCATGACAACAGAATGTGCACCTTGCTCGTGCCCCAGCACGCCGTAGGCACCGGACATCCCTTCGCGGCCGATGACTCCGACTTCAACCGACTCGCCGCGTTCGGTCAGCGCGTCCACGGAGATGAGCCCTGAGACGGGAAAGTACACGTACTCGATGGGAGCGCTGGGCACGCTGAGTTGCATGCCGACTGGCATGTCAACTGGAATTAGGAACCGCGAGATGGTCCGAAACTGGTCCTCTGGCATCCTGGTCAGGATCAGATTCCTCGGCCTCACGAAGTCTGTGGGTTGCTCCCTGTCTTTTTCCAAAAGCTCCGCTTCCTTGTGGTGCTGACACCGGCCGGCACTGCCGCATGGTCAACGTGCGATGGCATGGGCGACTTTCCCGAATGTTCCGAAGGTACGTGTTATCTCCGGCCCGGTCTGTCATTTACCGAACACAGAGCACCATGGACGTGGCAGGTTCCTGAACCAGCACTTCGCGCACTGACCACACTCCCCTCTTGGCGGATAGAATGAAAGTTTCACAGGTTCGCCCCGATGCTGCGGGCGATGGAAGGCAAAAGGCACATGCACCGCTGGTCCACACTCTTCATCCCTACCCTGCGCGAGGCACCCGCCGACGCGGAGGTCGCCAGCCACAAGCTGCTCTTGCGTGCGGGCTATGTGCGCCAGCTTGGCGCCGGCATCTACTCCTACCTCTTCCTCGGCAACCGTGCGATTAACAAGATCACCGCCATCATCCGCGAGGAGATGGACCGGATCGGCCAGGAGTTCCTGTTGCCGACCATCCAGCCGCGTGAAATCTGGGAGGAGTCCGGACGTTGGACAGGCATGGGCGAGAACATGTTCAAGCTCGAAGACCGCAAGGGTGCGGAGCTTTGCCTTGGCATGACCCACGAAGAGGTCATGACCTCCATCGCGCGGAGCGAACTTCGCAGCTATAAACAGCTGCCGCAGATCTGGTACCAGATCCAGACCAAGTTCCGCGACGAGCCGCGACCCAAGGCGGGTCTGCTGCGGGTGCGCCAATTCATCATGAAAGATGCTTACAGCTTCGACATCGACGAGGCCGGACTGGATCTCTCGTACCAGAAGCACGATGAGACCTACCGTCGCATCTTCAATCGCTGTGGTCTCGAATTCGTCTCGGTCGAAGCCGATTCAGGGGCGATGGGCGGGTCGCAGTCCCAGGAGTTCATGGTCTACACCGAGGCTGGCGAGGACCTGATCGCAAGCTCGACCTCCGGCTATGCAGCAAACCTTGAGAAAGCTACGAGCACGCTTCCCCCGGTCACAAACCTTGAGCCGACTGGCGATGGCATGCCGGAGCCTGTGCATACGCCAGGCTTCCGGACCATCGACGAGGTCAGCAGGTTCCTGAAGACCGAACCGCATCACCAGATAAAGACCATGGCCTACATGGCGCAGTTTGCCCCGGGCAAGGAGACGGAGAAGCTCGGGACTTTGCGTCCGATCGTCGCGTTCCTGCGCGGCGATCACAGCATCAATGAGGCCAAGCTTTCGGCGCTGATAGGCGGCGAGTTGAGGCCGATGGATGCCGGAGAGATCATGGCGGTCTTCAACGCGCCGGCTGGGTACCTGGGACCCTTGGGCATCGAAGCCGCCCCGCATCCAAAGAAGCCGGGCACGATCGTCATTCTGGATAAGCCGCTCGAAGGGCGTAGCAACCTTATAGCAGGGGCGAACCGCGAGGACTACCATCTGCGCAATGTCACACCGATGCGTGACTTCAAGCCAACCCTGATCGCAGACGTGCGCAGCGTGAGCGAAGGCGAGCCCGACCCCGTCGACGGCTCGCCGCTGCGCCTCGGCAAGGCGGTTGAGATCGGCCACATCTTCAAACTTGGATATCGCTATTCGAAGTCCATGGGAGCTACCGTGCTCAACCGCGACGGCAAAGAAGTAATGCCGATCATGGGCTGCTACGGGATTGGCGTGGAACGCATCCTGACGGCCGCCATTGAGACGTCCGCTGCGAAGCATGGCGGTGACGCCTATGTCATGCCTGCTACGATCGCACCGTTCGAAGTGATTGTCACCATTACCAACGTAAAAGATGCGGCGTTGGTTGAGGCTGGTGAGAGGGTCGCCGCGGAACTCACACAGGCTGGCGTGGATGTGCTGCTCGACGATCGTGACGAGCGCGCCGGCGTGAAGTTCAAGGATGCCGATCTTACCGGAGTTCCCTTTCGCATCGCCATCGGCAAGAAGCTGACCGAGGGGCAGGTTGAAGTTCTGAACCGCCTCACTGGAGTCACCGATGACGTGTCGATCGAAGCCGCCGTTCAACATCTGCAAGCTGCATTAGCAACGGCCAAACAGTAGCTGACAAGCCGTCCAGAGAGCCAAAGACCAGATATGCCCGTCAAACTCAAACTCGGTCCCAACAAGCCCAAGGTCGGATTCGGTTCAGGCGTCCTGCGCCTCTTCCTGGTGGTTGTCCTCTTCTGCGCGCTGCTGGGCGCCGCCGTCTTCGGCTTTTACTACTTCAAGTACCAGAAGGTGGTTGATCAACGGCTGGCCGCGGGTCCGCTCTTTGCCTCGGTCTCACAGATCTATGCGGCGCCACAGGAGGTGCGAACCGGGCAGCACCTGACGATCGCCTCGATCGCAACCGACCTACGCTCCGCGGGCTACAACGTCAACTCGCAGCTTGGCACGTTTGAGCAGCGGGAAGATTCGATCCTGATCAAGCCCGGTCCGCAATCGTTCCACAATACCGATGGGGCGACCATCGCCTCCGAAGCCGGGGTGATCTCCTCGATCACCGCAGAGAACGGGGTTGCGCTGCGTTCCTATGAGCTTGAGCCGCAGCTCATCACGGCACTCTCTGAAGACAAAAACCGGACCAAGCGCCGTATAGTCACCTTCCGTGACATTCCTCCGCGACTGGTGCAGGCCGTGACCGCGATCGAAGACCGCCGCTTCTTTGAGCATGGAGGCATCAACTATCTGCGGCTTGCGCGCTGCGCTGAGGAGGACCTGCTCTCTCACCAGAAGGAGTGCGGCGGCTCTACCCTGACCATGCAGCTGGCGCGCGGCTTCTTCTTGACGCCAGAGAAGAAATACTCCCGCAAGCTGCGCGAGATCATGATCACCCTGCAGCTTGAGTCGCGCTTCACAAAGCAGGAGATCTTCGCCATGTATGCCAACCAGATCAACCTGGGACAGCGTGGCAGCTTTGCCGTAAACGGCTTTGGCGAGGCCGCGCAGGCCTTCTTTGGCAAGGATCTGTCACGGCTCGATGTCGCCGAATGCGCGCTGCTTGCGGGCACGATCCAGAGTCCGAATCGCCTGAATCCCTATCGCCACCCGGACCGCGCGATGGAACGCCGGAATCTGGTGCTCGACTCGATGGTAGAGACCGGTGCGTTGACTGAGGAGCAGGCGAGCCGAGCGAAGGCTGAGCCGCTGCGGCTTGCGCCCCCGAACGTCGATGCCAACGAGGCTCCCTACTTCGTCGACCTGGTGCATGAGCAGCTGGTGCAACGGCTGGGCGATGACCTCAACCATCAGTCGTTGCGCATCTACACCTCGCTCGATCCTCAGCTTCAGCGTGTCGCCTCCGAAGCGGTTGAGATCGGCATGCGCAATGTGGATGAGATGGTTCGCAAAAATCGCGCTAAGGGTATCGGCTCCACCAGCCTGCCACAGGTTGCGCTGGTGGCGCTTGACCCGCACACGGGCCAGGTACTCGCGCTGGTTGGAGGACGCAACTACGGCATCTCGCAGCTGAACCATGCCATATCCAAGCGCCCAACAGGTTCCATCTTCAAGCCCTTCGTCTACGCCGCGGCGGAGAGCTCTGCCGTGGCCGGACAGCAGCTTGCGAGTGGAACCTTCACCGCCGTCACCAAGCTGACCGACGAGCAGACCACCTTTACCTACAACAATGGCCGCGACACCTACACCCCGCGCGACTTCAAGAATGAGTACCACGGAGAGGTCACGGCCATCTATGCGCTTGCTCACTCGCTGAATAACGCGACGATCTCGCTCGGGCAACAGGTGGGCTTTGAAAATGTTGCGCGGCTGGCAAGGGATGCTGGCATCAAGGATGCGAAGGGTACGCCAGCGGTCTCGCTTGGCTCCTACAGTGCGACGCCGGTCGACATGGCGGGAGCCTACACGGTCTTCGCCAATGGCGGAGTTCACCTGGATCCTTGGCTGCTATCGAGTGTGCGTAACACCAATGGTGATTTGCTGGCTGATATGCCCCGCAATGCAAAGCAGGTGATGGAGCCACGTGCAGCTTACCTTACGCAGTCGCTGCTTGAAGGCGTGATGAACTTCGGCTATGGAACCGCTGTGCGGAAGCTGGGCTTCACGGCGCCGGCGGCCGGCAAGACTGGGACCTCACACGATGCCTGGTTCGCGGCCTACAGTTCTAACCTGATCTGCGTGATCTGGATCGGCAACGATGACTACACCGATGTGAAGCTGCAGGGCGCGCTGGCCGCGGCTCCTATCTGGGCGGAGTTTATGAACCGGGCCATCAAGCTGCCTCAGTACTCCGATATGCACGGCTTCAGCAAGCCCGACGGCATCACCGAGGTCCGTCTCGACAAGGTGACCAATCTGCCAGCAGATGAGACCTGCCCAGCCACCTACACGGCGGCGTTTCTTGATGGCACGGTGCCGGCGGGTACGTGTTCGCGTATGTCAGATTCTGGGTTATCAATTATCGACCAGATGTTCAACGGATCCTCTTCTACGAACGATCCACAGAACCCGCAGGAGCCGCAGGATTCAACGAACCCGAACAACCCGCAGCCGCCGGCGGCCAAGAAGCCAAACTTCTTCAAGCGTTTATTTGGAGGCGGAGGCAACAAGGCGAATTCTCCGCCCCCGCAACCCGCATCAACCCCGCCCAAGGAGTAGCTGCTAAAATTAGTCTCAAGCCGGGATGGCGGAACTGGCAGACGCAGCGGACTCAAAATCCGCCGAGGGCAACCTCGTGGGGGTTCGACCCCCCCTCCCGGCACCAAGGATATTGATCTATCTCATCATTCCTTAGCGTGCCCCAAATGATGGAGGCTCGTCTCCTGGGTGCGTTCCCCACTGCTGATTAGGAGATGCCCCCAGTTTGAAGTCGAGCCGCCCACCCTTCAAGGCGAACTGCTCAGGCAGCCAGGTCTTTGTCGATGCGACACCATTCACCTCAAGGCCCTGTACATAGGGCGAGGCGACTGCAGCCTGGCTCGCTGAGATCTCCACATCCCCCGCTGCGCGATGTATTTTGACGCGCCTGAACAACGGGCTGCCGAGCACCAACTCAGCCCGCCCCGGGATCTCCGGATAGAGCCCGATCGATGCGAAGACCGCCCATGATGACATTTCACCCAGATCATCATTCCCGGGAATGCCATCCGGGGCATTCTTCCAGATTGTATTCAGTACCTGCCTCACCAGCTGCTGGGTCTTCCAGGGCTGTCCCGCGAAGTCATAGAGCCAGGGCGTCTCAATCGACGGCTCGTTCGATAACTCCGCATGAAGGGGTCCCGCGTTCGTCACCGCTGGCGCCCCCTTGTCGTCGTAGAAGAATTTGTCGAGCCGCGCAATCGCCTTCTCGCGCCCTCCCATCTGTTCAAACAATCCAGCCACGTTGAATGGAATCATCCAGGCGTACTGGGCTGCACTGCCCTCGACGAAACCCGCTCCGGTCGCAGGCGTGAACTTCTTCGGTGTCTGGTCGTTATCGTCATCATCATCTTTATGCGTGAGGGGCCAGCTGCCATCCGGATTCCGATTCATGAAGTAACCGCCGTCCGGAGCTGCTGCCGGATTCCAGATGTTCTTCCAGAACTGCGCACGCTCGGCGAAACGTATGCGCAATGACTCTTCCTGAAGATGACCTGCCAGGGCCGAGATGGAGAACTCCGCCGCGACATCTTCGAGCGTATCGGCAGCCGGCCCCCAGGCTGGCGCGCCTACCGGGATGTAATGCAGCTTCAGCCATTGATCAAGCCCCGGCCGCTGGCCTACGCACTCGACTGGACATCCATCGTGGCTGAGGTCTTCCCTCGTCGGCACATCGGCTGCATGGACCAGCGACAGCAGCGCAGCCCTGGCGTCGAAGTCACGTCCACCGAAGGCCCAGATGCCAGCCACTGCTGCGGCGGCAGGGTCTCCGTTCATGACGTGCGTCGCGCCGCCCATGTGTGTCCAGCGATCCCAACGGCCGCCATCCTGCCGGGACTGGTTGAGGAGACTCTGTGCGATGTCGCTTCCCTGCTTCGGATCGAGCCAGGTCAGCAGCTGGAACTGCGATCGATAAACATCCCATCCGGAAAAATTCGCAAACTGCGTCGTTTGCCCTGGGCTCACGCGATGAACATCGCCGTCCATGCCACGGTACTCGCCATTGCTGTCGCTGAAGGTGGTCGGCGTCATCAGGGAGTGATAGAGCGCTGTCGTAAAGACTGTACGCTGCTGGTCCGTTCCTCCTTCAATTTCTATTTGTCCAAGCCTGCGGTTCCACTCCGCACGCGCCCTGGCTGCAACCTGCTCGTAGGTTCCGCCCTGCCGGCTTTCGGATTCAAGGTTTGCCCGCGCGTTCTGCTCGCTCACGTAAGAGACGCCGACTCGCACGCGAACCGTCCCTGCATGACCAAAGCCAACCCATCCACCCGAACCATGGCCAGCTTCTGGAAAGCCTTTTGGACCGAAGCCGGTACCTCCCTGCGCGGTCGTTGAACCCGGCGTCACATGCCCGTCAACCCAGGTGCCGGTCTCGGCAAAGGGCTGTTCGAAGCGCATGACAAAATGCAGGGTGTAGTAGGAGCGACGATCTTCGGCACCCAGGTAGCCGCAGAAGTTCCCGCTGGTCACCGACCCTGTTACCTCCCGAGACTTGGCATCGATGCGCGTCTCAGCAGCCGAGGAACCAACCTCGGAATCAGAGGTGCGCAGCAGAACGCGAGCATCTGCACCCTCAGGA
This sequence comes from uncultured Acidobacteriaceae bacterium, assembly GCA_964247475.1. GTDB lineage: Bacteria > Acidobacteriota > Terriglobia > Terriglobales > Acidobacteriaceae > Edaphobacter. The sequence goes on along the minus strand of CAXTUS010000005.1, from coordinate 29,014 downwards.
AAGCGGAAGGTTGCGGCGCCCATGCGCAGCGCGGAGGCGAGTGACACTTCGACCCCATTCTCGAGCTTTACCCTGTAGGAGCCGGGCTCGGCCTTCTCGTTGCCATGCGAGTACCCGACCGCAAACGCTTCGCGGAAGTTGGCCGATGGGGAGTCAGCAATGGGGGTGGTGACAGGCATCAAGGGCACATCGCCCGAGCCTCCCGCGCAGCCCCAGCCTTCCACGTTGGTCAGGCTGAAGCCCCTGATCTTTGTCGTCCGGTACTCGTAGCCACCAGGTGCAGCGATCATCCGCTTGCTGTTGATGGGGGAAGCTTCGGGGCTGAACTGAACCATGCCGAATGGCATGGTAGCGCCTGGAAAGACGTTGCCGCCGTTTGTAGTCCCCACCAGGGGATTGACCAGGCTTGCCCGATCCTGCTGGCTCTGCGCGACCCCACACACGATGAGCAGCCCTGCTACGCCTGCTGCGAAGTTCTTCTGTATCCCTTGCCGACCAAAACCACTCATCAGCGTAGATTACGCGAGGAGCCGTGTGCCGTCTGCCCCGCTCAATTGCTTTGCGGAACTTATAGGAGCGGATCGCACCAGCGCGTTTATCTTCGCCCCTCGAATAAAATTCGCTTGGAGACGGGGATCTGATCCCAAGCAGATTGCCTTTCGAGCGAACGCTTTGTTTTCGCTTGGTTTAGACAGCAGGTTGCCAAGCGGCGAAATTTCCGGTCTGATGGTGTCGATTCTTTTTCAAGGTGCAAACTATGTCCCGTGCCATCGCCTTTCTTGCCGTCACCACGCTTGCCGCCGCGCTTCCCTCTGCAGCTCAGAGAGCACCCTACCAGGACACCAGCCTGCCAGCAGCCGCCCGTGCCCACGATCTCGTAGGACGCATGACCCTCGATGAGAAAGCCAGCCAACTTGAGGACTGGGCGGTCGCTATCCCACGGCTTGGCGTTCCCGACTATCAAACCTGGAGCGAGGCCCTGCACGGGGTAGCAAACTCCGGCTACGCAACCGTCTTCCCACAGGCCATCGGGATGGCAGCCACCTGGGATCCAAAGATCGTGCAGCAGATGGGCGACGTGATCGCGCTCGAAGGCCGCGCCAAGTACAACGAGGCCCAGCGCCAGGGCAATCACCGCATCTTCTATGGCCTCACCTTCTGGTCTCCCAACATCAACATCTTTCGCGACCCGCGCTGGGGTCGTGGCCAGGAGACTTACGGCGAAGACCCGTTCCTGACCGGCACAATGGGCACAGCCTTCATCGAAGGCCTGCAGGGGCCCGACCCTCTGCACCCGAAGGTGGTTGCCACCAGCAAGCACTTTGCCGTTCACTCCGGGCCTGAGAGCACACGCCATGTCGCCGATGTCGCCGTCTCCCCGCATGACCTTGAAGACACCTACCTGCCCGCGTTCCGCAAGACCGTCATAGACGGCAAGGTGAAGTCCGTGATGTGCGCCTACAACGCGATCGACGGCACCGCGGCCTGCGCCAACACCATGCTGCTGAAGGACCACCTGCGCGATGCCTGGGGCTTCAAAGGCTTCGTCGTCTCCGATTGCGCGGCCATCGTCGACGTGACCAACGGCCATCACAATGCACACGACATCGAGCACGCAGCAGCCATATCGCTCAAGGCCGGCACGGATCTTTCCTGTTCCATCTGGGCGCCTGGCTTCAACACCCTGGCCAAGGCGGTCAAGGACGGGCTCGCGACCGAAGCAGAGGTGACCCAGGCAGCTGAACGTCTCTTTACCGCGCGCATGGAGCTTGGCATGTTCGACCCTCCCGCGGGGAACGCGCAGGCCGCCATCCCGTTTGACCAGGTCGCGTCAAATGCTAACCGGCAGGTTGCACTGAAGGCGGCCGAGGAGTCGCTGGTCCTGCTCAAGAACAACGGTGCCCTGCCCTTCAAGGCGGCGCCGCAGTCGATCGCGGTGGTGGGACCGACCGCGGACCTGCTCGCCGCGCTCGAGGGCAACTACAACGGCCAGGCGCTGCATGCGGTTTCAGCCGTCGACGGCATCATCAAGCAGTTCCCTCAGGCGAAGATCCACTACGCGCAGGGTTCGAGCCTTGCCGAAGGTACGAGCGTCCCGGTGCCGCGCACCGTCTTCGGCGACGGCTTGAAAACAGAGTACTTTCAAGGAGTATCGACTGCCGGTGCGCCCCTCGCGACCGGCACCGAGCACGAGATCCAGTACGACTGGCGCGACTCCGCCCCCGTCCCTGCTATCAAGGGCCATGAGTACTCCGTCCGCTGGAGCGGCCACTTCACCGCGCCTGCAGCTGGCAAATACACGCTTATCGTCTCGCCCGGCGATAGCTTCCCCTACTCTCCCAAAGACAGCTATCGCCTGCTGCTTGACGGCAAGGTACTGGGCGAAGGCAGCCTCACCGGAGCCAAGCTTGAGATGGGTCATTTCCAGGTGGGTACCGGCGCCAATCCGACCGCTCCGCCGGTCATGGCAGGCACCAAGCCGGCGCGGCTTGAGGTTACCCTGGCAGACACAACGCCGCACCAGTTCGCCCTCGAGTACACCCATGCCGGAGACATGGCAGGAGGCGGCGTGACCCTCAGCTGGGAGGCTCCGGCCGAAGCGCAGCTCGCCGAAGCGGTTGCGGCCGCGAAGGCTTCGGACGTGATTGTCGCTTTCACCGGGCTCTCGCCAAAGCTTGAGGGCGAAGAGATGGACGTGAAGATCGCGGGCTTTGCAGGCGGCGACCGCACCAGCATCGACCTGCCCGCAGCGCAGGTCAAGCTGCTGGAGGCGGTTGCGGCTACCGGCAAGCCGGTTGTCGTCGTCAACCTGAGCGGCAGTGCCGTGGCTCTCAAGTGGGCGGCCGAGCATGCTGCTGCCGTGCTCCAGGCGTGGTACCCGGGCGTTGAAGGCGGCACGGCCATCGCGCATACGCTGGCGGGCGGGAACAATCCGGCCGGCCGTCTGCCGGTGACCTTCTACGCGGGCACGAAGGATCTGCCCGAGTTCAGTGACTACTCCATGAAGAACCGTACGTACCGGTACTACACCGGCAAGCCGCTTTGGGGTTTCGGCTACGGACTCAGCTATACGCACTTCAGCTACGGCGCTATCAAGCTTGGCAACGGCAGCATCAAGGCGGGCGATCCGCTGACCGCAACCGTGAACGTCAGGAACACCGGCGCAGTAGCAGGAGACGAGATCGTGGAGGCTTACATCAAAACGCCGCTGGGTGCAGGTCCGATCCGCTCGCTTGCCGCCTTTGAGCGGGTGCACCTTGCACCGGGCGAGAGCCGCGACGTCACACTTATGATCCAGCCACGTTCGCTGTCGAGCGTGGATGAGAAGGGGAACCGTTCGATCCTCGCTGGAGAGTACCAGCTTGAAACCGCTTCGACCCAGCCTGCCGAAACGGCCAGCAAGTCCGCTGTCAGCTTCAAGGTGCAGGGTTCAACTCCTCTGCCGAGATAAGGTCCGGAACTCAGCTGTACCGTAGACCCAGAAAACAGCGTGGCGCACAAAGGCCCCACCCGCGAAGCCGGCGGTTGGGGCTTTTCCTTGGCCGCGAGCACCTCGTTGTCCCACCCTCTCACGCTACTCGCCTCCAAAGCCGATGAGACCAGTACAGACCCACAGAGCGCGTCAGGAAGGGGCTTGGGCATGGCGGCATGACACTTCTTGGAAGTGGTTCATCAATCTGGTTTCACATTCGCGGGAGGATGCACGCTCAAGCCTCTATGCACGCTCCGCAGGTGTGCTTCTAAGGTTCCTTTCTCGAGGTATAAGCATGCGACGTAGAGCGGGCGTCAGGTAGGAGGAAGGGCCGCAGAAGAGGCTGACCGAAAGGCTTCTCCCGCTACAACCTAAGTGCGAGTGCACAAACCTCTTAGCCTGCCTAATCTCAGTTCATCAACTCCGGGCTTACGCGTCCGAACTTTCAACAGCGGCACCACTTCAAAGGAGAACCACCATGCAGAACTTCAAGCAGAACATGAACAACCTCATCCATGACGAGTCGGGTCAGGACCTGATCGAGTACGCGCTCGTTGCAGCCCTTGTTGGTCTCGGCGCCGTCGTCACCCTCAAGACAGTTGCGGCCAAGATCAACACAATTTTCTCGAATATTGGAACGTCCCTCAACTCCGCCGCATAACTAAGTCCTCCTGACGCTCGCACGTAGGTGCGTTCGCAAGAGGAACCCTCTACACAATCGCTGCGGTAAAGAAGCATGGTGGCCGGGCATCTCACACAAGCCTTTGTTGTGATATCGCCCGGCTCCTTTTCGCTTCGGCAACTCTCTCGATCCGCTCTCTGCCTGCAAGGAAGTCTCATGATGCCGCTCGTTCATGAAATCGTATACCCGGCCGCCGCCTCGATCTTCGCTCTCATCGGCGCGGGCTTCGACATCAGGAGCCGCCGTATCCCGAACTTCGTCACCGGACCTGCCCTACTCGCCGGGCTTCTGCTGCATCTCGGTCTTGATGGCTGGTTCGGCATGCTCACATCGCTCGGTGCAGGTCTGATCTGCGGCCTGGTGTTCCTAGTCTTTTATCTCGCCGGTGGAATGGGCGCTGGAGACGTGAAGCTCATCACCGCTGCCGGCTGCCTGGTCGGTCTTTCAAACTCTTCCTCGCTCCTGATCGTGACGGCACTCGTCGGCGGCGTCATGGGCGTCGCATTCGCGCTCCTGCGCGGACAGCTCAAATCCACTTTTCTAAACGTCCACAGCATCGCGACGCACCACATGATTCAGGGACTGATCCCGCATCCAGAGCACAACCTGCGCAACCGGAACAGCCTGCGCCTGCCTTACGGGGTCGCCATCGCCGCCGGCGCCTGCATCACGCTCTATCTACAAGGTTTTCAACGGTGACCCTATGACCGCCCGACGTCTTATCATCGCCCTGGCGCTTTCGCTGTGCGGTTCAGCCATCTTTACCCTGTGGCTCGGCAAGCGATTCGCGAAGCCGGGGCCCGCAACGGGAGGAGAGCTGCACTACGTAGCCGCCGCCCAGAACCTGCAGGCGGGTGATGTCCTGACCCCGGCAACGCTCCGGCTTGTCGCCTGGCCGAGCGCCGCTCCGCTCGAGGGTTCGTTCCCCAAACCAGAGAACGTGCAGGGCCGGATCGTACTTTACCCGCTTGCGGCCGGCGAGCCAATCCTTGAGCGCCAGCTTGCAGCCGCCGGGTCAAGCGCCGGCCTCTCGATGAAGATTCCGAACGGCATGCGCGCCATCTCGCTCAAGTCTGACCAGGTCGTCGGCGTCTCCGGCTTCCTTCTGCCCGGCACCCATGTCGATGTGCTCGTCACCTTCCGCGCCGCCAACACTCAGGATTCAGTCACCTCGACGGTGCTTCAGGATGCTCAGGTCATAGCCACCGGTCAAAGGATGGAGCCGGACCCTGAAGGCAAGGCGACCACAACCGACGTCGTCACCCTGCTGGCCAGCCCTGATGATGCTCAGCGCATGGTCGAGGCAAACTCCCAGGGAACGGTGCACTTCGTGCTGCGCAACGGCTCCGACCATGACAAATCGTCGACTGGCACCACGCAGCTCTCGCAGCTTGGCTCCGCCCCACTCGCCCATCCCGCACCGGCCGCCAATCCGGCCAACTATCCCCGGCCTGATCGAAAGCCCTCGGTGGTGCTGTCCGCAGCACCCGCCGCCAAACCCTATGAGGTGCAGATGGTCTACGGCGAGAAACCCTCCCCGGAGAGTCAACAGTGATCACCCCCGTTCCCTCGCGTTTTGAGGCCACCAGGCGCCTGGTCGTGGCCACGTATGCCGTGCTTGCGATGCTGTGTCCCCTGGCAACGCTTCCTGCCCAAAGCACCTCGCCAGCGGCTCTTCCTGGCAGCCACAACGACATCTTCAAGAAGCCTGCCGTGGTGAGCCATGAGCCTCATCCTGCAACGGGTGGCGGTGCCGGGGACTTTACCAGTGCGGCGCCGGTCGAGCAGCAGCTCCACCTGGTGGTCGGCCGCTCCACGTTTGTCAACACCCGCCACCGCCTCACGCGCGTCTACGTGACGACTCCATCGGTGCTCGACACCTACACGGCCTCCTCGAACCAGATCGTGGTCACGGCCAAGAAACCAGGCTCGAGCGCGCTGATCGTGTGGGATGAGGCGGGCGAGAGCCAGGCCTTCCATGTCAGCTCCGATCTTGATCTCGACGGACTGCGCGAGTCCATGCGCCAGGCACTCCCGAGCGAGAAGGTGACGGTTACCAGTGAGCAGGGACGTATCGTCCTGACCGGCACGACCGGCACCGACAAGGTCTCCGAACAGGCCTTCAAGATCGCCTCGCAGTATGGCAAGGATGTCACCAACGCACTCGTAGTCAATCCATCGACCATCAAGCAGGTCATGCTCAAGGTGCGCATCGTTGAAGTCGACCGTTCGAAGCTGAACGCCTTCGCCTTCAACTTCTTCAAACTGCAGAGCAACGTCATCGGCGGCTCCTCCACGGGACAGACCACCTCGACCATCGACGTAACACCTGCCACCGCTACGGCGCCGGCCACCGCGATGTTCAACAATCCCCTAAACTTTTTCATTTACAACTTCAGCAATGGCATCGGCGCGACCATTCAGGATCTGGAAAATGCCAACGTGCTCCAGATCTTGGCTGAACCGAATATCACCGCGATGAGTGGTGAAAAAGGCAGCTTCCTTGCCGGTGGCGAGTTCCCCTTTCCGGTTGTGCAGGGCGGCGCCGGCGGACAAACCTCGATCTCCATTCAGTTCCGCCCCTATGGCGTGAAGCTCGACTTCCTGCCCACCGTAAACAGCGACGGGACGATCCAATTGAAGGTCATGCCCGAGGTCAGCTCACTCGACTACACCAACTCCGTGCAGATCAGCGGCTACACCATCCCTGCTCTGCAGACGCGCAAGGCAGATACCCAGGTTGTGCTGCGCTCAGGTCAGACTTTCGCCATCTCGGGTCTGCTCGACAAGCGTGCCACCGACCAGTTCTCGAACACGCCAGGGATCAGCTCCGTTCCGATTCTTGGCCAGCTCTTCAAATCGAAGAACATGCTGCACTCCTCGCAGGAACTCGTCGTCATCGTCACACCGACTATCGTGGATCCGGTCACCGACACCTCCTTCCCTATCGAGCCCATGTTTGTCGCGCCGATGCTTGATGCGAAAAAGTTCGACAAGTCTGTTCCAGAGTCCAAGGCAAAGAAATAACGTAACCGTGCGAGTTACAGATAAGGTGTGCCAACTTTATGATCTCTGAAAGTGGAATCTTCAGCGCTGCCGTGATCACCGTCTGCCTTGATCCGGAGGCGGCGGAACGCGTGGTACAGACCGTCGAGAAGCTGCCCTGGCTGGTGACCACGTCCAACTTTGAAGCGTACATCTCGGCTGCGCGCCGTCCCTATATCGGCCCGCAGCTCAAAGCCGCAACGGCATGCATCGCGATCGTTGACTTCGATCACAGGCCTGAGGAGGCGGTCGAAACAACCCGCTACCTGCAGCAGCTCTTCCCCGGCAAGATCACCGTCATCGCGCTCGCCGAGAGCCGAGAGCCCGAGCTGCTGCTGCTCGCAATGCGCGGCGGCTGCACCGAGTTCCTGCACAAGCCGCTCAAGGCTGACGCCTTCACCGAGGTCCTGCGCAGAGTGGAGCGCCAGTACACGGCCACCACGGCTCGCTCTGCGCCGGTTGGTACTGTTCTTTCTTTCTTCGGCGCCAAGGGCGGGGTCGGCACCACGACGCTCGCCGTCCACCTTGCCATGTACCTGGTCGAGTGTCACCAGAAGCGTGTGCTGTTGATCGACAATCACGGTGAACTCGGACACGTCTCCGTCTACCTGGGTCTCGACGGCAGCAGGTTCCACTTCAACGAGGTTGTGCGCAACGTCAGCCGTCTCGACAGCGAGCTGCTGCAGGGCTTTGTCGCCAAGCACCCCAGTGGGCTTGAGGTCCTGTCCTCGCCCGACATCTGCGGCAGCATGAACGTGATGGAGCCTGAAGCGGTCGCAAAGACGCTTGAGTTCCTGCGCGGTGAATACGACTTCATCCTGCTCGATTGCGCCACCGCGCTTGATGACAACGCACTCACGGTGATCGACGCTTCAACCCGTGTCTATCTCGTTGCCACACCCGAGATCGGAGCCATCCGCGATCTGTCGCGTTATGTCGACAACCTCATGCAAATCGACTATACGACCGAAAAGATGCATGTGGTCATTAATCGCTTCTCTTCCCGCTACGCGGTCAGCGTCGAACAGATCGAAAAGGCCATCAGGCTCCCGATCGCCATCCGTCTGCCCAATTGCTACACGGAGCTTGTGCGTTCGGTGAATCTAGGTGAGCCGGTGTCGCACAAGACCAAGTCGGAGTTTGCCGTGCAGTGTGTCAAGTGGGTCAACACGCTGGTCGAGACGCGCAGCACACCGGCTGTGCCTGTGGTCCCCGAGAAGAAGAGCAGCTTTGTCGCCATGTGGATGTAAAAAGCTCTTTTTCGTCCTCGAGTAAAAGCAATTCAGCGACAGAAGCTATACGCAAGCGAGCAAGGCAAAGCTGGAAGGACCGCAATGAATGATTCATCGGTAGTCGATCTCAGCACCAGGATCTCCGCTCCCCCTCCCCGGGCAAGCCGCGGGGTTCCGGAGGCGCTTCAGCAGCAGATCAAGTCGGCGGTCCACAAAGAGCTCATCAAGCGCCTTGACCTCGACAAGCTGAGCGAATTCTCGGAGACACGCTCGGGCCAGCAGCAACTGTTCAGCGTCATTCAGCAGCTGCTCGGCGAACACGGCGTGCCACTGAGCGGAACCGAGCGCGACAAGCTCGCTCAGGAGGTTGTCGACGAAGTTTTTGGTCTCGGGCCGCTTGAGCCGCTGCTGAAAGACGAGACCATCTCGGACATTCTCGTCAACACGTACAAGCATGTCTATGTCGAGCGCCGCGGCGTGCTTGAAAAGACCAACATCTCGTTCAACGACGAGCGCCACCTCATGCACACGATTGATAAGATCGTCTCCGCGGTCGGCCGCCGGGTCGATGAATCATCTCCGATGGTGGATGCCCGGCTGCTTGATGGCTCCCGTGTCAATGCCATCATCCCGCCGCTCGCGGTCGATGGCGCCATCCTTTCCATTCGCCGATTTGGCTCAAAGCCGCTGCAGCCCGAGGACCTGATCCGCAACCAGATGCTCACCGAGCCGATGATGGAGGTGCTGCGCGGAGCGGTGAAGGCGCGGCTCAACATCATCGTCTCGGGCGGCACGGGCGCGGGAAAGACGACCCTGCTGAACTGCCTTTCGAGCTTCATCAGCCCCAAGGAGCGGATCGTCACAATCGAAGACTCGGCTGAACTCCAGCTGCGCCAGGAGCACGTCGTCAGGCTCGAGACTAGGCCTCCCAACGTGGAAGGCCATGGCGCGATCAAGCAGCGGGAACTTGTCATCAACGCTCTTCGTATGCGCCCCGACCGCATTGTGCTCGGCGAGGTCCGCGGCGAAGAGACGCTCGACATGCTGCAGGCCATGAATACCGGCCATGACGGCTCGATCACGACCATTCACTCGAACACGCCGCGTGACGCACTTGCGCGCCTCGAGACCATGGCGATGATGGGTGACGTGCGTCTGCCTGAGAAGGCGATCCGCGCCCAGATCGCAGCCGCCGTCCATGTTATTGTCCAGGTTTCGAGGCAGGCCGACGGCACGCGGCGAGTCACCCATATTACCGAGCTTACCGGCGCCTTTGAAGAGGTGATCAGCATGAACGACATCTTCCTCTTCGAGAAAAAGGGTTTGGGAGCGAACGGCAAGGTACGCGGCCGCTTCCACTCAACCGGCATCATGCCGCGCTTCTCTGAAAAGCTGCTCGCAGCCGGCATCGCGCTTCCGCTTTCGCTCACTGGCCACTCACTCGATATCGGGTGAGTGGCAGAGGCTCAACCTTTCCGGCTTCAAGGATCTCTTATGGCGCTTATCATCCTTGCATTCTTCGTCATGACGTTGCTTACCTTCGCGGCTTTGCTGATCGCGATGAAGCCGACGTCTGAGCAGAAGGCGCTCGACAAGCGGATCATCCACCTCAAGGCCGCGCCAGGTCAGGTCGCGGGACAGACGGGTGGGCTGCTGCTCGCGACCAACGATGCGGGCTCCTTCGCCTGGATGGAGGTGCTCGCACGCCACCTGCGCTTCTCGGAAAAGCTTCAGATCTTGATTCTCCAGTCCGACACCAACATCACCCTCGGCAAGCTGCTCTTCCTTAGCCTCGCCGCTGCCGCTGTGGGCGCAGGGGTCTGTGCCGCTTTCTTCAGCAAGCTCTACGTCGCAGCCGTGGTCGGCTTGGTCTGCCTCTTCCTTCCTGTTGTTTTCCTTGGCTTCCGCCGTTCACGCCGGGTCAATGCCTTCAACAACGGGCTCGCTGATTCAATTGATATGATGTCCCGCTCTCTTCGTGCGGGGCACTCGCTGGTGGCCGCCATCGGCATCGTCGCCGAGCAGGCGGTCGAGCCGCTGAAGTACGAGTTCGGTGAGGTCTTCAAGAAGCAGAACTACGGGCTTCCCATCCGCGAGGCTCTGATGCAGCTGCTTGACCGGATGCCTTCACAGGACCTGCGCGTGCTGGTCACCGGCATGCTTGTACAGAAAGAGACCGGCGGTAATCTGGTCGAGATCCTCGACCGCATCGCCCATGTCATTCGTGAGCGCATCCGCATCCAGGGCGAGATCCGCACCCATACGGCTCAGGGCAGGCTGACCGGTTGGATCCTGTGCCTGCTGCCGGTCGTCATGCTTGCACTCATCAACTGGATCAACCCGGGCTACTCAGAGGTCCTGTTCAACACGCCGACCGGCAATAAGCTGCTGGCTCTCGGGGTCTTCCTCCTGGTGCTCGGGGGCGTGGTCATACGCCAGATTATTCATGGTATCGAGGTCTAACCATGCAGATGTACTTCTACATCGGTATCGCGATGATGGCTTTTTCAGCCATCGCCCTGCTTGCCGCGCCGGTGATCCTCAAGCCCACGCCCGAGGCCGAACGACTGCTCACGGTGGTGCAAAGCAACCGGCCGGATCAGCGCGAGATCAAGAGCAAAGAGCAGGTGCAGGAGGGTCTGCTGAAGCTTGCCCGCGAGCTGCGAGCAAGACTCGGCATGAGCGAAAACACCAAGCTGAAGGGGCGCCTGTTCACGGCCGGGCTGCGTGAGCAGGGGATGGCCGACGCTTTCTTCGCAGCGCAATGTGTCACGCCTCTTCTCTGCGCCTGCATCGGCAGCTTTCTGGTCGACGACACGCTGTTTGCCATCTTCGGCGGCGTGGTCGTGGGTTACATGATTCCCGACTTCTGGCTTACCTGGAAGACCAAGCAGCGCAAGAACAAGATCAGGCGCAGCATGCCTGACGCCATCGACCTGCTCGTCATCTGCGTTGATGCCGGCCTTGGCCTCGACCAGGCGCTGCTGCGCATCGGCGAAGAGCTTTCGACCAGCCACCGTGAGATCAACGAAGAGTTCACCCAGGTACACCTTGAACAGCGCGCCGGCAAGATGCGGCTTGAAGCCTGGCAGAGCCTTGCGGCCCGAACTCAGATTGAAGAGTTCAACGCCTTTGTCAGCATGCTTGTGCAGTCCGACCGCTTTGGCACGCCCATCATCAAGGCTCTCGGCCGCTTCGCTGAAGAGCTTCGCCAGAAGCGCAGGCAACGCGCTGAGGAAGCCGCAGCAAAGACCAAGATCAAGATCATCTTCCCGCTTGTCCTCTTTATCTTTCCCTGCATCTTTATCGTGCTGCTTGCACCAGCCATTCTTAGCATCGGGACCACGTTAGGCGGCATGAACTAGTGTCATACAGCTGACCTGAAAGAGGGATTCGAAGCGTCGTAGCCGGCTGCTACTCTCGCATCATCGATCCCGGCCAGCCTGCTCAACTGGCTCGATAAAGTTGATCCGCTTCAACTTCGCGGATGCGTCTGAACGGCGCCGCAAAACTTTTGCACGATCCTGGAAATGATTCCGGAAAGGAGGACTACATCATGGATACCAGCCTTCTCGTTCGCGTCGCTGCCGGCGCCCTGGCAGCCGTTGTTATGTCGGTTATCGTCTACCGCAGAAAGCAGACCAACTCGTAACTCCCTTCTTACAGGTCAGGACGGCGTCATGCGATACGTCACGATTCAAAACTCGACACGCAACGCCGTCATTGGAGACCGGATCCACATCGCCGACACCTCTCTGACTCGACTGTTCGGCTTGCTTGGAAAGAGTCACCTCGACACCGGAAGAGGGCTTTGGATAAAGCCCTCTTCCGGTGTCCATACCTTTTTCATGAACTTTCCCATTGATGTCATCGGTCTTGATGCCGATCTAAGAGTTATCAAGCTCTGGTCGAACCTGGTTCCCTACCGGCTCACCAGCGTAAGCACCAGGGTGCGCAGCGTCATCGAGTTGCCATCAGGCCAGATCAACTCTTCGACCACCCAGGTGGGTGACCAGATGCAGCTTCAATAGCTCCGATCCCCCAGCCGAGACCACGCCATTGTTCGCGACCTATAAAGGACTTCGACTTCCCAGCTTCTCCGCCATGCTGCTCGCGCTGGTCATGGGCATGCTCTTCTTCTTCTCGGTCAATCAGCCCCTGGTGGCCGATCCGGATATTGGCTGGCACCTGCGCAACGCCCAGATCCTGATCCAGCAACACGCCTTTGTCCGCCACGACATCTACACCTGGTCGCTCGCTGGTCATGCGTGGATCAATCCAGAGTGGCTCTCCGAGATCTTCTTCTACGCCGCCGACCGCCTCTTTGGGCTGCGAGGGCTCGAGGTGCTGACGATCCTGTTGCTTGAAACGCTGCTGGTCGGCGTCTGCCTGCTGGGCTGGCTGCGCACCCGGTCGCTGCGGCCCTCGATCGGCGCATCCGTTCTCTTTATCCTATTTCTCTCCGTTTCCATCTCGCCGCGAACTCAGCTCTTCGGGTGGATCTGCCTGATCATCGAGCTGGTGGTGCTCTTCCAGTTTCGCGCCGGCCGCCACCACAAGAACCGGCTGTGGCTGCTGCCACCCCTGTTTGCACTATGGATCAACCTGCACGGTTCCTGGCCGATCGGGCTCATCCTGCTGGCTGTCTTCATCGCCACCGGACTGGCGACCTTCCGCATGGGTTCGATTGAGGCATGGGCCTGGGCGCCGCATCAGCGCAATCGATTGCTGCTGTTCGGCGCGCTGACCCTTCCCGCACTCTTCCTCAACCCGTATGGATGGCGCCTCGTCCTCTACCCATTCCAGATCGCGCTCGAACACAAGCTCACGCTGGCTTCAGTGGAAGAGTGGCAGACACTCGATATGCACGGCTTCCGGGGACACGCGGTCTTTGTCATCATCGCGGCCTATCTTATTCGGCGCGCCAGCAAGGCGCGGACCTGGAGCCTCAATGACCTGGTCGCGCTCTTCATCGCACTCTTCGCGGGGTTCACCTACTCACGCTTCCTGCTGCTGTCAGGCATCGTGCTCTGCCCGATGATTGCCGAAGAGCTTGGCCTGCTTGGCGAAGATGACCGGTCGTCAGAACGTCCTGTGCTCAACCTGGCGATCGTGGCGCTCGTTGCCTGCTTCGTGATGACGCGCGTTCCGAACCCGGGTATCTTGAACGAACGCCAGAACAAGGGCTATCCCGAGCAGGCCGTCCAGTACCTCCGCGCGCATCCTCCTGCGGGCCCGATGCTAAACGACTTCAACTGGGGTGGCTACCTGATCTGGCACTTACCCACTCAGCGCATCTTTATCGACACCCGTGCCGATGTCTTCGAACAGACCGGCCTGCTCAAAAGCTATCTCGACATCATCTCGCTCAACTCACCAATCGAGGCCTTCAACGCTGGCGAACTTCGCTACGCACTCTTTCCCCAAGCCTCGCCCCTGATCGCTGCGCTTCGCCGTTCCCCGAACTGGGTGATCGAGTACCAGGACAGCACAGCCGTCCTGCTGCACCGCATCAACTAGGTCGCAAGTGTCAGTATCGCGTCTTTGAAGCTCAGCCGGAAAGTCCCGTCGCTCTCAGGAAACGGTCGGCTTTGTCCTAAGGTCGGAGAGATGCACGAGAGCATATGCAGCGAGTAACACGATAAGAGGATCGATCACCAGACGAAACCGGAACTCCGCATGCGACACGTAGTAGGGCAAGGGGAAGAATAGAAGGGGAACCGCAAGCAGCACGGCAAGCTCCCGGTGTCGTCTTAGGAGCAGCACCAGCCCACAACCGCCGAGCAGGCTCGTCAGAATAGCATGCAGAGCGAGGATTGCTGGCCCTCTCTCAGTTCCCGTCCCCATCCAGAAGCGCCCGATGCGGATAGCTGTCAGGCGGAGAAACCGCCCGGGATGCTGCCGGATCCAGGTCAGGGCAAGCTCCATCTTTCCATGGGTGTAGGCGATCTCGCCCTGCTGCCGATATGCAGCAAGCTCCTCTGGGTTGAACGTCGGGAAGAGGTTCTCCTGAAGAAAGCCGGACGCGCCCGCATGGTTCCCCATCCAGACATCAAGACCAACCGCCGTGCGCAGAGGCACGAAGGCATGCAATACCCTGGCGTTGCGGATCGGCCACGCGGAGAAGAGCAGGCAGAAGACCAGACCACTCAGAGCCACGCGCTTCCACCGCACTGTCTCTCTTCGCCAGGCTGCGAAAACAGTGACCGCGAAGATCCCGAAGATTGTCAGCATCAGGGCCGGATTGAAGAGAGCCGTCAGAGCACTGCAGGCACCAAGTGCTATCCAGGACGCCCTCCCATGCTTCCTCTGCACGTAGAGCGCCAGGGCGACCAGGCCGGTTAGCAGGCAGATGGTGATGGACGTATCCCACAGGATCGTCGGCACAAACCAGAGTGGCAGCGAAGTGGCCCAGATCAGCCCGCTCATCACGGCTACCTTTTCGCCGAGGTACCTCCGGCTGATCGACATCATCAACCAGATGGTGACGAGATTTGCCGCCACATGGGTCGCCATCAGCATCACGGCCGAAGCCGTCGTATAGCTGCCGCCAACGCGAAAGATCAGGGCCTCAAGCAGGGGGTAGAGCGGCGCGAACATCGCGGTTGGCCCGGTTTCCACTCCGAACGGCGAACTCAGTCCGCGCCCTTCGAGAATAGCCTTCGCCATGAAGCTCATCTCGGTCCCTCGCGCGAAAAACCAGCCAGGAGCGTAGTGACGAAGGACGAAGAAGATGACAAGAACGCGCAGCACCAGCGCCAAGCCCAGGATCAACCAGGTACGCCGAGACGCTTGGGAACGCGTCTTCGCGAGGCCTACCGTCCCTGGTTCATCAAGCAATGGGTAACGTCCTCCCCTGGATCAACGTTAGCAGTGAGCTTACGCCCAGTGCCGAGGAGTTCAATTCCACGATGGAGTGAGCGGATAGTGCGAGACCATTTCTAGTCAGGCTCTAGTCAGGCTCTGGCAGTCTCTTGACAGGCTCTGGGCAGTTCCCAACCATCGCTCAGCAGCCTACGCGACGACGCCCCTTCAGCTTTACCATCCGCCCCGCAGGCGCGGTTTCAGCTTGCCCCGCAGCTGCAATCCAGGGCTGACAGCCGGGGCACCAGTAGGTTGACCGCGCCTGCTCGCCCTGCTTACGCATCTCGACCAAAGCCCCGCATCTCCGGCACTCCTGCCCCTGTCGGCCATACACCCAGAGGCGTTCTTCACGATTAGTCGCGCCGGTTGTTCTTCGATTGCCGCTATACGTCACGATGCCATCGCCGGCCCCATCGAGCACGTTTACCTTCATCCATTTGCCGGAAACATCCGCCATCACCTCAAGCTCTCGATTGGTCAACGTCGACATCGCACGAAACGGATTTACCCCTGCGGCAAATGCAACCTCGCTCTTGTAGACATTTCCAAGTCCGGCCAGCACACGCTGGTTCAGCAGAACCACTGCAATCTCCGCCTCCGGATGCTCCACCCCGTACTGGCGGAGCTTCGCCACTCCGCTCTCCACGCTGTACTCGTCAGACAGCACATCGACGCCTAGCTTCGGCACCTGGGAGTAGCGCTCGAGCGATCTGGCCGTGTGAAACTCCGCCACCGGCACGTTGAAGGCTACGGCTTGCCAGTCTGCTGTGCGGATCGCCGCGCGCATCCTGTCCTTACCCATCCACCACTTCTCACCCGTTTTGTACAGATGCCAGCTGCCGCTCATCAGCATGTGCGTCAGCAGGATCAGGTCGCCTGAAAAGTGCACCAAGAGCCACTTTCCCCGGGCTTCCACCTTCTCGATCATGCGGCCGGCCAGCGGAGCATCATCGTTCACGCGCGCCAGCGGCGCCAGCCCGGTCTCGAATCCGGTGCAGACCTTGCCACCAAGCGCGCGCTGCATGGCACGAGCACTTCGATAGATGGTATCCCCTTCGGGCAACTCGTTCCCCTCCTGCGGTGGCGCGCTAAGCAACAAGTGACGGAGCGATCGGATTCGATCTGACGACGACCCATAGCTCGTGATCGTGGCGACCTGGCCTTCGTCTCTACACGACCACAACAATCTTTCCGATCTGCGCGTTCGACTCCATATACCGATGGGCCTCCACGATCTCGTTCAGCTTAAATGTTCGATCGATACGCGGCTTGAAGTCTCCTGCTTCAATGTGCTCAAACACATACTTCTTTGCCTTCTCATAGATAGCCGGCACGCTGATGATCTCGAACACCGTATAGCCCTTCACCGTCAGGTGCTTGCCCAGCACGGCAAATAGTGGAAATGGCGTGGCCTCTGTAGCAAGCGCACCGTACTCGAAGATTGTCCCTGAAGGCGCTGCGGCCACCGCCAACTCACTCAAGCCAGGTCCACCAATCGGATCGAAGATGATCCTTGCACCCTTGCCGCCGGTAATCTCCAACACGCGTTCAACGAGGTTCTCCTCACCGGTCACGATCACATGATCTGCTCCTGCCGCCAGCAGCTCCGCCTTCTTCTTCGACGTTCTCGTCGTCGCGATCGAGACTGCACCTTCCGCTTTGACGATCTCGATTGCCGCAACTCCCACACTGCTGCTTGCCGCAGTGATCAACACGAATTCGCCGCGCTGCAATCCGCCCTGGGTGATCAATGCTCCGTAGGCCGTCAGGTATTGCATCCAGATGCTGGTGCCCTCTTCGGGTGTCAGCGAGGCAGGATACTCCGCAACCGCCAGCACCGGCACAATCGCCACCTCGCCGTAGACGCCGTAGGCGTTTGCAGCGAATGCGGGCGTGGTACTGACCGTCCTGCCAACCAGGCTCTGATCGACTCCCGCGCCGACTGCCTCGACAATCCCCGACGCTTCGTAGCCAAGCTTCGAAGGCAGAACTGGGTCTACCAGGTACTGCCCCTCACGAAACATGATCTCGGCTCGGTTGAGCCCGATCGCCTTCACCCGCAAACGCAACTCACCTTCGCCAGGCTCCGGCAAGGGCAGTTCATCTATCTGGAGAACTTCAGCGCCGCCTGTTTTGTGAAAGCGCACGATCTTTACCGTCTCATCAGCCATACAAATCTCCTCGTCCCGGTATTCGATGCGCGGGAGCCAGAAGAGGAGCGGAGCCCGGTGAAGCGGAGAAGATTCCATTTCGTAGTTGTGTGACATCGGGCGACAGTCCGTTACAATCCGGCATGCCTGCCCTTCACTCTGTCGAAGCCGATACACCGCACGCCGCGCAGGCGCGGGCCCTCTTCCTTGAGTACCGTGGCTTTCTCGAGACCGTCGAGTCGCACCGGTGTGTTAACTTCTCTGCCTTCGAGCAGGAGGTGGCTACGCTGCCGGCTGCTTATACCGGGCATCAGGGAGAGGTCCTGCTGGCTGCCGTCGATGAGGACGCCGCGGCCTGCATCGCGTACCGCAGCGTGACTGCTTTGCCGACCCTGGGCTGCGAGATCAAGCGCCTCTACGTGCGTCCAAGGTACCGCGGCCTGGGGCTCGGCCGGATCCTGGTGGCAGATGCTCTATCGCGGGCCTCGGCGCGCGGCTTCAAGCGAGCAATCCTCGACACTGATCTGGAGAGCATGAAGGCAGCCTACTTCATCTATCTCTCCTTTGGCTTCAAGGAGTACAAGCCTGCGGAAGGCAGCATTCACTATCTCGAACTCACCCTGACGCGTCCCACCCCGGCTTAGAGCCTTTCCGCTTCCTGTTTGAGCCTCTGTGCCTCTGCATGCCGGCCAAGCTGTACCAGCACCTGGGACCGAAGATTCAGCAGTTGCTTCAAGGCCGCCGCGTCATTTCGGCTCAAGGTGCCGTCAGCCGGTCCTCTGGCAGACTCGCGTTCAAAACGCTCAGCGACTGCGAGGTCTGCATCTGCCGCCGAGAAGTCGTGGTTCAAAGCCTCTGCCTGGCCCTTCACGGCGTAGGCCGCGCTGCTGCCAAAGTGATCATCATGCCCTTGCTTGACTACTGCCACTGCGTAGCCACCGTAGGTGACCGCATCATTGAACCGTTCATTGCGAATCAGCGCCGTTGCCGCGTACACGAAGGCCGAGCGGCGCTCCAGAAAGTGGCCATCTTCGCCGAGACTGCGCGCCTTTTGCGCCGCCGCCACGCATGCAGCAGCCTGCTGGGACGACTCGGCGCGCTCCGCCACCAGCTTGTCGCAGACCCGTGCGAGCGTGGTGTAATCTTGCGCGACAGCATCTGCTGCAGCCGCTCCCCCGCCTTCGTTCCCCTTTGTAACTTCACCCGGGCGCAACGTGCCCGGCCCACCATCGACGACTGAGTGCGCGGTCGGAGCTGGAGCGGGCGCGCCTGCAACGGGTTCACCCCGCAGAGCAGACGGGTTGGCGGAAGCAGAAGCAGGTGCAACAGGCAGCTTCGCTTCAGCTTCGGCCGTCGGCCGCCCTGATGCCGACTTCCCGGAAGGCAAAGCAGCAGCTAAGGGACCTGCACCTGCCAAAGCTGATCCGGGTGCGGCCGAGCCATTCTCAAAATTCGTCTTACGCGTCTGGGGTAGCCCGGCCACTGCCGGCGACGTAGCCGGGGAAACCGGACTGCCCGGGCCAGGCTTGCTTGTCCGTGCTCCGCCCGGGGGAAAACCAATCGTGAGGATCGTGGTCACCGAGCTCGCCAGCCCACCCTCGATCGCCGGTTTGAAGACCCACTGTCGTACCGCCTCGACCGCGGCCGGGCGTAGCAGCATTGCGCCGCTCAGCGCCTCTGCGGACTCCACATGTCCGCGTGCATTGATCTTCACCTCGACCAAGACGTTGCCGGTCAGATGTGACGCCCTGGCTCGCGCCGGGTAGGTCGGAACGATCTGGCTCACCAGGTTTGCCCTCGCTGCAGATTCCGCTACCTTCTCCTGGGCCCCCGCCACTCCCCAAGCCCACAGCAGCCCGACTGAAAAGATCAAACGAAGGTCCATGGAAGAAGTCTACGGCTTCTCAATGGAAGGAGTGAAGGGCACCACGTCCGGACGCCTGACAAGGCACCACTCAGGGGAGTAGACGCTCCGCTGGCCCCTCAGGAGACGGGTGCCTCGACAACAGCTCGGCCCGGCAGCGCCGGCAGAGCCCTTCTCACGTTGAACCCCATCGGCGCCGCCACAAAGCCGGCATCGAGCCACGTCCTCGCCATCCAGTGCTCCTGCACACTCTGCCCATTTACGCCGGTCAACAGCATCCCGCCCTCCATCTGCGCACGATCCACCAGGAACTCCGCCAAGGCCTTCGCTGACTGCCCGCGCGCTGGCTCTTCGTCTGGTAGAAACACCTGGACGTTCGGATTCCCTCTTCGCAGATAAGCGATGAGTGTCCCGTCGCAAAGCACAACCCGTGCGCCCACACTGCGCGTCAACGACGATCCTTCATCGCCGCCCGCGGGCCACTTCAGCAGCGCACCGTAAGGATTTGCCGGATCGGTCGCCGCCAGCATCAGCATCTCGCTCTTGTCTCCATCGCGCCTGATCTTCAAGGACCGCAGCAGGTCAACCGCAGCCGGCATCGCAAACTGCGTCGCCCCCAGGTCGGCGGCAAAGTAGCCTCGGCGCACCTTGCCGCTCTCCTCGAGCGCCTTCATAACGTCATACACCGCCGAAAAGCCGCCAGGCAGCCCCTCCGCATGCGCCGTCTCCCGAAACACGACGCCGTATCGTGCAAGCAGCTGATGCGCGATTGCATGGCTCCATTCGGTTCCTGAACGTGCCTCCTCAAACGCCACCGCATTGAGCGCCCAGCGTCCCTGGGCGGTCGGCGGAGTCGTCCTGCGCGACCTGAAGCCGGTCTGCTGATGCACCCGCCGCGCCGGCTTCGCGCTGCGCGAGTTTGAGGAGGTGCGCTCGCAATAAGCCCGCAGCGCATGCAGCGCATCGTTGCTCAGCAAGCCCCGCCAGACCAGGTTCCAGATCGACTCGAGGGTCTCGCCCGGGTACCCACCCCCGGTCCCGTCATGCAGATCCTGAAAGAAGGAAGCCCCGCGCTCCTTCAGGTAGGTGAGGATCGCAGCCTCCCGCTCAGCCGTAGGCCTGCCACCCTCGATCGTGTTTGAACGCCCCACTGGCCAGAGCACCGAGACTTTTTCGGAAAGGTAGAGCGCCACACGCCCATCCTTCTCCCCAATCGGCTCTACCCCGCACCAGACCACTTCGCCGGCGGCGATCAAGGTATCCAGATCCCCAGCCTTGTAGCCGAGGATCCGCGCCGGCAGCACCTCGCTCTCAAGCATCGACGCCGGGATGGGTGCGCCCTGCAAGTTTTCAATCACGTCCAGCAGCGCATCGAGACCGCGCCGTGGCTGCACGACCCCTTGCCAGCGCGTAAACAGTCGCGCCAGGGTCGCCTGCTCGACCGGCTCAACCTCCTTGCGCAACCTGGCCAGAGACTTCCTGCGAATCGTCCGAAGGACCTCGTGATCGCACCACTCGCGATGCGTTCCGCCGGGCCTGAAGCCACCCTCAACGATCCGTCCCAGCCCGACCAGCCGGTTCAGCACCACCTCCGCCGACTCGAGCGCAATGCCAAACCGCTTAGCGACCTCAGGCGTCGTGAACGGCCCATGCGTTCGCCCGTAACGCCGGATCAAGTCTAGGAGCGCATCCGGCACCGCAGCCTGAAAAGCCGTCGGCAGACCCGGCGGCAACGGCACACCCACTGCATCCCGGTAGCGCCCCGCGTCCTCAACCGCAATCAGCCGCTTCTCACCCGCGACCGATACCTCGATCAATCGCAGCGACTTCCTCAGCCGCTCCGCCGTAAGCGCGATTTCAGGCGACGCGCAACGTGCCAGCAGCTCATCTTTCCGTAGATCGCCAAGCCGCAACAGCAGATCATGCACCCCATCCATGGTGCGCGCTTTGAAGGTTTCGGCAAGCATCTGCAGCTGTTCTTCGGTCTCCTCGATCGCCGCCAGGTCCAGCAGCTCACGCAGATCCGCATCGCCCATCAGCTCCCGCAGCTGGTCCTGGTCGATCGACAGGGCCTGCGCCCGGCGCTCAGCCAAAGGCGCATCGCCGTCGTAGATGTAGTTCGCCACATAGCTGAACAGCAGCGCAGCCGCAAAAGGGCTTGGCGTGCGCGTGTCTACGGTATGCACGCGCAGCGAGCGATTCCCTACCCCGCGCAGGATCTCCATCAGCGCCGGCATGTCGAAGACGTCTCGCAGACACTCGCGATATGCCTCCAGCAGGATCGGAAACTCCGCATACCGGCTGGCCACGCTCAACAGGTCGTAAGCCCGCTTTCTCTGCTGCCACAAAGGCGTCCGGCCATCTGCCCGCCGTCTCGGCAGCAGCAGTGCGCGCGACGCGGCCTCGCGGAACTTCGCGGCAAACAGCGCCGTCGATCCCAGCTGCCGCAGCACCAGCTCCGCCGCCTCCTCAGGCTCCATCAGCAGGTGATCGATGGTCGGGGGCTCGTCCGACTCCGGAAACCGGAGCACAAAGCCGTCTTCCGACCACATGGTCTCGACCTCGGGCCCGCCATTGGCGCGGATCCGCGCGGTCACCGCCATTGCCCAGGGTGCATGCACCTTGCTGCCGAACGGCGTCAGGCAGCACATCCTCCAGTCACCCAGCTCATCGCGCACGCGCTCAATCACAAGGTTTTGATCGTCCGGGACCTGCCCGCAGGCAAGCTCCTGGTCCGCTAGATAGCGCATGACGTTCTCCGCCGCCTGCGGGTCTAGATCATGATCCGACGTCAGCGTGCTGACTGCGACCGACCGCGGCATCTCGCGGAGCGCACGCACCAGCCCGCCGATCCTCCGCCCGAATTCAAGCGGCCGCCCGGCCTGATCGCCGTGCCAGAACGGCATCTTGCCCGGATCACCCGGCGCCGGCGAGACCAGCACGCGGTCATGCGTAATCTCCTCCACCCGCCACGTGCTCGCGCCCAGGATGAAGGTGTCGCCCGTTCGCTGCTCAAACACCATCTCTTCATCAAGCTCGCCCACGCGAATCGGCTTGCCCTGCGCCGTACCCGCCAGGAAGACCCCATACAGCCCACGATCCGGAATCGTTCCCCCGTTCAGGATCGCGATTTTCTTCACTCCCTGGCGCGGCGTGATCCAGTTACGGGTCCGGTCCCACGTCACGCGGGGTCGCAGCTCGGCAAACTCGTCTGACGGGTAACGCCCGGCAAGCATATCGAGCACCCCATCAAATACTGTCTCGCTTAGCCCGGCAAAGCCCGCCGCGCCACGCACGATCCCCAGCAGCCCCGCATAGGAGATGCCTCCGCCCGCCTCCTCCTCAACGTCCTCCGCAACACTGAGAGCGGCCTTTCCCTTTCCTTTCGTCCCCTTTGCTTTCTTCCCCTTCCCCGCAATTTCTATTTCAAGCGCTGCTGTAGGAGGATGAGCCACCACCGCTACCATCTGCTGCGCCAGCACATCGAGCGCATTCCTCAGGAACCTGGTCGACTCGACGTGTCCCTCATGCATCGCACGCGTCACCGCGGCGCACGCTACCAGGTCTGCCCGGTACTTGGGGAAGATGATCCCGTTCGAAGGCATTCCCACCTGGTGGCCCGCGCGCCCGATCCTTTGCATCCCGCTCGCGACGGAAGGTGGGGCCTCGATCTGAATCACCAGGTCGATGGCACCCATATCGATCCCCAGCTCGAGTGACGAAGTGCATACCAGCGCCCGGATCCGACCTGCCTTCAAAAGCTCTTCGATCTCGGTCCGCTGCGCTGCCGCCAGAGAGCCATGGTGCGCACGCGCAATCGGCTCCCTTGCAAGATCATTCAAAGCACCCGCCAGCCGCTCCGCCACCCGCCGCGCATTCACAAAGATCAGCGTCGATGTCCGACCGCGAATAATCTCGAGCAGCCGCGGATGAATGCTCTGCCAGATCGACGTCCGCTTTGGTCCCTGCGACGCCGCCCCGCTGGGGATATCCTGGATCTCGCCGAGCTTTGCCATGTCCTCAACCGGCACCTCCACCCGCAGGTCGAGCACCTTCCGAGCACCCGCATTCACAATTGTGACTGGCCGGTAACGCGGGCCGCCCACCACCGGTTCCGCCTCTTCGCCCGACCCTGCAACCTCCATCAGCGACTGCGGCACGGCCCCTTCCACCGTCGCCACCAGCAACCCGGGCGACCCTTGTCTCGATCCCGCAACATGAGAACGGTCGCCGGAACCACCCTCCGCACCTCCCAGAAACCGCGCCACCTCCTCAAGCGGCCGCTGCGTCGCCGATAATCCGATTCTCTGCAACCTCCTGCCCGGAAAGCTGCTCTCTACCAGCGCTTCCAGCCGCTCCAAAGAGAGCGCCATGTGCGCCCCGCGCTTGGTCGGCACCAGCGCATGGATCTCGTCTACGATCACGGTTTCAACCGTTCGCAGCTGCTCACCGGCTGCACTCGTCAGCATCAGGTACAACGACTCCGGAGTGGTAATCAGGATCTCGCCGGGGTGCCGGTTGAACCGGGCGCGCTCCTTCGCTGGCGTGTCGCCTGTCCGCACGCTGATCTCGGGCAGCCGCACCGCAACGCCTTCCCGCTTCGCCGCGTTAGCGATCCCTGCCAGCGGCGAACGCAGGTTTCGCTCAACGTCAGCCGCCAATGCCTTCAAGGGCGAAAGATAAACCACGCGGCAGCCGATCCCGGACTCCTCAACCGGCGTCCGCAACATCAGCTTGTCCAGGCACCAGAGAAACGCCGTCAGCGTCTTGCCCGTACCCGTGGGCGCAAGGATCAGCGTTGACTCACCCCGTGCGATCGCCGGCCACCCCTCGATCTGCGGTGCCGTTGGACCATCAAAGACTGCACGGAACCAGTTTGCGGTGATTGGGTGGAACAACGCCAGAGCGGCATCAGCCGGACTGGTCTCTTGCCCCTTCTTAGCCCTGACGCCCTTCAGCATACGCATAGGATGCTGGCACGCGAAGCCGAATACTCCAAGAAGTGGAGTCCGCCCGCGACGAAGGCGCTCTTGCTGTTGCCCTGACAAACAAGTGGGCCCTCACGCCGGCGGCCAGGCGGTAATGCTTGCCGAGAGCCGCTTGCGCGACAAAGGCAGCACGGTTCAGCAGCGCAGCAGGATCGCCATGCCTTCCACACTGTCGAGCCCGCGCAGGACAATCTGCTCGCTGATCCCGTCGAGCACCTCGGGGAAGTGTTCGATCGCGCGGCAAAACGACTGCACCGTGGTGATCACGTGCTCTTCAGCAAACGCCTCTCGGTAGTGCCCCGCGACGCCTGCCAGGAGCCCGTACATCCAGGCAAACTGCGTGGCCATCAGCACGTACTCGCCAAAGATGCCGCCCTTCGCTCGGTGAGCGCCGCCCGCACGCCCAAACGGGAAAAGGTGCTGGTAGAGGTAGTTCAGCAGGAAGTTTTCAAGGATGAACGGCGCTCGTTCAAAAAAGGGCTCACAGTAGGATTTCTCTGCGTCGGTAAAGCGTGCCAGATCGTCGTCAGCAGCTCCCCCGAAGGTTGAACCGATGCCTTCGATAAAGGTCCAGAACGTGTCTTCAAACCGCCGCCCGCAGCTTCGATCGGCGATCCGGAAGTTGGTCAACTCGAGGATCACACCGAGCCGCTGACCGGCGTCGCGCGGCAAAGACTGCAACTCCTCCGGTAGCTGCGCAAGTGCGATCCATCCCTGCGCCTCGGTCAGCATCTCGGCAACCTGTGCATCGCCGCCTGGCGCCGCTAACCGACGGCACATCCATCCAATCAGCAGAATCCTATCTGCAAAGGAGAAGACCCGTGCGCGGACGATGAGCACCAATGCCTGCCGTACCGCCTTGAACGCGGAGCCTCCCGCGCCCCACGAAGTGATCGCAGCCTGCGACAAGGGCGCGGCAGCCGTTGCCTCTTCCCGCTCGACCCAGAAAGCATTATCTGTGCGGAAGCTCCCTTCCAGCAGGTCCCCGGCGATCTCCGTTGAACCCTCGTTCAGCAAGACCTGCCGCGCCGCCTCAGGGCACGACAGCGACAGCGATCCCTCGAGCCTTCCCTCCACGCGATTCAGATTACGAGGATAGATGGAGCAGGTAGCCGAAAGCGCGAGAGGCCCATACCTCTTCTGGATGCCGCAGAGCCGGTCCGTCTCAAGGAACGGGCAGACGCCGGTAGGACCCGGTGTCACTTGCCGGATCTCGGCAAAGTGCCGGTCCGACTGGCTGGCAGGCGTGATCGTGACAAACCCCGCGACGCGCTCGCGCAGCGCTGCCTCAGGAAACCGGCGGTACAGTTCAAAGGTGCCGCGGTCGAGTGGAATCGGCCAGCCGTGGCAACAGTGATCCTCGCATGCCGGCCCGATGCATTCGAAGCGCGCCGCATAACTCGGCCCTTCACCCATGCCCTCCATCATCCCACGCCAGGCTTCTGCGTCCGCCGTCCGTCACTCACGGGTTAAGTCCCCGAAAGCATCCTCGCGAAGTGGGAAGCGGTGGGAGGCACTCGCCGCCCGCGATCAAGGCTTACTTGCTGTTGCTTTACACCACCACTTGAATCCCCTCCCACTTCGGCGTAAGCTAGAAATCGCAGACGAATCCGTTCTGCCGCATAGTTAGCGACCGTGACCGAACCGGTAGATGTGGCGGAAGAGACGAGTGGGCCAACGCCCACTTTTTTGTGCTCTCAACGGGATCCGCCAGCACGCTCTCATGGCCCTGCAACTCGATACAATTCGCGCCCTCGCCGACCGCACCGCGGCCTCGCACTCGCTCGAGATCGTCGAGCTCGATTTTTCAGGCGGTGCAAAGTTCCGCACCCTGCGCGTCTTCCTCGAGAAGGACGCGGAGACCCGCTCCAGGCTCGCCGCTGAAGCCGCGTCAAGTGAAACCTCTGAGTTGCCGAGGGGCGTCGCGACCGAGTTGCTCTCCTTCACCACGCACGAAGACTGCGAAGTCTTCACCCGTGACTTCGGCATCCAGCTCGACATTGAAGACCTTATTCCGGGTGCCGAGTACACCCTCGAGGTCTCCTCACCCGGGCTCGACCGCAAGCTGTCAAAGCCGGCGGACTTCAGCCGCTTCACCGGCTCCCTGGTGAAGCTGCAGACGTTCTCGGCGGTCGATGCTAACCGCCACTTCCAGGGCCGGCTCACAGCATTCGATGGCCAGAAGCTCACGCTGGACCTGTCGGCCGTCAAACAGAAGGGCAAACCTAAAAAAGCAGCAGCCGCAAAGGCCGCCGCACCTGACAAGCTCACGGAGATCGCCTTCCTGAACGTCGAAAAAGCGAATCTCATTCCCGAGATCTAGTCCCTGCAAACCAGCTCGGAAGCTCGAGCCTTTAGAGCAGCACCGGCAAGCCGCATCATCTTAGGTGGATGTGAGGCCCAGTTCGTACCGAAGAAGGACGTATACCGCATGGCAAGTGCACTGTACCAGTCGATTGAACTTCTAAGCCGCGAAAAGGGCATCGAGCCCGAGGTCGTCGTCACAGCGATCGAAGACGCGATCGCCCTCGCCACGCGCAAGTATTACAAGACCACCGAGAACATGCGCGCCGAGATGGATCGGGAGACCGGCGAGATCCGCGCCTACGTCTTCAAGACCGTTGTCGAGACGCCGGAGCTTGTCACCGACGAGATCAACGAACTCACCCTCGACGCCGCCCGCGAGCTCGCCCCTGAGGTTGAGGTCGGCGGCGAACTCCGCTTCTATAAGGACACCAGTCCGCTCGGCCGCATCGCCGCGCAGATGGCCAAGCAGGTCATCTTTCAAAAGGTCCGCGAGGCCGAACGCGACACCGTCTTCAACGAATACAACCACCGCGCGGGCGAGGTCCTGAACGCGACCGTCAAGCGCCTCGAGCCGATGGACGTCATCTTCGACCTTGGCAAGGCAGAGGCCCGCATGCCCAAGCGCGAGCAGTCGCGCCTCGAGCAATTCTCGGTCGGTGAGCGCGTCCGGGTCGTGCTGCTGCGCGTCGACCGCGCCGCCAAGGGCCCGCAGGTCATCGTCTCCCGCGCCGCGCCGGCGCTGGTCCAGAACCTCTTCCAATCCGAGGTTCCCGAGATCTACGACGGCACGGTGAGCATCAGAGCCATTGCGAGGGAAGCAGGTGAGCGCACCAAGATCGCCGTCATGAGCCGCGACAAGGATGTCGACCCGGTCGGCGCATGCGTCGGCATGAAGGGCATGCGTGTCCAGTCCATCATCCGCGAACTGCGCGGCGAAAAGATCGACATCATCGAGTATTCGGACGAGATCACCACCTTCGCCGAAAAGGCCCTGCAGCCGGCAAAGGTCTCGCGCGTCTCGATCACCGATCTCGATGAGAAGCAGATCGAAGTCATCGTCGACGACACCCAGTTGTCGCTGGCCATCGGCAAAAAGGGCCAGAACGTCCGTCTGGCCGCCAAGCTGCTCAACTGGAAGATCGACATCAAGTCTGAAGAGGAGAAGCGCCAGGAGGTCGAGCAGCAGATGCAGGCCATGTCCGGCGGCCCCACCACCCCGATCGAGCAGGTTACAGAGCTCGGCGAGGTGATCCTCGAGAAGCTCATCGCGGCCGGCATCACCACCGTCGAAGCAGTCGCCGACATGACCGCCGAGGAGCTCGCCGAGGTTCCCGGCATCGGAGAGAAGACGATCGAAAAGATCTCCGTCGCCGTACGCCACTACTTTGGTCAGTATGAAGAGGGCGAAGACCGCCCCGTGCCCCTGGCCACCCTTGAAACCCCAACTGACACCCCGGAGACAACGTCCATGGCAAAGACCCCTGAAGAGCTGATTGCAGAAGAAAAAGGACGTACCGACGCACCCGAAGAGATCGACGAGATTTCGACCGAAGACATCGCCACCGAAGAAGAGATCGAATCCTCCTTCGATGGATTCTCTGACGCAGACAACCGCGAGTCGCAGATCGAACTCGATAACGATTCGATTGACGAGCTTGTAAACGATAGCCAGGAGGTCTCCGATGAGACCGCTGACATCGCTGAAAATATTGACGGACACGACCGTGGCTAGGGCTTGTTTCCAGAGCCCCGCGGTTCCTTACAGCTTTTTCAACAATTTCAGAGATAATAACCAGCAGCAAGCGACTTCCACTTCGAACGAGGCTCGTATGAACGGCTAAGCGGCGCAGACGGAAGCGATAAAGGGACGGATGAGCAAAGTTAGAATCAATGATTTAGCACGTGAACTGGAAGTCAAAAGCCGGCCGATCCTCGACGCTCTTGAAGCGATCGGGGTAAGCGGCAAGACTCACTCCAGCTCGATTGAGGCAGACCAGGCCGAACGTGTGCGCGACTACTTCAACAATCCCGGTGCACGGTCAAACCAGCGGTCCGCGCCGGCCAGGACCGAGCCTGCCTTCAACCTGGGCAACATCTCGAAGCCCGGTGATGCGATGCGAGCGATCCTCGAGCGCAAGAACGCCGAGAATGCAGCGCGCAGTGCACCGCCCCAGGCGCAGCGACCCGCCGTCGTGTCCTCCGCTCCCCCGGCCCGGCCTGTAGCGGTTGCGGTTGCACCCGCCGCCGCGCGGCCCGGTGTTGTGGTTGCAACACCGGCGCGTCCAGGTGTCGTGGTCGCGGCACCAGCGCGTCCAGTCGCAGCTGCTGCAATGCCTGCTGCTCCGGCGCCTGCTGGTGTGAAGCCACCCACGGCGCCTCCACCGGCAGCGGTCGCCCCGGTGACAATGGC
>CAXTUS010000004.1:69695-71639 GCA_964247475.1 uncultured Acidobacteriaceae bacterium | reverse complement strand
CACCCCACGGAATGAGCCGCCTGCCTGAGTACGCATGATGTCAGCGCGTGCGATCGGGATGTTAAAGCGAGAGATCGCGAGGTCGAGATTGTTCTCAAGCATGAGCGCGATCGCATCCGCGAGCGACAGCTCAAGCACGCCGTTGTGGATCAAGGTGTCGATCCTTGGTGAATTGGCAAGGTTCGCTTCGGGAACCAGAGTCGCACGATACGCGTCGAGCGGGTTCGAAGAATGCGGTATGTCGAGGCGCAGGGCAGGCTGCGGTGTTGCAGTCAGAGGCTGCTGCTGCGCCGCGATGCGCGCGAGCGGCAGCATGAGAGCTGCCATAACCACCAACGCCTTCTGCTTCGTGGCGTTCGGTTTCGTATTGTTGATTGTTCTGGTCGTCATCTTTTTTCTCATCCTAGGCGCTGGCTCCCGCGAGTGCGTTCAGGGTCGGGTCCGCGGTATCGCGCGTCAGCCAGCCATCGCGCAGCTCGATCGTGCGTGAGCCGAACGCCGCGTTCGCATCCGAGTGAGTGACCTGCACAATCGTCGTTCCCTGCTGGTTCAGAGCCTGAAAGAGCTGCATGATTTCGACCGCCTGCTCGGAATGAAGGTTCCCTGTGGGCTCATCCGCCAGAAGCAGAGTGGGTTTGTGGATGACAGCGCGGGCGATGCCAACCAGCTGCTGCTGACCACCTGAAAGCTGTGACGGATAGAGGTCTTTCTTGCCTACCATGTTGAAACGGTCGAGTGTGTCAGCTACCAGAGCCTGGCGCTCGGCACGTGGTATGTCCTTGTAGGACAACGGCAGGTCGATGTTCTCGGCCACGGTCAGATCATCAATCAGGTGATAGCTCTGGAAGACCATGCCTGACCTGCGTCGCGCGAGATCCGCGCGCTGCTTTCGATTGAGCGTGTGGATGGCGATGTCGTCGAAGAGAAACTCGCCGTGCCACTGGTCATCGAGCATCGCAAGCACATTCAGCAGCGAGGACTTGCCCGCGCCGGAAGGTCCCATGATGGTCAGGAACTCACCCGGTGAGATATGGAGATTGATGCGGCGCAGCACGAAGCTTTCCGTGTGCCCGGTCTTGTAGCTGCGTTCAAGGTTGCGGAGGTCGATCATAATTTCCCCTAATTCGGCTGAGAAGAGATGTTCATTGATTGCGCAATGTTTCGTTTGGATCGAGACGTGAAGCACGCACCGCGGGGACCAACGATGCAAGCAGCGACCCGCTGAGCAACAGAGCCGACACCAGCACGAAGGTTGAAGCATCGAGCGCCCTGGTAGCGAAGAGCAGAGTCTCAAGGTAACGCGTCAGCCCGAGCGCTGCCACGATGCCCAGTGCAAGACCGCCCACCGTCAGGGTCATTCCGCGGCCAAGCACAAGCTGCAGGATGTTGACACGTTGTGCGCCCAGCGCCATCCTCACACCAAGCTCCTGCGTGCGCTCAGTCACCATGAAGCTCAGCACGCCGTACAGGCCCA
Organism: uncultured Acidobacteriaceae bacterium; assembly: GCA_964247475.1. GTDB lineage: Bacteria > Acidobacteriota > Terriglobia > Terriglobales > Acidobacteriaceae > Edaphobacter. The sequence continues at coordinate 70,165 of CAXTUS010000004.1, read as the reverse complement.
CTGCGGCTAGGATCAGGGCAATTGATGCGAACGACGTGAGCAGGATCGTCTGAAACCGCTGCTGAGCCGTGTTGCGCGCGAGCAACTCGTCATAGGTTCGCTCACTGAAGACGGGCAGCGAAGCATCCTGGGCCGAGACTGCCGATCGCACCGCCTCGGCAAGGCTCTTCGGATCACCAGCCACCCGCAGCACAAAGCTTGGCGCACCGATAAATGCCTGCGAGTAAGGGATGTAGTACTCAGGCTCGGGCCGCTCGGTCAGGCTGCCGCGAGCCACGTTCGCAACCACGCCGATCACCTCTCTCGCTGGTGCCTGCTCTGCATTTGAGAGCTCGGAGACGACCTGCTGACCGAGCGCGTTCTCACGTGGAAAGAAGCGATCTGCAAAGGCCTGGTTCACGATGATGACCGGCGCCGAATCGATCCGCGACGTGATCCTCTTTCCCACCATGCGCAAAACTGCCGATGAA